>NZ_CALUWY010000006.1 GCF_944324615.1 uncultured Mailhella sp.
AAAAAGTTCCTTCATGGCATCCTCCCTATGCCGACAATAAGAACTTTTTACCCTTTTGGCAATTAATGAGTCCTGAGTCTAAGGGGAGAGGAATGAGGAGCTGCCATAGCTGAAAAGACGACGCGCCGTAAAACGAATCCCACCGTAGGCGAATAGAAAGTGTCCGTGGAGGAGAAGGGGGGTAACGCGGCACGGAATTTCAACACACTCAGATAAAAAAAAATCCCCGCCAGAATATGGTACTGACGGGGATAATGAGGGGCAAGATCAGGGAAAGACAGATCGTTTGCCGATGGGGATGGGATTATTCCTCTTCCGGGATATCCCAGGAGTCGGTGTGAACGATGGCTCCGTTCTGGATCTCAAAGATTCCGCCGTAGCCCTGTTCCTCTTCCTATCGCCACTGCCAGTGGCCTTCAGGGCATGATGTGGCCATGACTTCCGTAAACGTCTCAGGGTAGCTCCAGGGCGTATCAAAGAAGTAGCTGGTGTCGTCATGTTTTCGGCAGCAGGCATCCCATTTGCAGCCCCAATGGCTGTTTGTGAAGGTGTACCAGTCTGCGGCTCCGAATCGTTTGATGAGATTTCGGGCACACTCGGCGGTACAGCAGCTTTCGATGAAGCATGACGGATGCTCAACATAAAGCAGTCCTTCCTGCTCATACTCCGTGCGGACACGCTCTGCATACCGTTCCTTGAAGGCCTGCATTTCCTCGGGGGAAACGATTCTGTTCGGAGAACTGGTTTTTGAGAGCTCACGCGGAAGAGGGACAAGCCTGCCGAAGCAGAATTCTCCTTTCTCATCCACGATGCGCTCACGAGTGAATGAAGCAGCCGCTTCATTGAGCGGGGTCACAGTGTTGGATACCCAGTTTGGCATAACAGCCTCCTTAAATAGCAAAAGCCGGACTCCGTGAGGAATCCGGCGATTTGCGGTTGATGGTGCTATGATGTGGGGGATACGGATTTACAGGTCCGACATGATGTAAAATCTTCGGCAGTGAGGGCAGAAGAGAAGTTGTTTTCTGAGTCGGTTATGCCGGATCTTTTGACCACGGACGTGTACGTTGAACAGGTTCCACAGGAACCGGAAGTCAACTGGTATCAGCATATCTGATGAACACTTTGGGCAGTGTATGGTGCGTCTTCATTCAAAAACTGTACAATTAGATAAGTGATTTTTTTTATATTATTTTCATATGAAATAAAGGTATGTTGATTGGTTGTCTTGGTAGAGATTTCGAGATCCGATGGACGACAAACGGGACGCAAATAGTAGATATACATATATAGCTACTACGAAATCTCATCAAGTCGATCTGGAAACAGCGAAAAATAGACTGGATGCCATAGAGTTGTAGCCTTTCAAAAAAAGCCCAAAAATTTGTTCACAATATTTAAGAAAAGGTCGTCTTATTTATCTCGAGGGCCGTATTCATCCCCACAAGTAGCAAGATATACAAGGGCAGAATCGGGAGTTTACCGATATACTTGTAGAGTATATGAAATTTCTTGATGCTTCCAGGATAAGAATCTATTGGCAAAATCTGTGAGTACATGTCGAGAATATTGACCATTAGAAATGACATTTGAGGTGCTCCATGGGGAATACCAGAAAGTAATATGGACGATATTCCTTTTTAATTTATATATTGACAAAATATAGACATGAACAAAACATTCAATATACCGTATTTTTTGAGCTGTTTAACTTAAATTTAAATTGACGAAAGAAAAATTTTAATAGTATTTATATTTCAAGGCGTAGTAGCCCGGGCAGCGGGGCCGCATTATCGAATGTCTGAGGACATTGACGGCATGTTGTTTCGCGCAGCATGACTATAAGCATGAAAAGCTTACAGGATATATGTATTACAGGCTCCGCTGCCGACATTAAAAGAGTTGGTAATCGATGCAACATGCCATTAAGCTGGAAATAAAAAGGCTGGCCAGACAGGTACTTGAAAGAAGATCCCAAGCTGAGCAGAGCAAGCATAATTACCGAGAAAGGTTTGAAAAAAGAACTGGCCTGAAAGCCCTCATTTCGCAAAAAAATGAAATCCCCGCTCTCACGGATAGACACTTCGATCCCGTTTACTGCGCACGAAACGCCAATTTCCTCGCCAAGACACTCTGGCACAAGGTACTGGAACGCACCTATGCTCCGGAACCTGCCATCTGCTACAGGATCAAAAAGCCGTCGGGGGGCTATCGTGAAGTCATGGCCTTCAGCATACCCGACGCCGCACTGGCAAATGTAGTTTTCCGCCGCACAAGAGACAGGAACATCAAAAGATTTTCTCCTTTTTCCTATGCCTATCATCCCGGCAGGAACGTCCTTGATGCTGTTCTGGAGATCATGGAGCATGACTTTGAAGAAAAGACATTCGTCGTCCAGATAGATTTCAAAAAATACTTCGACAGCATCCCATCCCGCTATCTGAAAGAGAAGCTGGCCGACTCCGAAAGAATCAGAGTCACGCCTCAGGAACGCTATGTTTTCGAGCAGTTTCTGCGGCATGCCTATTACGACGGCACAACGGGCAATGGCACCCCGTTGCTGAAACGCCGTCACAAGGGGACGCCGCAGGGGGCCTCCGTTTCCCTGTTCCTTGCCAATCTGGCGAATCATGATCTTGACGTAAGCCTCACCCGTGCGGGAGGCAGTTTCGTGCGCTTTGCGGACGACGTGGTGGCTCTCTGCACGACATATTCTCAGGCACAGGACATAGAGCGCTGCTTTTTTGAGCACTGCCGACGCAGCGGACTGACGCTGAATGTCGAGAAATCCCCCGGCATAGCCATTCTGTCCGAGTGTCCTAAGGAAATGAAGACCATTTCCCACTTCGACTACCTGGGCTTCCGCTTCACTCTCGGCGGAATGACCATTCCCGAGAAAACTGTTTCGAAGCTGAAAAGCAAGATATCGCGTCTCATCAATCTGTATCTGCTTCATTATTTAAAGGATGGATTCAATTCCGAGAGGTGCGGCATCCGTCCTTATATCTATGACTGGGATCTTCTCGGGCTCATCTGCGAACTGCGGCGAGGTCTGTACGGAGGCCTTGCGGAAGAACAGATAACGGATTTTCTCCAGAAGAACGTCCGTCTGCCCCGCATGAAGGGGTTGATGAGCTTCTATTGTCTTCTGGACGATCCCGAGCCTTTCAGGTCGCTCGACGGCTGGATGCTCAGCATGGTGCGCCGCGCCATGAAGACAAGAAGTCGGCTGCTGCTCAACAACTATCAGCATGAGTGTCCGCAGCCTTCAAACAGGGCGCTTGCCACAGGCCTGTGGCTGGACTCCAGAGCCTGGAGAGGTTCAGATTGCCCCTGTGCGCAGATGCCGAGCTTCGTGCGGGGATGGAGAGCCGCAAGAAAGCATCTTCATACCTTCGGGCTGAAAGATGTGGCTGCCCTGTCGGGTAACTCTTCCGCCGACAACGCCGATCTGTTCGACATGCCGTATTTGTTCTGACCAGCATGAGAAAAGGCAGTCCGAATCATGGCCAAAGTGATCCATCCCCAGCAGGCACCTTCAATTACAGCGTCCTGGTCATCCCCAACTCCGCTTTCCGATACGCTTTCCCCGGCAGAGCAAAGAGCGCTCAGCTTTTTTGAAGAATTTCTCGACGACTCGTGGGAAATCTATGTGCATCCACATTTGAACGGCACGAGACCTGATTTTCTGCTGCTCAATCCTCGAACAGGCATAGGACTGATTGAAGTACGTGACTGGAACAACAGCACGCTGCCCGCAGCGGGTGACAGTGCCATGAAACTCGCGCTCGGCAAGTTGCGGAACGCCAAAAATGAAATTTTCGATCTGTATTGTCCTACGCTCGGCATGAAGTCACATAGCGTGTGGCGCGCAAAGTCTGCCATACACTGCATTCTTTTGTGTCCTTTTGTCTCACACTCGAGTCTTGCTGCAGCGGCTGAGCCGTGCTTATCTGAAAAAGAGCAGAAAAACAGCTCCATCAAGCTCTTGGGCCGAGAACATATTGAGAGCGGCAACCTTTATGCAGCATGTCCAGAACTTCGCTACACTGGATTCATGACGGCCGAAGCCGCTGAATCACTCAGACCGTGGATAGACGGCTCGGGACTGGCCATAGGAAACGATCCTCTGAACCTGAACCCATCGAAGCAGAACATAGCACGGAGCCCAATAACATCGGGTTACCGTCGCATCCGCGGTGCAGCGGGCTCCGGAAAGACCCTGGTGATTGCGGCCAGAGCGGCCTGGCTGGCCAACAACGGCAGACGCGTGCTGGTCATTCCCTTCAACATTATGCTGGTCTCTCTTCTGCACCGTCTCATTTCCCGCGACATCAGACACGGTTCGTTCATGAATCTCGTCACCTGTTTGCATTTCCACGAATGGTGCCGAAGAATATGCATCACCTATGACGACGACGCTTACCGGTCGATTTTTGCGGACAGGGAGACTGGCCGGCAGGACAAACTGAACGAACATGTTCCCGCCCTTGCGCTTGCCCTTCTCAGGAAGAATAAGGACATGGAACAAATATACGACGCCGTGCTGGTAGATGAAGGTCAGGATTTCCGTTTTGAGTGGTGGAGCATACTGCGTGAAGCGTGCAGGCCGGACGGGGAAATGATGCTGGCGGCGGACAGACGGCAGGACATTTACGGCAACGCCGGAACATGGCTGGAAGAAAACATGCGCAACGCCGGATTCCATGGACGATGGATTACCCTGCCTGGATCTCCCCGGTGTCCCGAAAGGCTGGAGACCATGGCCCGGCATTTTGCCCGGGAGTTTTTGCCGCAGTACCAGGACGAGCCCTTCGTGCCGTTTCAGAAGAATCTTGCCATGGCGAACGACGTATTCCGCTGGGTTCAGTGCCGTCCCGAGACAGCCTCTTTCTTCTGCCGCGGAGCTGTGCTCGACATGATCATGGACTGTTCCGGCGACGGAGGCATGGAACATGCCGACGTCACGCTGTTATCGCAGCGCAAGGAGTCGGGGCGGCAGGTGGTGCAGATGTTGAGAGCTCTCGGCCTGAGCGGTGAAGACACCTTTTCCGAAGACGGTGAGGAGTCCAAACGGGCCAAACGGCGCTTCGGAGAGAAGAAATATGCATTTAAAGCTTCGACCATACACGGATTCAAGGGATGGGAAGCCACGCGCATAGTTCTATATATTCAGGGACTGAACAGACCCGAGGACAAGTCGTTGGTCTATGTCGGTCTCTCCCGTCTCCTGCAGGACAATGCAAGGGGCAGCCATCTTACCGTGGTATGCTCCGCTCCGGAGCTCGGGGACTTCGGCAGGCGGGAATTCGGCACAGACTTTCGCAATGCAGACACAGATATGGGGCTTTTCCTTGAAAGTTTTCTTGCAGCACAGTTTTTTGCCTTCAAGAATATGCTGCCCAATCTGTACGGCTATACGCTGTGTACGCTGAAGCGTTTTTCTTTCCAGGGATGTTTTCCGGACTACAAAAATCCGCTGCACAGAAACTTTTATTTTTTGAAGTATTCCATCGCCTACGTCATTGAATACCGCGAAATGTATCGGCGCATTCTGGCGTCTGGACGGCTGAGAGAAACGTCGTCGCCGGTCGTGCTTTCCATAGGCTGCGGAGCCATGCTCGATCTTGTAGGCCTGACGTACGAGCTGCGAGAAAGGGAAGGCCGTGCCGATCCCGTCTATTGCGGCGTAGATCTTGTGAACTGGGAGTGTAGCGATACGAAGATTGCTCCGAATCAAAACCTCATGGTCATCGACGTAGGCAGATTTTCCAAACAGAAAGGTGATATTCCTCCCATAGACATCATTTTCTTTCCGAAGTCCATTTCTGAAATCCCTGAGACGGCCCTGGACTCTTTTATAGACAGTCTCTCCCCCTCGGATATTGCGGAACGGGCAGTCGTTGCGGTATCGAAGAGGGGGAGGGCCTCAGAAGATCACGACGCAGCCCTGCATCTGTGCCGGAGGCTGTGTGAAAAGCTCGATTTCGTCATGGTTCACTCGGACGACACCGTGTTTTCCGACAAAAGTCCGCAGAAGTTCACGCAGCTTCTGCCCCGCAAGGAATCGAGGGAACGTGTTGACTATTATCTCGACCGGGCGGCGGAAGAAATGGAGCGCCTGTACAACCGCTTTCTGGACTGCGACTGCCCCGAAGTTGAACAGTGCATGAGCATAGCGGGCAGACAGCCCATGCGCAATTTGACTAAAGCAAATGGCGTCAACGCCGAGCCGGAAATTTATTATTTTGAAAGAAAGGACGTTTCATGAAGTGGCCGGAAAGCATCATAGACACGCCGCACGGCAGACAGAAGGCTGTGGCACCGCTCGTCATTTCCGCAAGCCGCGCCACGGACATTCCTGCCTTCCATTCGGCATGGTTTATGAACAGGCTGAGGGCCGGATATTGTGTGTGGGAAAATCCTTTTAACACCACCCAGAGGCAGTGGATTACCTTTGAACATTGCCGTGCTTTTGTATTCTGGAGTAAAAATCCCGCACCAATGATGACGCACCTGCCGGAAATAGCGGCCAGCGGTCGTGAATTTTATTTTCAGTACACACTCAACGACTACGAAGGCACAGGACTTGAGCCAAATCTGCCACAGCTTGAACGTCGAGTGGAAACCTTCCGTCGGCTTTCTGAACTGGTAGGGAAAAAACGCGTCATCTGGCGCTTCGACCCCATCATACTCGGCGGCGGCCTCACGGTGGAAAACACGCTCTCGCGTCTTCACCGTCTGGCTGAAAAGCTTTCGCCGTACACGGAAAAGCTGGTCTTCAGCTTTGTGGACTGGTACCGAAAAACGGCGCGGGAACTCGGCAGGCTGGCCCCGGACTTCCGGCCTCCAACCCTTGCGGAAATGCAGGCTCTTGCCCAAGGCATAGTAAAAATCAGCAGAGCGCTTCCTGTTCCCCTGAAACTTGCCACCTGCGCCGAAACACTGGATCTGCACAGCCTCGGCATAGAACACAACCGATGTGTGGACCCGGAGCTTCTGCACCGACTGTGCCCGGACTGTGCGGAGTTCGAGCGCTGGACCAGGAGAAAAGAGGACAGACAGCTTTCGCTGCTGAGCGTCATTCCTGCCTCAACGAAAGACTCGGGGCAGAGATCCGGATGCGGCTGTGCTCCGAGTAAGGATATTGGAAGCTACAACACTTGCAGGCACTTCTGCGCTTACTGCTATGCCAACAATTCTCCCAAAAGCGTTCTTACAAAACTCGCCTCCATGTCAGCAGAAGACGAAAAACTGTAGCAGAAATACAGCATGGAAGGATTTCAAACAGACTACGTAGCCGGAGAACATGACTGATTCTTTGAAGATTTTCAGTATGATGTTCTGCCTGTTTTGCATGCCGCAAGTAAAAAACGAGGTGAATTCTGTTCACCTCGTTTTTCAATTCTGCATGAAATGGCTCTCTTTTTCGGATGGGGTCGTTGTCCAGTAGACTTCAACCGATTGAAGGGGCTACCTCGAAACTTTCATCACACTACCGATTTTTATACCGGGGCCGGAATGTCTCTTATTAAGAAAAAACATCAGCATATTAGGGATGAGTACTTAAGATTTACCCTGTTGAATGTCGATGACTTCATCGATACCCACTATATATTTCGTAGTAAAAAGAAATATCATGGCTTGTTGGGGAAACTTCTTGCCATAATTGATCGCCAATCTGCGGAAGAAGAAGAGAGTAAAAATTCTCAAGAACATTATATAGATTATGAGATATATGGATCTAATCCTTACGCTTTTGAACAGTTTAAAGATTTTTTAGTAAAAAAAGAATATTTTGGGTCAAAACTCATGAGGATGATAGAAACCAAAGGATTGGATCCTGTCGAAGTTTACAAAAGAGCGAACATCGACCGTAAACTGTTCTCAAAAATCAAAAGTCAGGAATGCTATATTCCAGGCAAACGCACGATTATGGCTCTTGCCATAGCCATGGAGCTTTCACTAGAAGAGACGGAAAAATTACTTCGTGAGGCTGGTTTTGCATTCTCGCCGAGTATCCTGTTCGATGTCATCATTGAATATTTTATTTCACATCAGAAATATGACTTCGATGAAATAAACGCGACCTTGTACATGTACAACCAGCCCATTTTCTAAGAAACGGATGTCGCTTTAAAAGCGACCACGGAGTCTGCTGATTATGCTAAAAGTTCATTCCAGAGGAGGGGGACGATCCGGGATGGATACCATACACTGATCATGTTTCCGGCAGTCGACAGTTATTTGTAATAAAATCAACGGATTCAACTGGTATCTCTCAAAGCCGTAAGGCACTTGAAATAAAGAAAAGACTCATCATATGCACTTCAATCCCATAAGATGTCACGACAGGCATGGCTAATCTTTTTTTGAGAGGAATGCATGAAAGCTAAAGGGAAGTTTCTTGCAGAGGCCATTAGTGCGAAAGAGGAAGAAAGTAAAACATTTACCTTCAAAGATCTATGTATCACCATTATTTTTCTTCCATTTTTCATGCTTTTTTGGCTTATGCGAGCCATTCCTAGTGTTCTGCTCCGGTGCGTACAAGCTGTTAACGGCATCATGATCTTCTCCATATCCTGCATATCTCTCGGGGTAGAAAAGATATTTTACAGGAATGCGTATGAACTCTCTTGTGAGCAGAAAAAAAAGGCACACACCATGGCAACTATACTTCTCAGTGTCATACTGATGGTGTTGCTTGTTTGTCTTATGGGATGGCTATGGGGAATTCTTGCATACATATTTTTAAACAATCTGATAAAAACAGGAGAAAGAGTGTATAAATATCGGCAAATAAAGAAGGATGACTTTGTGAACTGTGAAAACGACACAGAAAATTACTGAAGTTTTTTGGCCTTATATTAAAGTCACTTGTTATGTTCACACCATCAAAGGGGAATTATTCATGAAAAAACGGCTTTTCATTATTGCTACGCTCGCCTTTATTGCTCCGGTACTTCCTTGTCAGGCATGGGAAAATATCGGTATTGAACCGCTTGCTCCTCTTCGTCATTTTCAGGATAACAGTCCGAACTATAATAATTATTATTACAATCAAACCTATGATATTCATTCAAGATCAAATGAAAGAGACGACTATAATGATGCACCAGATGGAAATGATATCCGTGACTACAATCCGTATTATGACAGATACGGCAATCTGAAGCCTTTTGGAGACAGATAGGAAT
This sequence comes from uncultured Mailhella sp., assembly GCF_944324615.1. Lineage (GTDB taxonomy): Bacteria > Desulfobacterota > Desulfovibrionia > Desulfovibrionales > Desulfovibrionaceae > Mailhella. Next base: position 9,198 of record NZ_CALUWY010000006.1, read on the forward strand.
GAACAAAGTCGTTCTGATAGGTCGTCTTGGGAGTGATCCAGAAACACACTGGACGGCGATTGGTGCGCAAGTCGTTACCATGCGCATCGCTACCACAGACTTCTATACGGATCGCTTAGGAAACAAGGTGGAACAGACGGAATGGCATCGGGTCGTCGCTTTCCAGAAAACAGCTGCACAGTGTGCCCAGTATCTGGTGAAGGGGCGACTCGTTTGCGTAGAAGGCAAGATACAGACACGCAAATGGCAGGATCCGCAGGGGAAGAAAAGGGAACTTACTGAAATAAAAGTGGAAAATGTACAATTTCTTGATTCTTGTGGAGATAAGAGAGCTTTTACAGAGCCCGCAGACACAGAAGTTTTTTTCTCTGAGAGGGCGGTTGGTAACGATTCATGGGGAGTGATGGAAAGCACTATGGACGATATTCCCTTTTAACCGGACAGTCTGATTTTCCCGTTCCGGATGCTTTCGGCATGACTCTCCACAAGAGTGTTCGGGACGCATCAACTCAGCTCAGATGGCTTGCGAGATTATACTGAACGTCTATTTTAAATAGGTAAAAAAGGAATAGGATGCACATAATGTGATAATATATCAAAATAATAAAAAACAATTTAAATATTACTCCCCGTGGTTATGTCATGGGGATTTTTCATTTTTTATATAGAAATAGTATCAGATAGGAGGTTTTATTATGATTACTGACTATCTGAAAGCCGGTTTTCCCGCCATCCTGTTACAGACTCAGGAACCGCATCGAGCGGATGAACTCATGAGGAGGATTCCCGAATGGCAGATCTGCCGTTGGGATTGTGTCTCCGGTGTTCACGGCATGGCCCCGTCATCCTTCACTCTCAACGAAATCCAAAACCCTGTCGAAGCTGTCCAATGGCTTTCCACTGTGAAGGATACGGTGCTCATCGCCCATGGACTCCAGCACTTTCTTGACGATCCCGTTGTCTGCCAGTCCATTCTGAATGGAATTCTTCTCTGGAAAAGTGTCGGTAACTGTCTGGTCATGGTCTCCCCATTGCCGACTCTTCCGATTCAACTCCAACCATTCTTTCATCTCATCGAGATGAGGCTCCCCGATGAAGAGGCGTTAATGCGCCTGCAGGCCGAGATCGGCGAAACCACCAACATCAGGACAAACCGCAAAGCCTCACGGCTCGCCACTGGTTTGACTGAATTTCAGGCAGAAACTGCCTTCAGCTTATCGCTGGTGAAAAAGGGCTATTTCAGTTCCAAGGTCATCACTGGAGCCAAAGCGCAGATGATTAAGAAGTCTGGTCTGCTGGAGCTTTATCCCTCTGCCGACATGCAGAACGTAGGTGGCCTGAAAAGACTGAAAAGCTACATCCAGAACCGCGCACAGACCTGCTCACCGGGTTCGTCTCTTCTCATATCTGGAGGAATCCTTCTTGTGGCATCGCGGGAACGGGCAAATACCTGTCCGCTTGCCGTCGCTTTTATGCTGGATGCACACAGGGCATTCAAAAATTCTCTTGTCCACGGTTCCTGCCGGAAATATCACGGGCAGAGTCCGGACCCTCCTCTATAAAGTTTGGAGATGGGGAATCGTCTGAAACATCACGGGCAGAGTCCGGAGGCTGGTCTTGCCATGTCATCCGGGGCGGCATAGGCACCGGAGAAACGGATCCCTGACATGCCGGAGAAGCTTTCTTCCATGGAGGCGTTGTTTGCCTCACCGTGCAGGACAACAGGCATGTTTCCGAGGGGAAGTATTTCTTTCTGCGGGCTGACGGAATTTCCTGGCGGACGTCTGCTTCCGGAGTAATGCAGCACTTCAACGGAACAGCGCAGATGGCAAAATACTCCTGTCTTTCTTGCCCGTGGACACGTTTTTTCCTAATATGTCCACAAAAGTTTCCGTGAGTCGGTTCCGGGAATGGTTTTTGAGCACGTCTGGAAAAGACTTGCCCTCAGAATGCAGTCTGCGCATGGTGCGGGGAAAAAATTGTGACAGCAGGTATCGGACATACCGTGATCATGATGCAGACAGACGTTTCCGGGGATGGCCATGTTTTCTCTGACTGCATATGGAAGGATATCACATGGTTCGCGTCGTGACGAATGAAAATACGATGTCGTCTTTTTCTCCGGGATTTTTCCTTTACAAGGACGGCACGATTTTTCTTGATAGAAAAGCGCAGACTGTTTTTCATACGGCAGACAGGAGCATTTCACTGAGTGCGTTTCTGTGTCTTCTGGATGAGCTGTCCCGGGTGCTTTTTCATGATATTCTGGAAAAGGATGCGCTCGGCGATGTCGTCATCATCAATGCTTCTCTGGAAAAGAATGATGGCATCAGGCGCGTGCTCATTCAGGGCTCGGTCATCGAGCGCAATGCACAGGGAGAGGCGGCGTCTTTTTCCGGCTACTGCGTGGAAGTGAAAAACGAGTTTTCGGTTCCCCGCATCTACGATACCGCCGAGATAGGCCTGTGGGAATGGGACAGCGTGTCGGGAAAATGTATGTTTTGCAAGGGGTACCACAGGATGCTGGGCTATGACTGGCCTTACGAGAGACTGCCCGACACCTTTGAGGGCTGGAAGGCGCTGGTGCATCCCGACGACATCGAGGCCGTCCTCTTTCAGGAAAAATTGTCCCGGAGTCCCGGTGTGGGGGATAAGTTTGAATGCTTCGTCAGGCTCAGGCGCAAGAGCGGAGAGTATATCTGGACCATCGGAAAGGGGTTTGTCGCCCAGAGAGACCATCATGGACGGGCCGTTTCCATACGGGGAACCAACCAGAATATCGACATTGTGCAGCGAAACTATGAAAAGGCCATGGAAAAAAATATCCGGGATGCGCTTACCGGGTGCTACAACCGGGGATTTTTCAAGGAATACTGGAAAAAACTGAAGGAGGAATACCGCTTTCCGATAAGTTTTCTGTACATTGATATCTGCGGACTGAAGATGATCAACGATCTGCTGGGGCATAATGTCGGCGATACTACCATTCTTCAGGTTATCAGCATTGTGGAATCCGTCATTCAAATGCAGAAATACATCATTCGTATGGGAGGCGATGAGTTTTTGGTCATCCTTTCCGAATGCAGCATGGAACTGCTTGTCGAGTGTGAAAAGAATTTAAATAAATATATGAGGGTCAAGAACAGGATAAATGATCTCCCTGTACTGTTTTCCGTGGGAGCGTCTTCTCTGTACAACAAGGATGAATCCTGGAATGAAGCCGTGGGGCTTGCGGAGAGGAACATGCAGAAAAACAAGGAGGCTTCCCGTCAGCAGGATCTTTTGCTGGTCGTGTCGTACATCGAGGCGAAGACAGGGAAGAAAGTTGCCTACAAAGATTCACGCCTGCTCTAGCAGAACAGGGCGTCATTTCGTGCCCTGTTCAGGCAGGGCTGCATGCGGAGACAAATGTTGAAGGTTCCCGGGAAGCCTTGTCGTGCAGGTCTGTTCAGAGAAAAGGGCTCTGCCGTGAACTTGACAGCGGGGGGGCGGTGCTTATCTTCCTCACACCTGCCATTCTGAACCTCTGAAGGAGTTCATCCATGAAGATTACCACCAGAAACGTCCTGGAAGGCGTAGTCACCGCCGTGAAAAAGGGCGCCGTCAATGATGAGGTTTCCATTGATCTCAAGGGCGGCCTGAAGGTTTCCGCCATTGTCACCGGTGCGAGCACCGAACATCTCGGTCTCAGGCCCGGCCGTGAAGTTCTGGCCATGGTGAAGGGGATCAACGTGCTTCTTGTCCGCGACCTGGACGGCTATGTTCTTTCTTCCCGCAATATGCTGCCCGGCACGGTGAAGGCCGTGAAGAAGGGCCAGATCATGGCCAGCGTGGCCGTGGAACTGGACAACGGCGACCGCCTGACCTCCGTATGCACGGTGGACAGCGCCGAAGATGCGGGCATTGCCGAAGGCGTGCGTGTGCAGGCTGCCATCAAGGCTCCGCATGTGATTCTCGCCGCGAAGAACTGATTTCGGCCTCCCTCTGAACTCTTCTGCAGGGAAAAAAAAAACTGCAGACGCAGTTCAGGAGAATGAGGAACAGCTCTTCGGAAAGGCGGTCTGTCTCGTCGTGCGGGCGAGTGCTGCCGCAGACGAAAGTACAATATTCCGAACAAGCCCGGCATAGGTGTGAACGTATGCCGGGCTGTTTTTATGATGATGCACCGGCCTGAACAACGGTACGGCAATGCCCCTGCCGGGATTTGCGCGACGGATTGCTCCAGTGCTTCGGCAGGGCCGTACAAAGATCCGGCGGAGAGAGCGGGGGACGTGTTGAAATTTTTGTCTCCCCGGGACGAGACCGTATCGGGGCAACGGAAACGTTTTTTTCAGAAAAGGAGGCAAAACGGAAAGAAAAAATAATTACTCAATGATAAAAGAGTATTGGATGCGTTCCTGACGGAGCGTATCTCACGGCGGAATCAGGCTTTGCCCGGGGCAGGAGAAAAGGCATGTCGAATCTGTCTTATGGAGATGAGAGATTTGAAGACCGGGGCGCAAAAATTCCTTCATGTGGAAAAAATACGATAATATATTGTAATAATAGAAAAAATGATATTTTCCGCACAGGCCGCAGGCTGAAATGATCTGCGGATGACGGCAGGTGATTTCCTTGTGGGGAAAAGAAAAAAGAGTGTGTAAAAAATTTTTTATTATAATAAAACTAATACGATAGTAATGTTTTTTGATGTATTATTATATTTTTATTCACATTTTTTTATCATATGATGTTGCACTGTCGTTCCATGGAAAAAGAGGGATTTTCCATACGGTTTCAACCGACCAACTTTTTTCAAAGGAATGACAAAATGAAAAAGCTTACCACGCTTCTTCTGGCTGCCGGCATGGTGTTTGCCGCTTCCGCTCCTGCTTCCGCCGTTGATGTGAAGATGGACGGCTCTTATCTGTTCCAGTACACCCAGGGCGCCGGCGCTGCCTTCGACAACAGCAAGTTCGACAGGGAAATGCAGATGGTCCGCATCGGCATGACCTTCGCCGTTTCCGAACAGCTCTCCGGCTACATCCAGACCCACAGCAAGTGGGACTGGGGTACCTCTGAAAAGGACCTCGGCGGTAAGGACGGCCTCGGCAACTACAATGATCTGTACCTCCGTCAGGCCTACATCGACTGGCTCATCCCCAGCACCGATGTGAAGGTCCGCATGGGCCGTCAGCTCCTCGCCCTGCCCGGCCTTGCCAACGGCAAGAACCCCGCTCTGTGGTGGTCTGATCCTGCCGACGGCGTTGCCATCGACGCTCCTGTGACCGACTGGCTGTCGCTGTCCGCCTGGTGGGCCCGCTACAGCCGCGTAGCCGCTGACGCCCCCCGCTACACCAACGTTTACGACACCGCCGGCTCCAACGCCCTCGACGTGTTCACCCTCGCTGCCGACTTCAAGTACTTCGACGGCTTCCGCTTCCAGCCCTTCTTCGCCTTTGCTGCTCAGGGCGACGGCACCATGGCCACCAGCGCCAACACGACTGCCAACGCTTATCTGCCCACCGAAGACAACAACACCTACTGGCTCGGCTTCACCGGCACCATGACCTACTTCGATCCCTTCGAAGCCAAGCTCGGCTTCATGTACGGCGATCGTGACTTCAGAGGCACCGAAGGCGCTGAAAAGCCCAGCCAGCACGGCTACTTTGTGGACGCCACCGTGTCCTACAAGACCGCTTACGGTACTCCTCAGCTCCTCGCCTTCTACGGCTCCGGTGACGACAGCGACGTGCAGTACGCCTATCAGGAAAACATGCCTTCTCTGGTCGGCCGTTTCGCCGGTTCCTACGGCTTCTTCAACGGCTCCAACCTTGAAGACAACACCCTGCAGAACAACCACACCGGTATGGGTCTGTGGGGCGTCCGCGCTGCCTGGAAGAACATCTCCTTCATCGAAGATCTCTCCCATGAATTCGCCGTCATGTACGCTCAGGGTACCAACGACAAGGCCAACATGATCTTCGGCCTTGCTCCCCACAAGTATATGACCACTGAAGACTCCGTGATCGAACTCGACTTCAGCACCACCTACAACATCTACAAGAACCTCAGCGCCTACCTCGAAGCCGCTTACGTGTTCGAAGACTTCGACAACAACGTCCAGATGGGCCGTAAGGCTTCCTACGACGACGCCTGGAAGCTCGCTCTGCAGTTCGTCTACAAGTTCTAATTCTGTGCGGGCCTGGCCCGTGCCGGATTGAATCGCCTTGCACGGGAGAGGACGCAAGTCCTCTCCCGTTTTTCTTTATACGGGTTTCCCGGCGCAGGAAGATGCTTTCAGAGGAGATTCATGCACTTTCGTTTGTTTTGACATGGCTGAAGAGCTGGTGGATATCCACATCCAGAGCCATGGCCAGCTTTTCCAGTGTTGCCAGTTTGCAGGTGGCTATTCTGCCGTCCCGGGCACGGGCAATGGTGTCGGGAGCCACCTTGGAGAGAAACTGCAGATCTTCATAGGTCAGGTTCTTGTTTTTCATAATGGTTCCGAGATGACTGACAATGGACATATTTCCTCCAGATTGTATGATGCGCCGATTGAGAAATTCTTGACGAGCGCTTGGCTATAACCTAGTTTCTGTCTGTGCTTCTGCCATGAATGCGGGCCGGTTTTACCTCTGCATCCATTGAAACAGCGTTTTTTTCGTGGCGGGAGCGTGTTTTCAGCTCATACCCATATTCGCTCTGAGAGCTGCTCTATGCTGCACAGCCTGAAAAAACAGCTTTCCGTTTTTGACCTCCATCTGCTTGTCGGCACACCGGATGTGTCGACCATGAAGAATATTTTTGCGTACCTGGAGCCCATGGGCTACCAGCTCGACAGCGCCGCCAACAGCGATGAAGTGCACAACTGCCTGAAAACATCCTCGTATGAGGCGATCATACTCGACGCGCAGCTGACCGATCAGAACGGGATCCCCCTCTATACCTGCCTGCGCATCTCCAATGTTGCGAGCCCCATCATTCTGCTTACCCCTGATACCACGCTGGAAAACCTGCCCCGGTACCTGAACGGCGGTGCGGACGACATCGTCACCAGCCCGCTGCACCTTCTGGAGCTGGAAGCAAGGGTTCTTGCCTCCATACGCCTGGCCAGAGCACACCTTGCTTCGACAAAGCTGAGCTGGGCGGGCATAGAGCTGGATTCTCTCGCCCATACCGTGACATGCGACGGCAACAACCTGCACCTGCCGCCCATGGCGTTCATGCTCCTTGCCAGGCTCATGAAGGCCGCGCCCAATGTCGTGAGCCGGAGCGAGCTTCAGAATGAACTTTACGGCGATACCCCTCCCAACAGCGACGCCTTGCGCACCTATATTCATATTCTGCGCAGTCGCCTGGAAAAGGTGAACAAGCCCATTTTGAAAACCGTGCCCAGAGTGGGCTTCCGCCTGATGCCCATGCCTTAGGCGCATGCCGTCAGGGTTCCGCCGGCAGCACGACAGCCTTGAATCAACGGCCGGGCGGGCAGGGCTGCGCGTTTTTTCGCCCCTGCAGGCTGTGAGACCGTGCAGAGGCGCCGGAGCCGGGCTGACGGAATCCTGCGCATGGCGCGTATGCGCTTCGCCGCCCGGGAGCCTGTCGCCCTTTATCGGGGTGTCGGCCGGCTGCAGGGGAAGCGTCCGGGGAAGGCACGGGGAAACGCCCGCGCTTCGGGCAGGGGCATGATTTTTCCGCCTGCGGGAAGTGCATATCGCATCTGCAGGCCTTGTTAATCGTTTACCGGGAGACCTCCTTTTGGAAGGAGGACTCCCGGTATTTTTGTATCCGAATGAATGATGAAAAACATCCATTCTCTGATTCCTTGTTCTTTTGATAGTATGTACCGGATCTTACCTGCAAAGCAGTATGGAGAACCGGAACACGGTGTTTATATATATGGTCTTTTCAGTATGGTTACATACGTTTTGGCCACAGGGTAAAGAGTATTGGAGAGTGTAGCTGTTTTTCAAGACCTGTCAAAATTTTGTCAGCATTTGTAAGAAAATTTTTTCATTTTGTTACACAGCATTTTTTTTCGGAGAAGAAAAAAAATTCCCCTTGCGGCACAAGGATTTTCGGGGATACCGTTTCCCGGCTCCCCGTTCTTTTGTAACGATGTTTGTTACATTTGCCCGTATGAGGAGAGAAATCGGGAGAGAGGGGGGAGGAAAAACTGCATGGCGGCACAGCTTCCGGCAGGAAGCGGAAGGCGCATGCCAAAGATGAGCGCGGCAAAGAGAGGGCAGGAAAAGAGCGGCCCGTATCCTTTTGCCTGCCGGGGAGCGGAAGGCCTCACGGGGCAGAGCCTTTCAGGCTGGAGGGACTGTTCAGGGAAGCTGCGGCAGAGCAGGAAGGGGCCTTCCGGCAGAAAAAAGATGTCCGGCTCCTGTGGGGAGCCGGACACATGGTCTGTCAGGAAGGCTGATTCCAGGAAAGAGAGACCAGGAAGGAGCTTTCGGAAAAGCCGGGCGCGTTTTTCCGCATGCCTTTTTCCAGCCGGAAGCCGTGCAGGGCGGCAATGCGTGTCATGATGGAAAGGCCGAGTCCGCTTCCGGTTTTTTCCTGTCCCGGGGGACGGAAGAAGCGTTCCCCCAGACGCGCGGCGTATTCCTCGGGCAGGGGCGGGCAGTCGTTCTGCACGGTCAGGCTGTCGTGTTCCAGAGTCAGGCGTATGAGTCCGCCTTCCGGCGTATAGGCGGAGGCGTTTTCCAGAATGTTCCGCAGCAGCATGGAAAGAAGCGCGGGGTTGCCTTCCACGGAGGCGTTCAGAGAGCTGATCTGCGATTCCAGGCGAAGCCTGCGCGCCTCCAGGCGGGGCCTGTAGAGGGGAAGAAGCTCCTCCAGCAGTGCGGCCCAGCCGACGGAAGCAAGCGTCATGGAAGATCTGCCGGCAAGGCCCTGCGCCTCCAGCCGGGAAAGGGCGAGAATCTGTTCCATGAGTCGGGAGCAGCGGTCGATGCCCTGCCGGAGAAAGGCCAGAGCCTCCTTTCTTGCCGATTCGTCGATGCCGTTCTGGGCGGCGACCTGGGCCTGAATGCGGAGCCCGGCAAGGGGGGTGCGCAGTTCGTGGGCCGCATCGGAGATGAAGGCGCGTTCCCTTTCCAGCATGGCTTCCGTTCTTGCGAAAAAGCCGTTCAGGGATTCGGCCATGGGAAGAACTTCCGAGGGGAGGCGCCCCGTATCAAGAGGCGTGCTTTCCTCGGGTCTGCGTTCGCGCAGGGCGGAGGCCATGGCGCGCAGGGGCGCAAGTTCACGGGTGAGCAGAATGAAGAGTCCGGCAAGCAGTACGGGGAGCAGGAGAAGCCAGGGCATGATCTGCTCTTCCAGCATGTCCGAGGCCATGTCTGCGCGGTAGTCCAGTTCCTGCCCCACGGCAATGACATAGCGGCCGTCGGTGGAGTTCATCCACAGTGTGCGCCACGGTTCGTCGTCGCCCTGCAGGGGGGCTTCCACAAAGCCGCGTCTTACGGGTTCAAATACAAAGCGCCGGCCGTTTATGCCGTCGCTCTGCAGGGGACGGCCTTCGGGGGAGAACACGGCAAAGCCGATGGCCTCGTCCTCCACGTCGCCGAAGGCGTGTTTGTCCACCCCGGGAAGCATGTCCTTGATTCTGGGCATGTCGCCGCCGGAGGGAGACAGCCCGGCGGAGGCGAGGAGCCTTGCCGTCAGCATCTGCTGGGAATCGAAGAATTCGTCGATGGACTCCCGGCAGGCATGCCAGGCGAAGAGCGCGGCCGCAAGCCAGGCCGTGACCATGAACAGGGAAAAGAAGACGCTCAGGCGAAGCCTGAGGCTCCTCCTGCTGGCAGGCAGGGCAAGAAGGCGTGCCCACAGCGTACGGACGGCGCCGGCGACGGTGACGAAAAGGCCGGGAACGGCGCTTCGCACCCGCGACGCCGTGCGGCCGAAGGCTTTTCCCGCCGCACGGGGCAGAGTTTTCAGAGCAGACGGGATGCGCATGTTCATGGGGGCCTCGTATGGCTGAGGAGAAAACGCCCGGTATGCGGGCGGCGCGATGCGCTGCGGAAAAGATGCGCTCAGGCAGGCTTCCGGGCAGGGTGCCTCTGTGCGGGAAAAGGTCCGGGCCTCTGCAGGCGGCTTTGCCGGAAGCCTTTCCGGGCGGGGCATGGCAGGGAACGTTATGCCTCTCCCAGCGTATAGCCCACGGAGTGCACGGTTTTGATGAAGCCCGTCCCCAGCTTGCGGCGGATGCGGTGTACCAGCACTTCCACGGAATTGCTGCTCACCTCTTCTCCCCAGGGATAGAGCTTCTCTTCAATGGCGCTTTTGGAAAGCACGCTCTGCCGGTTGAGCAGCAGCAGTTCCACCAGCATGACTTCCTTCTGGCCCAGAGCCACGGGTTTTCCCTCCAGGGAAACCGTACGGGTGAGGGGATCGAAGCTCACGGCACCGTGGGAAAGGCTGTGTGAGGAAACGCCGTGACGCCTGCGGACCAGAGCGCGCAGGCGGGCGGCCACCTCGTCCAGATCAAAGGGTTTGCCCAGGTAGTCGTCCGCTCCGAGATTCAGCCCTTCCACACGCTGACTTATGGCGTCTCTTGCAGTGAGGATGAGCACCGGCACGTCGAGCCCTGCGGCCCGCCATGCGCGCAGAATGTCCAGCCCGTCCATGCCGGGAAGGCCGAGGTCGAGAATGACGGCGTCATACTCCGCCGAGGAAAGGGCCTGCATGCCCAGCGGACCTTCCTTGAACCAGTCGGTGGCAAAGCCCAGGGCGGGAAGCCCCACCCTGAGCCCGTTGCCTATGAGAACATCATCTTCAATGAGAAGAACGCGCATGGTGTCGCCTCAGAGGCGCGGCCCGTGCGGGCCGCGGCCTGTTATCTCTTGATGAGCCGGTCCACGTCGATTTCCAGCTCGTTCCAGTCCTTGTCCACTTCGCCGTAGAGTTCCACGATGTCGTCGGGGCCTACGGTCTGGCCCTGCCAGCGCTTGTGGTCGATGTCCACGTTGATGGTGCCGGTTTCGTCCTTGAACAGGTAGTGTTCGCCGCCGAGGTGCTGGACGATGCGGCCCCGCAGGGTAACGTGGGTGTCGTCGCGCATCTTTCTGGCCTGTTCCACCGTGGAGATGGAGGGGCCGGGCCCGGTGTAACCGCCCATGGTGGTGACGTGGGTGTTGTTCTGGGTGTAGCCTCCGGCCCCCCTGTTGGCAAGGGCGTCCGACGCGCCCAGGGTGAGCAGAAGGGCGAGGGAGGCGGTGACGGCCGCGGGAAGAAGGACGGAACGCCTGCGGGCGGGACGGGCGGCGGGGGTGAGACGGCGGTTTTCAGCGAGGGGGTACAGGGTCATGGTTGCCTCCGTATGTTTTTTTGTTGTCGCCTCTCCGGAAGGAGCCGGGAAGGCCGGGATGTTTCTGATGCGGGACTTTTTGCCCCTGAGGGGAAGGAGGTTCTGAACTTCTTCCCTTCATGTGAGGTCAGTAGACTACGGCAAACTTACACCGACCTTACAGGAAGTCAGTTTTTTTCATTCCGAGGCTTTTTTTTTGAGAAAATGCCGGAGGAGAACAGACGGCAGAAAAAAGCCGGCCCGGAGGGGACGGGCCGGCATGGAAAGAAGGCCGCCGGAGGGTGGATGCGGCCTTCCTTGCAGGAAGCGGAAGGGGGGCAGGGAAGAGGGAAGCCGTCTTACGCGCGGTATGCTGTTTTTGCCGGATGCGTCTTTGGGCGATCCGGCTTTCCTTCCTGCCCGGTATCAGCTGGACATGGGGCAGAAGCGGGGCAGGCCGAGAATACGGGCCGCCGCGGCTCCTGAAATGCCGAAGAAGAGTACGGGCTTTCCTATGTCCACAAAGTCGACGAAGGAGCCGTTGCAGAGGGTACTGCCCGTGCAGAGCACAAGGTCGGGCCATTCCAGAACCGCATCCTGATAGCTGTTTCCGCCGTGTTCGATGGTGATGCCGGAGCGGAGGCTGCCCACGAACTGCGGGTTCATGTCCAGCACGCGAAGGGAGAACTCCTGCGAGAGGCGGGCGGTAAGGGCGGGCTGATACCCCACCAGCGTGATGCGCGGGCGGTGGAAATGTCCGTGGATATAGGAGGCGTAGGCTTCGGCGCACAGTTCCAGTTCGTTGTTGCGGCAATGGACGGTATGGTCGAGGTCGCCGGTGAAGCGCATGACGGCGTTGAGCGTGGCCACCAGAAGCCCCCGGCTGTACGGATCGTTTTCCACATCCAGATGCAGTATCTGGTCGAGGGTGCCGCTGAAGTCGGAAGGCGCGTCGGTAAAGGCCTGACCGAGGGCATCGCCGAACTGGGCCTGAAGCATGATTTCCCTGCCCGCAAGGATGGGGTAATCCCTGCGCGTGGTGTTTCCGATGGCTTCTTCCGGGGAAAGTCCCCGGCTTTTCAGGGTGATGGGGCGTTCGTTCAGGCGGTGTTTACGGACGATGTCTTCCATTTCCTGCCTGAGGCGCCGGTACAGCTCCTGTGTGGTCATGCGTCCTCCAGTCCGAGAAAGGCGTTGAGTTCAGCGTTGCCGCTGCGGGTGAAAAGTTCCTGTGCCGAACGGATGCAGAGCATCCTGCCCCGGGCCATGATGCCTATGCGGGAGGCCAGCATCTGGGCCTCCCTGAAGTCGTGGGTGACGAAGAGCACCGCACAGTGGAACTTCCGGGGAATGTTCCCTATTTCTTCATACAGGCTTTTTCTGGTGGCCGGGTCGAGGGAGGAAAAGGGTTCGTCGAGAAGGAGCAGGCGGGGATTCAGCACCAGGGCGCGGGCCAGCGCGACCCTTTGCTTTTCCCCGCCACTCAGGGTTTGAGGATATTCTTTCAGAATATGGCCTATGGACAGCAGGGAGGCGATTTCCTCCACCTTCCTTTCCTGTTTCGCACGGCTCATGCGGCGCATGCGCAGGCCGTAGGTGATGTTTTTTTCCACGTTCATGTGGGGAAAGAGGGCGTAATCCTGATACACGAAGCCTATGCGTCGTTCCGTGAGGGGAATGTCCTGCACCGGCGTGCCGTACAGAAGCACGCGCCCTTTTTCCGGGGTGTAGAAGCCTGCCGCCGATTCCAGAAGCAGCGTCTTGCCCGCGCCCGTCCGCCCGAGAATGGCGAACATTTCCCCTTCCGCCACGGAAAAGGAAATATCTTCCATGTGCATGCTGCCCCGGGTGAGGCAGAAGGACTCGAAGGCGAGGGGCACGGTCACCAGCAGGCTCCTTCCATGCGGCTTGCGGCGCGGCGCTGCAGCAGGGTGGAGGCAAGCAGTGCCGTGCCGGAAATGATGAGCAGGATGATGGCGGCGGCCATGGCCATGCCGTTGTCGCCGGTACTGATGTTGAGGTAGATGCTGGCGGGCAGGGTTTCGGTCTTCATGCGCGTCACGCCCACGAGCATGAGCGTGGCTCCGAATTCCCCGATGGCGCGCGACCAGGTGAGTATGGCCGCCATGAGTATGGAATTGCGGCACAGGGGCAGGGTGATGGTGCAGAATCTCTGCCACGGGGAGGCGCCCAGCGTGCCCGCAATGAATTCCAGCCTTCCGTCCAGCTCTTCCAGAGCCGTGCGCATGAGCCGTATCACAAAGGGGATGTTGACGATCCACTGGGCCATGACGATGCCCGCCGGTTCAAAGATGATCCGTATGCCGAAGTTTCTGAGCAGCCTTCCCGCCTCGGAGGAAAACATCATGAGCAGGCAGAGCCCGAGCACGAGGTAGGGCAGGGAGAGGGGAAGTTCCAGCACCAGGCGGCAGAGATTGCGCAGGGGCATGCGGCACCGGGCCAGCGCATAGGCGCAGGGAATGCCCACCACGAAGCACAGCAGCGTGGAAATCGTGGAGGTGACAAGGCTCAGCCTGATGGAAAACAGCACTTCTTCCGAGCGGAACGCCCCGGGCAGAAAGGGCAGGCCCCCTATGATGATGGTACAGAGGGAGGCGGTGAGAAAAAGCACGGTAAGAAAGGCCACACACAGGCTTGCGCCGTCGAAAAAGGAGAGTTTTCGTTTCATGGCGCGCAGGATGCCCGCGTCATGCATAAGGCACGGCGGGCGGAAGAGGGGAGGGCGCCGCAAGGCGCCCGGCGTGTCAGTTCAGCACCACATAACCGTGCTTTTCCCAGATGTTTTTTGCCTCATCGGAAGCGAGAAAGTCCAGGAAGGCCTGCTGTCCCCCGGGATTGCTGGAAACGGAAAGAGTGGCGGCGGGAATGGTTTTCACATAGGCGTCCATGGCCGGGTCGGCCAGAATGTCCATGGCGGCCGTCACATTTTCCTTCCACACGATGATGGCGTCGCATTCGCCCACGTTCAGGGCGTTGAAGATGGAAGGCGCGGTCACGCCGCGGCTCACCACGTTGACCTTGCCGGTCAGGCCCGCGTCGGCAAGGGCCTTGTCCGCAATCTTGCCTATGGGCGTGGCCCTGGCATCACCGAGCACCACGCGAAGGTCGCTTCTGCCGAGGTCTTTAATGCCGGAAATGTTTCTGGGATTGCCTTTGGCCACGGCAAGCACCGGGATGTGCTTCACAAGATCGCGCGTGGCGGACACATACTTCTTCACGGGCTTCAGTTCTTCCGCAGCCCCGGCGATGAAGAAGTCGCCTTCCTGCGCGGTATTGAGCTGCGACTGTATCTGCCCGGCGTTGGCATAGGTCACTTCCATGCCGATGCCGGTTTTTTTCGTGAAGGCGGCCGCTATTTCGCCGAAAGGTCTGGTCATGCCCGCGCCGCAATAGACGTGCAGCGCTTTTTCCGCCAGAGCAGAGGTGGGGAACGTCAGGGCCAGGACCGCCGCAACACAGAGGAGGAGGGGAAATCTTTTCATGCGATTCTCCATGCAGCGCATACGCGCACTTCCGGTGTTGCTCACAGATGAAAACACCAGAACCATGGATACAGGGGTATCCATGCATGGTTCAAGCGCAGCGTTTTCTTTCCATGCCGCAGGGGCATTCAAGGAGGCGGGGCCGTTTCCAGCGCCCACCCTGTGAGCAGAAACTCAGGTCGGAGCGGCATGGCTTCCGCTGTAGCCGGACCGACTCGAAAACTTATCTTTTGAAATAGAACAGGCGCGATTTCCTTGTCAAGCAGGGCGGGAAAATTCCTCTGCTCCGGGCGTGTTTTCTGCCGGGCACGAGAGAAAGCAGCGCTTTCGGCACACGACGGAAAGGGGCACTTTGGCAGAAAGGCCGGTCATGCTCCCTTGTTTGGCGGCGGGGATGCCCTGTGTCCCGTGCAGAAAAAGGCCCTGCGGAAACATGTTCCGCAGGGCCTTGCGACAGGGGCCGTTTTTTCAGGCAAGATGCAGGGCCGAGGTGATTTTTTCGGCAAGGTTGCGGGCGTTTTCTTCCAGCGGGCCGGAATTGTCGATGCGTATCCACTGCTCGACGGCGTCTTCCTCGGGAATGGGAGCAAAGGCGGCGGTGAGCCTTTCCTCCACTTCGGCTTCGGATTCCCGGCCGCGCTTTATGAGCCTTTCCCGGAGCATGGAAGGCTCCACGGTGACGAGCACGGGCAGAAGTCCGGGGTAGCGGCGTCTTGCCTGAGGGAAGGCGGCGCGGGAGCCGTTGATGATGAGGGAAACGCCGCATGCCAGAGCCGTATCCGTGCTGGCCGCAATGCCGTAGCGGTAGCCGTGGCTGGCCCAGTACAGGGAGAAATATCCCTGGGAAACGAGGGCGGCGAAATGTTCGGGGCTGACGGGGATGTGGTGTTCCCCTCCGGCGGAGGCGGCCCTTGTGATGTAACGCCGGGGAAAGGCCACGGGCAGCCCGCACAGGCGCTGACGCAGCGCGTCGAGAAGCGAATCTTTTCCCGCGCCGGAAGGGCCCATGACATAGATGAGTCTGCCGTTCATCAGAACACCCTTTCGCCTTCGCGCCATACGTTGCGCACGACGGGCACGTCGTCGAGTCTGCGTATGCGTACAAGGTCGGCGCGCAGTCCCTCGGCAATGC
Organism: uncultured Mailhella sp.; assembly: GCF_944324615.1. Classification (GTDB taxonomy): domain Bacteria; phylum Desulfobacterota; class Desulfovibrionia; order Desulfovibrionales; family Desulfovibrionaceae; genus Mailhella. Next base: position 25,105 of record NZ_CALUWY010000006.1, read on the forward strand.
GTCCCCTGTCGTCGAGCCCCACGGCTTCGGCCGGATGAGAGGAGACGAGACTCATGGCTTCCGGCAGGGGCATGATGCCGCGTTCGTTCAGGGAAAAGACGGCGCTGATGAGGCTGATGGGCACATAGTCCGAGGAAAGCGCGCCGAGATAGCCTTCCCGTGCCACGGTTTCCGCCGAGACGTTGCCCGAATGCGAACCGCCCCGCACGATGTTGGGCGCGCCCATGAGCACCGTCATGCCGTTTTCCGAAGCGTAGCGCGCGGCCTCTTCCGTGGTGGGAAATTCGCTGATGCGTATGCCGTTGGCCAGGGCTTCGTTCACATGTTCCACCAGCGTGTCGTCATGGCTGGCCATGGGCAGGCGGTGCTCACGGCAGAAGGACATGACGGAAGCCGCGTTTTCATCCGCGCAGGAATCCCGCCGTGCCCTGAGTTCGTCCACCATCTTCTGAAACTCTTCGTCCGTCCATGATCTGGTGTTGCTGTAATAGGTACGGTAACTTTCGGTATTGCGCCACTGTCTCTGTCCGGGGGTATGGTCCATGAGGGAAACAAGGTGCAGGCCGGGGGTGTCGGAAATGGGGAAGAACAGCTCCTGCATGCGGGGATCGGCCACCTCGCAGCGCAGATGCAGCAGATGTTCCGCGCGAAGCTGGCCGCTTTCGCGGCAGTGATTGAGGGCCTCCACGGCTTCGCCGAGCATGGCGATGCGGCCCTTGTCATGATATTCGCCGACGGAAAGCGCGTCAAATACCGTGGTGATGCCCGAGGATACGATCTGCGCGTCATGGGCGAAAAAGGCCGATTCCGGCTGGGGCCACACCACTTTCGGCCGGGGCAGAATATGTTTTTCGAGGTTGTCGGTATGCAGTTCCACAAGGCCCGGGGCGAGATAGTCGCCTTCCATGTCCACGTCGTCGGCATGACGGGCGCCGCAGGCGTTTCCTTCCTCCACGGCGGCGATGCGGCCGTCGCGTACGAGCACATGTCCGTTGACGATGTCGTGTTCCGTGATGACTCTGCAATTATAGAAAAGCTGTTCCTTCATGGCTTGTTATCCTTTTCCGTGGAGGGAAGATGCGCCCTGTTCGCCGGGGCGGTGCATGATGACGGAGCGGTGGGCCACGGCCGTTCTCGTGTCGTCGTCGTGGAAGATGCCCACCACCGCGCATCCGCGTGCGCAGGCTTCACGGATGAGTTCCACGACGATTTTCCTGTTCATGGCGTCGAGGGAGGCCGTGGGTTCGTCGAGCAGAAGAACGGGAGTGGGGCGGCAGAAGCCCCTTGCGATGTTCACCCTCTGCTGTTCGCCGCCGGAAAAGGTGGCCGGGGCCAGATTCCAGAGCCTTTCGGGCAGGTTCAGCCTTTGCAGAAGGTTGCGCGCCCGGCGCAGGGCCTCCTCTTCCTTGCAGCCTGCCGCAAGCAGAGGTTCCGCCACAAGATCGAGGGTGGAAACGCGGGGGATGACGCGCAGAAACTGACTGACGTAGCTTATGCACTCGCGCCTCAGTCGGCTCACCTCGCGGGGGGAGGCATGGGCGATGTCGGTTTCCCGGCCGCTGCAGCGCACAAGAATGCTGCCTGATGTGGGCAGGTAATTGCCGTACAGGGCCTTGAGCATGGTGGACTTGCCCGAACCGGAGGGCCCGTACAGGGCCACGCATTCGCCGGCATTCACATGGAAGCTGACGTCCCGGAGCGCTTCGATGCGTGTTCCGCCCTGCTGATGCAGGATGAATTCCTTGCACAGGCCGGAAACTTCTATGACCGGAAGTTCGGCAGGATGCGCCTTTTCGGCGTCGGAAGCCGGGGAGGGAAGAGCGTTGTTTGTCGTATTCATCATCGTCAGCCTTGGAGGATGGAGGAAACCAGAAGCTGGGTATAGGGATGGTGCGGATCGTCCAGAACCTGATCGGCAAGGCCCTGTTCCACGACCTCGCCGTGGTACATGACCATGAGCCTGTGGGAGAGCAGCCGCGCCACGGCCAGATCGTGGGTGACGAGCACCACGGCAAGGCCCATGTCGCGCACGAGCCTGCGCAGAAGATCGAGCAGCCGCGCCTGCACGGACACATCGAGTCCGCCCGTGGGCTCATCCATGAAGACGAGGCGCGGGCCGGTCACGAGGTTGCGGGCTATCTGAAGGCGCTGCTGCATGCCCCCGGAATAGCGGGCCGGAATGTCGTCGATGCGCGGGGCGGCTATTTCCACCTTTTCCAGCCATTCCAGAGCGGTGGCGCGCAGCTTGCCGTAGTTTCTGCCCCCGGCGGCCATGAGGCGTTCGCCGATGTTGGCCCCGGCGCTTACCTGCATGCGCAGGCCGTCGCGGGGGTTCTGATGCACATAGCCGAGTTCCGTTCGCAGAAGGCGGCGGCGTTCCCCCTCGCTCAGCGCGTGCAGGTCGAGTTCCGTCCCGCAGGCGTTGCGGTAGATGACGCGGCCTTCACTCGGTTCCATGCGGCCGGAGAGCATGTTGAGAAGCGTGCTTTTGCCGGAGCCGGATTCTCCGACGATGCCGAGCACCTCGCCCGGCCACAGCTTCAGGGAAACGTCGCGGCAGCCCAGCCTCTCGCCGTAGCGCCGCGTGAGCGATTCGGCCTCAAGCACGGGAAGCGGTTCATTCATGGGAAACCTCCGTCATGCCCTGCCGGGCCCTGTTTTCCGCGCAGGCGTCGCTGTCGGAACAGACGAACATTCTTCTGCCCGTATCGTCGAGCACTACTTCGTCAAGGTAGGTGTGGCGTGCCCCGCACAGGGCGCAGGGTTCCTCCCAGCGCTGTACCTCGAAGGGGTAGTCCTCGAAGTCGAGGCTCTTCACGTCGGTATAGGGCGGAATGGCGTAGAGGCGTTTTTCCCGCCCCGCGCCGAAAAGCTGCAGCGCCGGGCACTGGTGCATCTTGGGGTTGTCGAAGCGCGGAATGGGCGAGGGACTCATGATGTAGCGTCCGTTCACGCGGACGGGATAATCAAAGCTCATGGCTATGGCTCCGTGCCGCATGATGTCCTCGTAGATCTTCACGTTCATGAGGCCGTATTCCTCAAGAGCGTGCAGGGTGCGGGTTTCCTTTTCGCTGGGTTCCAGCCAGCGCAGGGGCTCCGGCAGAGGAACCTGATAGACCAGAATCTGGTTTTCGTTCAGCGGGTGTTCGGGAATGCGGTGCCTTGTCTGAATGATGGTGGCCTCGGCGGTATGCGTGGTGGTTTCCACCCCCGTAGTGCCGGCAAAGAATCTGCGGATGGAAACGGCGTTGGTGGTGTCGTCGGAGCCCTGGTCGATGACCTTGAGCACGTCCTCTTCCCCGATGACGCTTGCCGTCACCTGTATGCCGCCCGTTCCCCAGCCGCAGGGCATGGGCATTTCCCTTCCGGCAAAGGGGACCTGATAGCCGGGCACGGCCACGGCCTTGAGCAGTCCCCGCCTAATCATCCTCTTGGTGCTTTCGTCCAGATAGGCGAAGTTGTAGCCTTCCAGCGGCGTTTTCTTCCGCGTATCGTTACAGATATCCTGCTGCAGTGTCATCATGACCGTTCTCCTCGGGAAGGGGATGCGTCCGCTGCCTTCTTCCCTGCCTCGCGCAGACTACGTATCAGGGAAAGTTCCGCCTGAAAGTCCACATAGTGGGGCAGCTTGATGTGCTGCACGAAGCCTGAGGCGTCCACATTGTCGCCGTGAAGCAGGACGAATTCCGGGTTCTGCGCCGGTCCCGTCACGGGTTCCTTCAGTTCTTTTGCGCGCAGGGCGCGATCCACGATGGACATGGATATGGCCTTTCTCTCATTGTTGCCGAACACGAGTCCGTAGCCTCTGGTGAGGCAGGGGGGCATGGCGCTTCCCGTGTAGCGGCTCACCGTGTCGCATTCGGTCATTTCCAGCTCTCCGGCGACGATGGGAAAGTCCAGTTCCTCGGGCGTGATGACGAGCTCCACGAAGCCGCGCCGAAGTTCCCCGGTAAAGGGATGCACCGCGCCGAAGCCGCGCTGGGTGGAGTAGGCCATGCCGAGGAGAAAGCCTTCGTCGGCCCTGGCCAGCGTCTGCAGGCGCACGGGGCGATCCTCCGGGCCGTCGGCGGGAAGTTCCAGAGGCCTGCGGGTGAGATCGGCAACTTCCCGGCAGGAGGAGGTATCCGCCGCAGGTTCGAGCAGGCCTTCCGCGTTCAGGGCGCTCATGGCGCGGGGAAGGTTCTTCACGTTCAGCTTCTCTTCCGTCAGGGGCGCGGAAGTGTCCGGCGCGCCTTCAGTCCGGCTGAGGCTGCGGTCGAGCAGCCTGTGGGTATAGTCGAACGTGGGGCCGAGTATCTGCCCTCCGGGAAGATCCTTCCATGTGGCGGAAATACGGCGCGAGACGCGCATGGACGAGGTGTCCACGGGCTGGGAGGAACCGAATCTCGGCAGGGTGGTGCGATAGGCGCGCAGGAGAAACACCGCTTCCTGCAGGTCGCCGCAGGCCTGCTTCACGGCAAGGGCCGCAAGAGGCGGACAGTACAGGGAGGCTTCGGCCATCACCCTGTCCACGGCGAGTTTCAGCTGAAAGGAAATCTGCGCAAGGGAAAGTTCCGGCACGTCCAGCGGGCCGCGCCGTTCCCGGCGAAGCTGCGCGTGTGCGGCGTCTATGGCCTTTTCCCCGCCTTTGACTGCTACATACATGTCATGCCTCCTGCGCCTTCAGAGTTGTGCTGCGCGGAAGTCCCGAGGCCATGCCCTCTCCGCAGAGGAACATGTCGACGCCCTGCGGAAAGCTCTGGTGATTCTCCTCCCACTGGAGCAGAAAGCGCTCCGGCAGGTTGCACTGGAAGACAAGGGATCGGCGTATGCCCGGGCCTGAGGCCGTGCAGGAAAAAGAGCCCTGCGGCTGTGAAAACATCATTCCTCCCAAGCAGAGCGTGGCGGAACGGTCGGGATATTCGGCGCTGCCCTGAGAGAAAACCGAAAGAGGCGGCATATCCTCCGGGTCGGCGATGAAGGCGAAATCGGCCCTGCCCGGGTCGTCATCCATGGTGGAGCCGCACTGGAAGCGGAACCAGCGACGCACGCTTTCTTCGTTCAGGGAGGGAGAAAGCCATACCGTCGTGTCCTGATCGCACAGCGTCAGGGCGATGGCGGCAAGTTCCGGGGCAAGAGGAGCGGCCGTGCCTTCGGGCAGAGGCAGGGGAACGGGCCGGCAGGGGCGGGAAAGCGCACGCAGAAGACTGCGGAAGGTCTGCTGCGCCTGCCGGACGGGGTTGTTCCAGTGGGCGGGATGCGTGACGGGGCAGCTCATTTGTCTTCCCCCCTGACGAGAGTGAAGAAGTCCACCTTGGTGGGGGCGGCCTCTTTTCCGGCCTGCTCTTCCCGTTCCTGCAGCATTTTTTCGAGCCGCGGCTTCAACTCTGTGTCGAACATGGGGGCATAGGCCTCCTTCTGCCAGAGCGCGTCGCAGAGTGCCGCAAGCTCGGCGTGCCGGGGATTTTCCCCCAGAACGTAGCCGCAGCCGCAGGTGTCGCCGGGAAGCGTGACCACGCAGCGGGTCACCAGGGCTTCGCCCACGTTGAACAGCGCGCCCTCCGCGTTGATGCGGCCGCGGACCATGACCAGTCCGCTTTCCGGGCCGCGGAGAAGTTTCCAGGGAGGGAGCTGCAGCCCGGCGAGGAAGTGTTCCAGTTCCTCGGCAGGGGCAAGGGAAAGAAGACGCATGTACTGCTGACGTCTGTCCTGGGTATTCATACGATGTTCCTGTGGTTGTTCATTCCAAGGGGGAAGCGTGCCAGTTCCGTGAAGGGGCTTTCGCGGTCCTTCTGGCGGAACAGACTGATGCCGTCCACCATGAGGGGCCTGTGAAGAAAGGGGGAAAGGCAGCGCTGCAGGCTTTGCTGTGCAAGGGATGTCTGCTCTTCCGACAAGGAGCCCGTCAGCGTCAGGTGAAAGCGGAAGAGGTTGAACACGCGGTGATAGCCGTACACGGCAAGGTATTCCGCCTCTTCGGAGCTGAGTGTGCCGCGCCTTTTTATGTCGGCTTCGGCAAGAGGCGCGCGGAAGAAGTCCGGCGCGGTCACGCAGTCTCTTTCCAGTTCGCAGAGTCCGGGGTTCGCCTCGCCGAAGGAGGCGGAACCGCAGGAGGGCGTGAGGGCGAGAAAGGCGCCGGAGCCGTTGTTCAGCGCCCGAAGTTCCAGGGGCGTGGTGGCAAAGGGTTCATGACGCCGCGCGATGTTCCGGCAGACGTCCATGAGAAGTTCACATGCCCACTCCTCTTTTTCCCACCGGGGAGAAAGTTCAAAGGGAGCCTTGAGGGTGGCGTGCAGGCCGTATTTTGCCGGTGCGGCCACCATGGCGGCCCAGTCATCGGCGGAAAAGGGGGAGCCTTCGGGAGGCACGGGGGCGGAGCTTGTTCCGTTCAGGGCGTCGCGGCCGAAAAGCGGCGTGACGGCGGCATGGAGCGCGGAGCCGGCGGACGGGGCGTAATAAAGGGCGTAGCGGGCGGACATCAGAGCACCATTTTGCGAAGTTTCTGGGAGAAGAGGTCGAAGAGCGTGACCACGAGAATGATGATGGCCATGACGGCGCAGGTGCGGGGAAATTCAAAACTGCGTATGAGTTCCCACAGCACCATGCCTATGCCGCCCGCGCCCACCATGCCCACCACGGTGGCGGAACGCACATTGGCTTCAAAGCGGTACAGGGAATAGGAGATCCACAGGGGAAACACCTGGGGGATGACGCCGTAGGCTATTTCTTCCAGATAGGTGGCGCCGGTGGAGCGCACCCCTTCCACGGGAGCGGTTTCAATGGCTTCCACGGCTTCGGAAAAGAGCTTGGCCAGTGTGCCAGTGGTATGCACCCACAGGGCCAGAACACCGGCAAAGGGGCCGAGGCCCACGGCCACCACGAAGAGCATGGCGAACACCATTTCGTTGATGGCGCGGGCGGCGTCCATCATGCGGCGCACGGGCTGGCGTATCCACCAGGGGGCCATGTTCTCCGCCGACATGATGCCGAGGGGCACCGCGCATACGACGGCGAGTACCGTGCCCCATACGGCCACCTGCAGGGTGATGAGCATTTCCTTCACATACATGCGCCATTCGGTGAAGTCGGGCGGGAAGAAGTCGCCTATGAGCGTGCCGATGTTGCCCGCATCGGTGATGAGAGCCAGAGGCTCCATTTCCGCACCGTGCCACGACCAGACAAGCAGGGCGATGACGGCCGTCCATGTCAGCATGCGGGAGGCTTTTTCCCCGATGCTGAGCGGGGGCCTTAACGAGGGTTCAGAAGAAGCGTGCATGGGAATCCTGTGCCGGCGGATCACGATCCGCGCCTGTAAACAGGGGAAAGGGGAAAAAAAGCCCTTCCCCGGCAGGGGAAGGGCGGTATGGCCTACTTGCCGAGAGCGGCGAGCCTGGCATCTATGTCGGCGATGCGACCGGCCTTTTCTTCGGCGCTCATGTGTTCGTTGCCTTCGATGCTCATTTTTTCGCGGAACAGTTCAAGCTGGCGCAGAGGCGTGAGCTGGCTGTTGTCGGACTTCTTGAAGGGGCCCCACGTCAGGTTGGCAAGAACCTGACGCTCCTTTTCCGCGTTCTTTCCGGAGACGCCGTAGCTGAAGATGAAGTCCGTGATCTTCTTCTTGGTGGCATCGGAAAGATCCTTGCGCCAGACCAGCGGATCGCTGGGAATGCGGGGCGACTTCCAGATGACGGCAAGCTGGGCTGCCTTGTCGGGATAGATATGTTCCAGACGGCCCATGCCTTCATTGTTGAAGGTGGCCACGTCCACCTGACGGTTGGCCACGGCAAGGGCGTTGGATTCGTGGTTGGAGGCCACGACGCGCTTGAAGATCTTCTTGGGATCCTTGCCATTCCGGGCAAAGACGTAATAGCCGGGGACAAGATAGCCGGAGGTGGAGTTGGGGTCGCCGTTGCTGAAGGTGAGCTCGGAGGCCCGGGCGAACATGTCGTCGAGATTTTTGATGCCGCTGTCCTTGTGGGCGATCAGGTAGGACCAGTAGCCGGTGTTTCCTTCCACGTCGCAGGTCTGGGCGAACACTTCGCCGTTGGCGCGGTCCACCATCATGATGGCGCCCTTGTTGCCCACCCAGCTGAGATCGACCTTCTTGAAGCGCATGCCTTCAATGATGCCCGCGTAGTCGCTGGCAAAGAAGGCCTTGATCTTCATGCCGGTGGCCCTGCTCATGTCTTCGAGGAAGGGATCCCACATGGTTCGCAGGTTCTGGGAGGATTCCGTGGAGATGATGCCGAAGTTGAGGGTGGCGGGTTCTTCGGCCCGGGCGGAGGCGGCGCCCATGAGCAGCGTCGCGGACAGAATGAGGGAAAGAAGACGCATCAGTGTATCCTCTGTTGGAGATGACCGGGGCGGAGGCCCCGAATGCTTGTTCTGTCAGGCGGCAACCGCCGTGCGGCCGCCGTGGGAGCGGGGAACGAAGGAGGGACGGGCCGTGTTTTTTTCGCCGAACAGCTCACGGCTTTCCGCGCCGTAGAGGCTGTTGAGCATGGCGGGAGTGAGCTCTGAGGTGGGGCCGTCGAAGACGATTTCGCCTTTCTTGAGCGCCACGGTGCGCGGACAGTAACGGATGGCGTAGTCGACCTGATGCAGCGTGACCACCACGGTGATGCCGTCGGTTCTGTTGAGCTCCTGCAAGGTGTCCATGACGTTGCGGGCCGATTCCGGGTCCAGGGAGGCGATGGGCTCGTCGGCAAGGAGCACCTCGGAGCGCTGCACAAGGGCGCGGGCTATGGCGGCGCGCTGCTGCTGTCCGCCGGAAAGCGTGGAGGTGCGCTGCCAGGCCTTGTCGCGTATGCCCACGCGCTCAAGGGCGCGCAGGGTCAGTTCCACATCCTCGCGGGAAAAAAGCCCGGCCAGTCCGTGGAAGAACGGCGTGCGGCCGAGGGCACCCAGGGCGACGTTGCGTGCGACGCTGATGCGCCCCACAAGATTGAACTGCTGGAAAATGACGCCGATGTGGCTGCGTATGTCGCGTATGTCCCTGCTCAGCATTCCGTTCTTCTGTATGGTGTAGCCGTTGACCGTGACCTCGCCTGCGTTTCTGTCGCTGGTGGTGAGGCCGCATATATGACGCATGAGCGTGGATTTGCCGGAACCGGAAGAGCCGATGAGCGCAACCATTTCTCCGGGACGGATGTGCAGGTCTATATGTTTAAGTGCCTGAACGCCGGAAAACGTCTTGTTCAGCCCGGTAACGTGAATCATTCCTGTTCCTCCATCGGAGAATATCCGTACATGTCAGAGTACGGGTGTTTTCACAGAGTTATTTTCCGCAAAAATCACGACTTTTGCATGTATGATGGAAAAGTCTCTGGTTCATGCGGAAGATATGCATGTGATATACGGGGGATGAATAGAGCGGGGATGACGGAAGTATGAATTTTCCATAACGCTTTTTTCCCTCACGGAGGAAAATTTGCGTCACTTTTTGTGCGTCATGGAAATATAAGGAAAAATAAGAAAAAGAAAATCAGAAGGATACGGCGAAATTTCCGCATAAGAAAGCGCAGCTGTCCTGCCTTACACAGCCTTCACAGAAAAAAGGGCGCAGCGGAAGAAGGCGGCAATGCCTGCGGGGATGCCGTGACCGGAAGGCAGCCGGAGGCGAAAAAAAAACGCGCCGCCTGGCGGATGTTTTGAGCGTGGACATCCTTTCCGGGCAGGCGCGTGATGTTCCGGGAAAGGGGAGTGTTCAGGAAAGGTTCTTTTCTTCGGGAAGGGTCTTTTCCAGCACAAGGGCGATGAGGAATATGCCCGCGATGTTGAACAGAAGGCGCAGAGCCATGAAGCGGAAGCCGAGGGTGGCGCTTTCAAACATGATGAGGGGAATCTTGGTGCAGGACCAGGCCCCGATGAAGATGAAGACATTGAGCATGCGCGCCCCCTTCCGCATCATGACGCAGGCCATGGGAAAGGCCGCGTACAGGGGGCCCGCCGCGGCGGAACCCAGGAAAAAGGCCAGAAGCATGCCCCGCAGACCGGAATGCACGCCCATGTACTTCATCATGGTTTCCCGTTCCACCCATACGTCCAGAAGGCCGAGCAGCACGAAGATGGGCGGCAGGAAGGAAAGCATTTCCAGAAGATTGTCCCGTGTGAGCGTCAGCGCCTTCCAGCCCGTCTCCGGAGCGAGAAAAAGCAGAAGCGTGTTGACGAGGCCGAGGGCCAGAAAAAAGCGGTAGCGTCTGCAGAAGGAACGTATCACAGCAGCGCCCCCAGCAGAAAGGAGGAAAGCACGGCGTAGATAAAGGCGAGGAGGTTCCTCTGCACGGCGATGCGTCTGCCGAAGGTGGAACTTTCCAGCGGCAGGGTGATCACGCCCACCATCATGAGGGTGGTGAGGAACATGGCCGTCTGCCCGTAGCCCGCGCCGGAGGCGAGAAGCGAGGCCGCCAGCGGAAAGGCGATGAATCCGGGAATGAGGGTGACGGAACCTGCCGCGGCGGCCAGGGCCATGCCTGCAAGGCCGGAATCCTTCCCCAGCAGGCGGGAAATGAGGCTTTCATCCACCACGGCCAGCGTCATGCCCATGAGCAGGATGATGGGGAGAAACTGCGGCAGGATGTTCTCAAAGGATTTCCAGCCCTTTTTCAGGGCAAGGCGTGTCTTCTGCCTGTCTCTGGCAAAGGAAAGACCGAGCAGAAGCAGCGTTGCCAGATAAAGCGCGGCGGTGGACATGTCATTTCTCCTTCCGGGGCAGAGGGGCCATGGGCAGGCGGAGAAGCCCGTTTGCGTCGTCGCGCGCCGTGATGTCCGCCATGGCCTCGATGTCCCGGGCCAGAGCGCGCAGTCTTTCCCTGTTGATGGCATAGTGCATGTGGTAGCCGCGCCGTTCCCCGGAAAGAAGTCCGGCTTCTTTCAGGATTCTGATATGCTGGGATACCGCGCTTTCACTGACGCCGAGGCTGCGCGCCAGTGCGGAGACGCAGAAATTGTGTTCGAGCAGCAGCCTGATGAGACGGCGGCGGGTTTCGTCGGCCAGAGCGCGATAGAGGGGGGCGTTGTCCATGCTCTTCCTTTGCCGCAGGCGGCGGTGCGTTCCGTTTTTTTCGCCGGAGAAGGGCAGGCCGGTGCGGGAATGAAATCTGATGAAGTAATGACTTAAATAAACCGACGCCATGTTCTGTCAAGCGGAAGGGCCGCCGGGAAGAAGCGCCGGAAAAGGCGCCCGCGGCGGACCTTCCGGGCACGGCGTGCTTCCCTGAGGGCGTTGACAGAAAAACGCCATGGCGGGCATGATGACAGAACACTCGTATGGATGCAGAAGGGGCGGGAGTGCGTGCAGGCTGAAGAAGGCCGCGTTTTGTGAGGCGGCTTTCGGGCGATGGTGCCGAGCTGCGCGCCGGAAGAGAGAAAACGCCCTTCATCCTGCCGGGCGCATTTCTTCGCGCACGGCAGAACATGGGATATTCCCGCCTTCGGGCGGAGACGGAGGAATGCGACATGCAGCAGAAGGTCAACGATCTGCGCAGTGCGCTTGAGCTGCTGCGCTCCATGCCGGGGCAGCTTGTTTCCACGGATGTGGAGGTGGATCCGGAGGCGGAACTTTCCGGCATATACCGGTATGTCGGCGCGGGCGGCACGGTGAAGCGGCCCACGAAGGAAGGTCCGGCCATGCTTTTTGAAAACATCAAGGGGCATCCGGGGGCGCGTGTGGCCATAGGGCTCATGGCAAGCCGCCGGCGCGTGGCCGCGCTTCTCGGCACAAGGGCGGAGGATCTGGGAAAAAGGCTCTGGGCCTGTGTGGATGCTCCCCTGCCGCCTGTTTTTGAACCGGGGCCTGCCCCCTGTCAGGAAGTGGTGCACCGGGCCTCTGAGGAAGGCTTCGACCTGAACCGCCTGGTGCCTGCTCCCACCAATACGCCGCAGGATGCCGGGCCCTACATCACGCTCGGCATGTGCTATGCCGCGCATCCCGATACCGGCCGCTGGGATGTGACCATACACAGGCTCTGCATCCAGAGCAGAGACACGCTGTCCATTTTCTTCACGCCCGGCGCGCGGCATATCGGGGCCATGGCGGAACGGGCGGAGCAGCTCGGCAGAACGCTCCCCATTTCCATAAGCATAGGGGTGGATCCGGCCATTGCCATCAGTTCCTGCTTTGAGCCGCCCACCACGCCCCTGGGCTACGACGAACTGGCCGTGGCCGGAGCCCTGCGCGGGGAGCCGGTGCGCCTCTGCCCCTGCGTGAGCGTGGACTGCCGCGCCATTGCTCTGGCCGAATACGTCATTGAGGGCGAAGTGCTGCCTCATGTGCGCATTCAGGAAGATCAGAACCGCCGTACCGGCTATGCCATGCCGGAATTTCCCGGCTATACCGGCCCGGCAAGCCCCGACTGCTGGTGCATCAGGGTGAAGGCCGTCACCCACAGAAAGAATCCCATCATGCAGACCTGCATAGGCCCCAGCGAGGAACATGTTTCCATGGCGGGCATTCCCACGGAGGCGAGCATTTACGGCATGGTGGAACGCGCCATGCCCGGGCGCCTGCTCAACGTGTACTGCGCCTCGGCCGGCGGCGGAAAGTATATGGCCGTCCTGCAGTTCTGCAAGCGTTCCGCCAGCGACGAGGGCCGTCAGCGTCAGGCCGCGCTTCTGGCTTTTTCGGCCTTCAGCGAGCTCAAACATGTGTTTCTGGTGGATGAGGATGTGGACTGCTTCGACATGAACGACGTGCTCTGGGCCATGAACACCCGTTTTCAGGGGGACAGGGACATCATCACCATTCCCGGCGTGCGCTGTCATCCGCTGGATCCGTCCAATGATCCGGCGTATTCCCCCAGCATTCAGAATCACGGCATTGCCTGCAAGACCATTTTCGACTGCACCGTGCCCTTTGCCCTGAAGAGCAGATTCGTGCGCGCCGCATTCATGGAAACCGATCCTTCGCGCTGGCTGGGAGGGGAGAAGTAGATGTCCGTACATCAGAAGCGCAGGCGGCTGATCATAGCCGCCACCGGAGCGAGCGGTTCCCCCCTGCTTCTGGAGTGCCTGCGCATGGTGAAGGCTCATCCGGACTGGGAAAGCTGCCTTGTCATGAGCCGGGGGGCGAAGCTGACCCTCGGCTATGAAACCGATCTTGCCGTGGAAGACGTGTACCGCATGGCCGATACCGTGCTTGAACCTGAGGACATCGACGCCGCCCCCGCCAGCGGAAGCTTTTCCACGGCCGGCATGCTGGTGGTGCCCTGCAGCATGAAGACGGTGGCCGGCATTGCCTCCGGCTATGCCGACACCCTTATCCTGCGTGCGGCGGACGTGACCATCAAGGAACAGCGCCCCCTGGTGCTGGCGGCAAGGGAAGCTCCGCTGAGTGCCGTGCACCTGCGCAATCTCTATGAACTTTCCCGTCTGCCGGGGGTGCGCATCGTGCCGCCCGTGCTCACCTATTACCACAGGCCGCAGAGCGTGCAGGATATGACGCATCACTGCGCCTGCCGTCTGCTTCAGCCTTTCGGCATCGAGGTGGAGGACATGTTCCGCTGGGGAGAAGCGTAGAGGCCGGGGCTTTTCCGGCGAAGCCTGAAAAAAGCATCGCCCGGGGCAGGCGGACCCGGGCGATGTCTTTGCAGGGAGAAGGAACGTGGAGCCATGCTCCACGTTTTTTTTTGTTATGCGCCGGTTCCGTTCTTTTTCTGACCCAGCGTTTCAAAGCTTTCCACAGGCATGCGGAAGGCGATGCCGGAACCGGGTTCGGCGTCTTTGAATTCCGAACGTATGCTTTCCATGATGTGCGCGCTTTTGCCCCGGGAGCTGAGTATCATGACCAGTTCCTTTTCAGGAACGATGGTGATGCCGAAGAAGGTGGCGTCGTCGGGGCGGGCCGTGCCGCGCGCGTGGATGACGGTGCCGCCCGTGGCTCCGGCGCGGCGTGCCGCGTCCATGACCTGATCGGCGCCGCCGCTGTTGACGATGACGGAGAGAAGTTCGTAGCCGGAAAGTTCCGGGCTGCTTTCGGACATGGGTTCCTCCTGAATATGGGAAAAGGCTGCGCCTGAAGCGTGGTGGCGGAAAATGTCGAGCACGTTGAGCGTGAACATGATGCCCCGGGCTCTGGCGAGTCCGGGAGCGTTGCGGATCGCATCCATGACGGGCTGCACGAGATGCGCGGGCAGAATGCAGTAGAGCAGTTCCTTTTCCACGTCGTCCAGGCCGAGGAGGCGGAGCCACCGGCTTTCGGCCGTGCCGCGCCCGAGGATGACGGTGCCGCCGGAGGCCCCGGCCTTTCTGGCCGCGGCCATGGCTTCGTCGCACCTGTGTTTTTCTATGACGGTGACGAGCAGTTTGCCCGTGCTGTTGCTGGAAGTGGTGTTCATGAGCGGTCCCCCGTCTTGCATCTGAAAACAATGCCCAGAAGCTGAATGGCGATGAGCGGCGTCATGGCGATCATGGCGATGCAGCCGAAGGCGTCCACGGCGGGATTGCCGCCCACGCCCTTGGATACGCCGAGCATGAAGGCGAGGATGAAGGTTGAGGCCATGGGGCCCGAGGCCACGCCGCCGGAGTCGAAGGCGATGGCCGTGAACATGCGCGGGCAGAGGCGCATGAGCAGCATGGCCGCTGCGTATCCCGGAATGAGGAAATACCAGAGGCTGGTACCCGTCATCACCCGGTACATGGCGATGCCCACGGCAAGGGAAACGCCTGCGGAAAGGGCGATCAGCATGAGTGTACGGCGTATGGCGCCGCCGGAAACCTGTTCCACCTGTTCGGTGAGAATCCATACGGCAGGTTCCGCACATACCACCACGGCGCCCAGCACCAGGGCCACGGGAATGAGCAGAAAGCGGTTTTCCGGGGCGGAGAGAAGAGCGCCGAGGGCGTCGCCCGCAGGCATGAAGCCGCCCTTCACGCCGAGGAAGAACAGAATGACGCCGAAGAAGGTATACAGCAGGCCCATGACCATGCGCAGGGTCTGTCTGCGGGAAAGCCGGATGAGAAACAGGCGGAAGAGGACAAAGAGCGCGGCCAGAGGCCCGAGGGCCATGGCCACTTCGTGGGTGACTTCCGGCAGCAGGTGGAGAAAATGCTCCGCAAGGCCTTCCTGTGCGGCCTGCATGGCGGAGGCCTGTTCCGGCATGGCCGGGGCGGCGAAGAGACCGAGCATGAGCACGGCAAGGATGGGGCCCACGGAGGCCAGGCCTACGAAGCCGAAGCTGTCGTCACCGGCATGACTGCCGCCGCGCACGGCGGCCACACCCACGCCGAGAGCCATGATGAAGGGCACGGTCATGGGGCCTGTGGTGGCGCCGCCCGCATCGAAGCCTATGCCCAGAAAAAGATCGGGCACAAGAAACGCGCAGAGGAACACCAGAGCGTAGCAGAGAAAGAGCAGCAGTTTGAGCGGGAGCTGAAAAATGATGCGCCCCATGGCCACGGCCACGAAAAAGCCCACACCCGCCGCGATGATGCACACAAGCGCCATGGGGGCGATGACCGGGGCCACCCCCGTGACTTGGGCGGCGAGCACCTGCACGTCGGGTTCGGCCACGGTGATGATGAAGCCCACCACGAAGCCCACGGCCAGTATGAGGGCGAGGTTTCTTTTGCCGGTAAGAGTGGAGCCCACCTTCTGACCCACGGGCAGAACGCCGATGTCTGCGCCCACAAGGAAAAGCCCGAGGCCGATGATGAACAGTACGGCTCCCACGAGGAATTTCGGCAGATCGTCGCCCAGCGGCGCGACAGTCAGATGAAGCAGGAGCACCAGAATGACCACCGGAATCACCGAGATCACGGACTCCCTGCATTTCTCGATAAAGAGCATGAGTATCCTTTATGCAATGTAACAAGTTGGCAACATGCCGGAAGTCCGGCTCTACGCAAAGAACATAAAGACATATAACCTATATAAAAACATGAAGACGACATTTTCTGCGACATGCTGCACAGAAAAAGAGACTTTCTGCATGGTGCCGCTTTGCAGGAGGGCCGTTTTCATGGGGAATGGCATAAACATCAGACACACGCTTTTTCATGCGGGCGAAAAAGCGCGGTGGGCGCGTTTTGCGCCTTCTGCGAAAAAGTCATGCCTCAAGTGTGATATTAAGAAAAAAAGAAGCGGTAGACAAGGGTGGAAAGCAATAAAGAAAGCGTCACATAAAGAAAATTTCTGACCATGCGGGCGCCTATGCGGATGGCGAGGCGCGTGCCGAGCTGATTGCCGAGTATGTTGGCCACGGCAAGGGGCACGCCGAGGCCGAAGAGCGTGACGCCGCCCGTGGCGAACACGGCGAAGGCGCCCGCGTTGGAGGCGAGGTTGAAGACCTTGGCCGTAGCCGAGGCGCGCACCAGCCCCATGCGGAGCAGAAGGTGCTGGGCAATGATGAAGAAACTGCCCGTGCCCGGGCCGAAAAAGCCGTCGTAGGCGCCGATGAGAAGCCCCATGAGGATCACTCTGGTCCAGAGGCCCTTTTCGGGCAGATCGCCCTCTCCGGAGACGAGTCTTCCGGAAAACAGGGAGATGACCATGCCCACGGGCAGAAGGAAGATGAGCACCTTGCCCAGAAGGTCGCTCGGAACGTGCATGGCAAGGCCCGAACCGATCATGCCGCCGGCAAAGGCCGAGAGAAAGCCCGCCGGAGCGATGCGCATGACCACGAGATGATTGCGGGCAAAGGTCCAGAGCGAGGTGAGCGAACCCAGGGTGCTGGCGAATTTTCCCGTACCGAGGGCCGCGTGCGGGGGAATGCCGCAGAGCAGCATGGCGGGGGTGGAAATAAGCCCGCCCCCTCCGGCCACGGAGTCCACGAAACCGGCGAGAAAGAAGAACAGGCAGAGGATCAGAAGAACGGCAAGGGAAGTTTCCACGGTAAAGGCCTTGTTTGAGGTTGCGAAGCGTTTTGTTTGTAGACGAAACGGCCGCGTTTGTCGAAATGGACTTCGGGAGGCGATGGTGAGAGAATCAGGCAAGAAAAAGAGGGAAATGGATATGGGGAAAGGCGGGTTTCCGGCATAGGATGAAGTCATGAACGGGCCGGGGCGGGATGCCGCCGGAGGAAGGCCCGGCAAGGAGGCCGTATGGGAGAGTGGGAACGCATCAACAATGCCCTGAAGGAAAAGGCGCTTCGCCACATGCCGGAACTGGGAGTGCGGGAGACGGCCGTTCCCGGCCTTTCCATCTCCCATCGTCTTGCCCACGACGTTCTGGAAAACAGTCTGTACAGGCCCTGCATAGGGGTGATGCTTCAGGGCCGGAAGAAGTCCATCATCGGCATGGAGGAATATGTGTACGGCGAAGGCCAGTGCCTGGTGGTGGGCGTGGACGTGCCGAGTTCCTTCTATGTGGTGGACGGCACAGAGGAGGCCCCGTTCCTCTGCCTTGCTCTGGAGGTGGACAGCTTCCGGCTCACAAGGCTTGCGGCCGAAGTGCCGCCCGTGCAGACGTCCTCCGCCGGAGCATGCCTGCGCGGTGTTTCCGTGGACAGGGTGGAGGTGCCCGTGCTCGACGCCTTTTCCCGTCTGATGGATCTTCTGGACAAGCCGGAGCACATTTCCCTGTTCGCACCCATCATCATCAAGGAAATCTACTACCGCATGCTTCTGGGGCCGCAGGGGGAATTTCTGCGGAGTTTCCATACCATGGGTTCCCAGAGCACGCAGATAGCCCAGGCCGTGACGTGGCTGCGCGACAATTTCCGCGCACCGTTGCAGGTGGAGGAACTGGCAAGGCGCGTGAACATGGCCACGTCCACCTTCCACCGTCATTTCAAGGAAGTGACGAGCCTGAGTCCCCTGCAGTTTCACAAGAGACTGCGTCTTTTCGAGGCGCAGCGCCTCATGCTTGCCGAAAGGGTGGACGCCGCGAGTGCGGGGCTTGCCGTGGGCTACGAGAGTCCCACCCAGTTCAACCGTGAATACAAGCGCCTTTTCGGGGAACCGCCGCACAGGAACATCACGCGGCTGAAGAACGCCTCTTCCGGCAGGGCGTGAGGATTATTCTTCCCTGAGGGGGCGTTCCATGAGTTCCCGCACGGCGTCCTTCGGCGAGGCTCCTTCGTGCAGGATGCGGCATACCGCCTCGGTCACGGGGGCGCTGATGCGGAATCCGGCGGCAAGTTCCCTTGCCGCGCCCGCCGTCTTCACGCCCTCGGCCACCATGCCCAGGGAGGCGACGATGTCTTCCAGCCTTTCCCCGCGGCCCAGGCGTTCGCCCACCTGACGGTTGCGGGAAAGGCGGCCCGTACAGGTGAGCACCAGATCTCCCAGACCGGAAAGTCCCATGAAGGTGAGGGGCGTCGCTCCCATGGCCGCGCCCAGACGGCTGAGTTCCGCAAGCCCGCGGGTGATGAGCGCCGCGCCTGCATTGGAGGAAAAGCCCAGCCCCGTGCAGACCCCGGCGGCAATGGCCATGACGTTCTTGAGCGCTCCGCCCATTTCCACACCCGTGACGTCGGTGCTGGAATAGCAGCGGAAGAAGGGCGTGGAAAAAAGCGCCCGGAGCCTGCTTCCCCTGTCCTCGTCCCGGCAGCCCAGCACCACGGCGGTGGGCTGACCGTCCATGACTTCCGCGGCAAAGGACGGCCCGGAAATCACGGCATAGTGCGATGCAGGAAGGGGCAGTTCCTCTTCCAGCACCCGGCTCATGGGCAGACAGGTGCCGTTTTCCAGCCCCTTGGAGGCGTTCACCACGGTGATGTCTTCGGGAAGATAGGCCTTCACGCTCCTGATCCAGGTGCGCTGATGCTGGCAGGGCACGGCAAGAACGAGCGTGCCGCAGCGGCTGAGCGCCGAGATATCCGTCGTTGCTCTTACGGCCGCATGCACTTTTTTCCCGGGAAGATAGCGCGGGTTCTCATGGCGTTCGTTGATGGCGAGGGCCACGTTTTCGTCGCGCAGAACAAGGGTGGTGTCGTGCCCGGCCACGGCCAGTACATGGGCCAGCGCCGTGCCCCAGCTTCCGCCGCCGGCTACGGCGACGCGGGAAAAAGTGCCTGTGGTCATCGTGCTTCCTTTGCGTTCTGATCTTTTTTCGGAAAGGACGGCCCCTTTTCCCCCGCACGGGGAGAGGGCGCGCTCTGCAGGTCTTTCCTCCGTTATGCCCGAAGAATATGACGGGAGCGTGGCAGAAAAAAAGGAAGCTCCCGAAGGAGCTTCCTCTGTCGTTGTGCCGGTACGGCGTTATGCCTTGTCGCTTCTGCCCGTGAGGGTTTCGCCTGTTCTGGCCTTTGCACCGCTCTGCACGATGCGGCTTCCTGCGGGCACGCTGTGGGTGAGCCACACGTTGCCGCCGATGACGGAACCCTTGCCTATGGTGATGCGGCCGAGAATGGAGGCCCCGGCGTATACCGTGACATTATCTTCCAGAATGGGGTGACGGGGAATGCCCTTGACCAGCGTGCCGTCGGCATTCTTGGAGAAGGAAAGCGCGCCGAGGGTCACGCCCTGATACAGGCGGCAGCCCTTGCCGATGATGCAGGTTTCGCCGATGACCACGCCGGTGCCGTGGTCGATGAAGAAGTTTTCGCCTATCTGCGCGCCGGGGTGAATGTCGATGCCGGTGCGGGAATGGGCCATTTCCCCGATGATGCGCGGGATGATGGGCACCTTCAGGGCATAGAGCTCATGGGCGATGCGGTGGTGGATCATGGTGAGCATGGAGGGATAGCAGAACACGGTTTCTCCCGGACTCGTGGCCGCAGGGTCGCCCTCATAGGCCGCGCGGGCGTCCTCCGCGAGCATGTCGCGGATGGCCGGGATGCGCCGCATGAACTTCATGGCCATTTCCCGGGAGGCCACGTCGCAGCCCCGGCAGTCGTTGGCATAGTCGGCGCAGGCAAAGCAGCCGCCGCGCCGTATCTGTTCACTGAGCAGGCGGAAGATGGAGTCGAGGTTTGCGGCGAGGTGATAGCGCAACGATTCGCGGTGCACCTGAGAGGGGCCGAAATAGCCGGGGAAAAGCACCGCCTTCAGGCGTTCCATCATTTCCTTCAGCGCGTCATAGGAGGGCAGAGGAGTGGAACAGTCCTTGGCGTTCAGCACGGAAGAAAGGGATTCCGGGCGGCACAGGGCATCCGTCACCTCATCGAGGTCGTGCATGCGGGAAAGGGTGATTTCTTTGTCGGGCGTGGGGCAGCAGGAAGTCATGGGCGCTCAGTCCTTGGGAAAAAGGGGAGTGGAAAGATAGCGTTCTCCGGTGTCCGGCGCTATGGTGACGATGTGTTTGCCCGCAAATTCCGGGCGCAGGGCGAGATTCATGGCGGCGCGCACGTTGGCGCCGGTGCTGATGCCGCAGCTCAGTGATTCTTCCGTCATGAGCATGCGGGCCGTTTCCATGGCTTCTTCCGTGCTCACGGTGAGAATCTCGTCGACAAGGGAGCGGTCGAATACGGCGGGCACGAAGTTGGCGCCTATGCCCTGTATGCCGTGGGCGCCGCTGCGTCCTTTGGAGAGCACCGGCGATTCGGCAGGTTCCACGGCGGCGCAGAACACGGAGGGATCGGCCTCCCTGAGTCTGCGGCTCACGCCCATCAGGGTTGCGCCGGAGCCCACCCCGGCCGTGAAGGCGGCGGGAGCAAAGCCTTCCTTCCGGCAGTCTTCAAGAATTTCCACGCCCGTGGTCTCGTAATGGACGCGCGGCCCCACGGGATTGCTGAACTGATCGGGGCGGTAGGCGCCGGGCAGGGAGGCGAGCAGCTCATCCACCTTGTCCTGCGAACCCTGCATGCCCAGTTCCGCAGGCGTGAGCACGACCGTCGCGCCAAGACCGCGCAGCAGGGCCACACGTTCCCGGCTTGCCGAGGCGGGCATGGTAAGAATGAGCCTGAGATCAAGCTTCCGGCAGGCCACGGCAAGCCCTATGCCGAGGTTGCCGCTCGTGGCCTCCACCACGGTTCCGCCGCCGGCAAGAGCGCCCGATGCAAGCGCTGCGCGAAGGTAGCCCGCCGCCGCCCTGTCCTTGATGGAACCGCCGGGGTTGCGGGCTTCGTATTTCACATGGATCTTCGCGGGAAGAGATGCCGAAACCTTGTCCAGAAAAATGAGCGGCGTATGCCCTATGGTGTCGAGAATGTTCATGGCGTACCTCAGGATGGGTCGGAGGAAGGGGGCATGTCGTCCCTGGTGAACATGTGCCAGTACACGGAACGTTCTCCGTCTTTTTCGCGTCTTTCCGGGGTGACGTACAGGATGGGTTCGTCCTTCCAGTGATACGTCATGCTGTTGTCGGGCGCGATGTAGCACTTCATGTTGGCGGCGATGTCTTCCGGAGGCAGAGTACGGGGATTGATACCCCGCTCCTCCAGCTGTTCCCGGAGAAGTTCTTCCACTCTGGCGGCAACCTGAAGATTCGGTTTGGGCGCGTCTTCACACTGTGATGGCATGGTATCCTCTTTTTGCAGAAAATGGCGCTGCGGCCTTGGAATATACGATAAGCTTTTGTCCTGTCTTGGCAAGAGCGGAGGGCGGCCCGGGAGCCTGGATGGACGAAGAGGGCATCCTTTCGCCCCGTCCGGGCATAAAGGGCCTGCAGGAGGCCGGGTTCCCCGCGTTGTCTGCCGGGAAAATATGGGCTATGCTTCGCCCGTTGCAGACTTTTGCATGGGCTGCGGGTCATACCGGCTTCGTGAGAGGGCGGATGTGCTTTCCCCGGGGCCGCTGCACCATGAGCAAGGAGGGCTTTTCGTGAAGAAGTTTCATATACTCTGCCTCAGAAGCGACCGCATCGGCGACATGCTGGTGAGCACCCCGGTGCTGCACCGGCTCCGCGTCCTGTACCCCGACGCGGTTCTTGACGTGATCGCAAGCCCTCTGGGTGCCGTGGCGCTGGAAGGCAACCCCGATGTCGATCATGTGTTCGTGTACGACAAGAAGCACCTGCGCTGCCTGTTCACCCTTCTGCCGCACCTCAGGGAAAGGCACGATATGGTGGTGAGCTTCAACGACAGGTCGCGCACGCTGCGCATTCTTTCCTTTCTTGCGCGCGGCGACAGAAAGGGCGCGCTCAACAAGGGCCGCCTTGCGCCGTGGAGCGGTTCGGAGTCGGACGGCACCCATTATTCCGCCGTCATGCTCCGGGAGCTGGAGGCGGAATTTTCCCTGCCTCATGACGAACACCCCGACATAAGCATTCGTTTTTCCCTGCCGGAAGAGGTGGAAAAGGCCGTGCGCGAAAGTTTCCCGCCCGTGCCCGGACTCAGGCGTGTGGGCATATTCATCGGCAACATCAAGAAGACGGGCCTGCGCTGGCCCATTGAAAAATTCGTGGAACTCACGCGGGTGCTGCTGGAGAAGAACGCGGATCTTGATGTGTGGATCGTTGCCGGGGAAAGCGACGTGCCCCTTCTGGAGGCCTACCGGGACATGGAACACCCGAGACTGCACCGCTTCATCGGCAAAAAGTCGCTCCAGTACACCGCGGCCTTTCTGAAGACCTGCGACGCCTTCGTCACCTGCACCTCGTCGCCGCAGCATCTGGCCGGAGCCATGAAGGTTCCCACCGTTTCCATCACCTATCCCTGGTCGGAAACGCTCTGGACGCCGCGCGGGCCGCTGAATTTTTCCGCCGTTTCCGAGGTGAACGACGATGTGAGGGATATTCCCGTGCGCACCGTGTACGAAACGCTGAACAGAACGCTTCAGGGGACGCTTTCCCCGTGGGAAGAGAAGGTATGACGGAAGACGGGCCGCAAGGCCCGTTTTTTTTCGCCATGGCCTGAAGGCGCGTTTTCGGCGTGCCGGGGAGTACGGAGCAGGGGAAGATCTGCCCGGTGTTAAAAGAACGCCGCCGGAGCATGGCACCGGCGGCGTTTTTTCTAGAAGGGCAGGGTTGTGTTCAGGCTCAGATTCTGTCGCAGATGGCCTTGCCCATGGCCGTGGTGGACACGGGCGTGACGCCTTCTTCCGCAATGTCCGAAGTACGGATGCCCGCCTCAAGCACCTGCGTCACGGCGTTGTCGATGGCGGCGGCTTCCTGCTCCAGACCGAAGCTGTAGCGCAGCATCATGGAAACGGACATGATGGTGGCGATGGGGTTGGCGATGTTCCTGCCGGCGATGTCGGGCGCGGAGCCGTGGCTCGGCTCATAGAGGCCGAAGGAGCCGTCGGCAAGGCTCGCGGAGGGCAGCATGCCGAGGGAGCCGGTGATCATGCTGGCTTCATCGGAAAGGATGTCGCCGAACATATTGGAGGTGAGCAGCACGTCGAACTGACCCGGGCGGTACACGAGCTGCATGGCAGCGTTGTCCACATACATGTGGGAAACGGTCACTTCCGGATAATCGGCGCTCATTTCGTTGACCACGCGTCTCCACAGGCGGGAGGTTTCCAGCACGTTGGATTTGTCCACGCTCACGAGGTTCTTTCTGCGGGCCATGGCCGCGTTGAAGGCCACCTTGGCGATGCGGCGGATTTCCATTTCGCTGTAGCGTTCCACATCATAGGCTTCCTGGCCGTATTTTCCTTCTCTCCAGCCGTGCTCGCCGAAGTAGATGCCGCCGGTGAGTTCGCGCACGATGAGCAGATCCATGCTGTCGCCGATGTTCTCGCGCTTGATGGGGCAGGCATTGCTCAGCGCCTTGTGCATGATGGCCGGGCGCAGGTTGGCGTACAGGCCGAGGCCTTCGCGGATCTTGAGCAGGGCCTTCTCGGGGCGTTCGGCGCCGGGCAGGTTGTCCCACTTGGGGCCGCCCACCGCGCCGAGAAGCACGGCGTCGTTCTTCTTGCAGGTGTCCACCGTGCTTTCAGGGAAGCAGGTGCCCACGGCGTCGTAGGCGGCGCCGCCCATGAGCAGATGGGTGAAGACAAATTCGTGGCCGAACTTCTGCCCGACCTTTTCCAGAACCTTGAGGGCCTCGTCCACGATTTCCGGGCCGATGCCGTCGCCGGGGATGACCGCGATGCGATAGGTTGCCATAGTACCGTCCTTATGGGCTGAAAGGGGAAAGAGCGCGGAAAGGCGGCTCTTTTTTACGAAAAAGCCCGGCGGAGCGCGGTACGCCCCGCCGGAGGATGCCTGTGCCGAGCGCTCAGCGCGCGGCGCGGAGTTTTTCTATCTTGTCCTTCGAGTAGTTCACCAGACCGCCGCAGGCGATAAGGTTCTGCATGAAGGGCGGGAAGGGTTCGGCCTGAAAGGTCCTGCCCGTGGTTTCGTTGGTGATGACGCCGGTTGTGAAGTCCACGCTCACCGTGTCGCCTTCACGGATGTTCTTCGCCGCTTCGTCGCATTCCAGAATGGGCAGGCCTATGTTCAGGGCGTTGCGGAAGAAGATGCGGGCGAAGGTGGAGGCGATGACGCAGGAAATGCCGAGGTACTTGATGGACAAAGGCGCGTGCTCGCGCGAGGAGCCGCAGCCGAAGTTCTTGTGCGCCACCATGATGTCGCCGGGGCGGGCCTTTTTCACGAAATCGGGATCTTCCGATTCCATGCAGTGGGAGGCCAGCTCCTTCGGGTCGGTCACATTGAGGTACTTGCCGGGAAGGATGACGTCGGTGTTGACGTCGTCGCCGAAAACAAAGGCTTTGCCGTGCGCGTTCTGCATCAGTCGTTACCTTCCTTGTCCATGATTGCTTCGGGGCTGACGATGCGCCCCGCGACGGCCGATGCGGCGGCCACGGCCGGGCTGCACAGGTAGACTTCAGAATCCACATGCCCCATGCGGCCCACGAAGTTGCGGTTGGTGGTGGAGAGGCACTTTTCCCCGGCGGCGAGAATGCCCATGTGCCCGCCGAGGCAGGCGCCGCAGGTGGGCGTGCTTACCGCGCATCCGGCTTCCATGAAGGTGCGGATGTAGCCTTTCTCCATACACTCCATATAGATGGAAGGCGTGGCGGGAATGACGATGACGCGCACCCTGTCGCTGATCTTCCGGCCCTTCAGGATGCTTGCGGCCATGGCCATGTCCTCCATCCTGCCGTTGGTACAGGAACCGATGAACACCTGGTCGAGGAGCACTTCGCCCACTTCGTCGATGCTGCGGGTGTTGGAAGGCAGGTGCGGGAAGGCCACGGTGGGACGTATGGCGGAAAGGTCGATGTCGATGGTCTTTTCGTATTCGGCGTCGTCGTCGGCCTCATACACGGTATAGCTTTTGCGGCAATGGGCGTCGAGATAGGCGCGGCAGATGTCGTCCACCGGGAAGGTGGCGTTTTTGGCGCCGGCTTCGATGGCCATGTTGGTCATGGAGAAGCGGTCGTCCATGGAAAGATGCGCCACGCCGTCGCCGGAAAATTCCATGGAGCGGTACAGTGCGCCGTCCACGCCGATGAGTCCGATGATGTGCAGCATCACATCCTTGCCGCAGACCCACCTGCCCGGTCGGCCGGTAAGATTGAAGCGTATGGCCGAGGGAACCTTGAACCAGTTTTCTCCCGTGGCCATGCCCATGGCAAGGTCGGTGCTGCCCACGCCCGTGGAAAAGGCGCCCAGCGCGCCGTAGGTGCAGGTGTGCGAGTCGCCGCCGATGATGACTTCGCCCGGGGCCACGATGCCCTGTTCCGGCAGAAGGGCGTGTTCGATGCCCATGCGCCCCACGTCGAAGAAGTGCGTCAGCTCGTTTTCTCGGGCAAATTCGCGGCATACCTTGCACTGCATGGCCGCCTTGATGTCCTTGTTCGGGGCGAAATGGTCGAGTACCACCACGACCTTGTCCTTATCGAATACTCTGTCGGCCCCGGCCTTGCGGAATTCCGGAACGGCCAGAGCAATGGTGATGTCGTTGCCCATCACCACGTCGAGCTTCGCTTCGATGAGCTGGCCTGCGGAAACGCTTTCAAGTCCCGCATGCGCGGCCAGTATCTTCTGTGTTACGGTCATGCCCATAGAGATATCCTTGTATGATAAAAGAAGAGAAGTTTTTTCCTGTGTGCAGGGCACAGGCAAAAAGTCCTTTCAGAATAAAAAAGCGGTCGGACCTTGTCCAGAAAAAAGGCGGCCGCTCCGGCGTACGGCCGGAGCGGCGGAAAAAAAGGCCCCGTACCCTGCGGGGCACGGGGCCTTGGAAAAGCTCTGCGGACCGGTCAGGACTTGTGCAGCATGATGTCGAGGATGACCTTGTCGGCCTCCTTCATGCCCGTGGAACCCAGGCGGCCGAGGTTGGCGATGCAGGCTTCGATGTCGTCATCCACAATACCTTCGTTGCCGGGCACTTCGGTGCCGGCCATGGCAAGAAGCACGGCCTGAATGCCCGCACCCACGGCCGTGGCGACCTTGAGGGCGCAGCTGCTTTTGGCGCCGTCGCAGATCATGCCGGACACGTTGCCCACCATGTTGCGCACCGTGCGTTCCATGTCCTTGAGGCCGCCGCCGAGAAGCAGCGCTATGCCGCAGGCCGAGGCCGTGCCCGCCACCATGGCGCCGCAATGGGCCGAAAGGCGGCCCAGGTGATGCTTGATGTGAATGGAGGTGAGGTGGCTCATCATGAGCCCCCGGGCCAGCTTCTCATCGTCGCACTGCATGCGCAGGGCGCAGGCCACCACGGGCATGGTGCAGGTGATGCCCTGATTGCCGCTGCCGGAATTGCTCATCACCGGCATCATCACGCCGGCCATGCGCGCGTCGGCGGCGGCCGCCGTGAGCTTGGTGGCAAAGGTGGGCAGATCGTCGGCAAGAATGTGCTTGCGTATCTGCGTGTCCATCATCTTGCCCACGCCGAGGCCGTACTGACGGCGCAGCCCTTCTTCCGCCACGCGGCGGTTCATGCGCGCGGCTTCCAGAATGAAGCTGATTTCCTCGATGGGGGAGGTGGTGGCGAATTCGTAGATGCCCGCAAGGGTGAGCGGCCAGGGGCTGTCCGCTTCGCCGGCGGCTTCGGCGCGGGGCTTTTCAAAGATGAGCGAGCCGTTCTGCCATACGCGGGTGATGTTGTCGTGGCTGCCCGCCAGTTCGGCGGCGGCGCTCTCGTCTCCGGCAGAGGCCGTGACCAGGCAGTAGAGCAGCTCGTCGTTGTCTGCAAGGTGCAGGTTCACCGCGTTCTTTTCCAGCATGTCGCGGGCGTCGCCGGCCGTGGTCTCGTCGATGTCGCGCAGGCATTCCAGACCGAGGGCGCTTTTGCCGCCCAGCGCTCCGGCTGCGGCCGCCACGCCGAGGCCCATTTCGCCCGTGCCGGGAACCATGACGCCCATGCCGTTTTTAAGAAGATTGGCACTGACGGCCACATCCAGCTTCTCGGGTCTGCGGCCCAGGGTTTCGGCGGCCTTTGCCGAGGCGAGCGCCACGGCAATGGGTTCCGTGCAGCCCAGGGCCGGAACCACTTCCTGCTGCAGCAGGCTTATGAAGCGCTTTCTTTCCTCTTGAGTCATGCGTTTTCTCCGCTGTGCTGGAGCGTGTCCAGCTGTTCATTTCTGTTGAAGATGCCCTCCAGCATGAGGGTGAGGGCGCCGTCGCCCGTGATGTTGCAGGCCGTGCCGAAGCTGTCCTGCAGGGCGAAGATGGCGATGAGCAGGGCCACGCCGTTCTGGTCGAAGCCGAGTACGCCGGTGACGATGCCGAGGGAGGCCACCACGGTGCCGCCGGGCACGCCGGGAGCGCCCACGGCGAAGATGCCGAGCAGCATGCAGAAGAGCATCATGACGCCCACGCTCGGAAGCGTGCCGTAGAGCATGAGGTGCAGCGTCATGCAGAAGAAGGTTTCCGTGAGCACGGAACCGCACAGATGCACGGTGGAGCCCAGGGGAATCATGAATTCCACAAGGTTTCTGCTGAGCACGCGGGATTTTCTGGCGCATTCCAGGGCCACGGGCAGCGTGGCCGCGCTGGACATGGTGCCCACGGCGGTGAGGTAGGCGGGGGCGTAGTGGCGGAACACTTCCCAGGGATTGCGGCCGGAGAGCAGGCCGCCTATGCCGTACAGCACGGAAAGCCAGATGAAGTGGCCGACGATGACGATGAGCACCATGGAGATGAACACGGGCAGGTGAAGGCTGAGGGAGCCTTCATAGGCCAGTCCGAGGAAGGACATGCCCACGAAGAAGGGCAGGATGGGAATCATGACGTGAAGGACGAGGGCGCTCATGACGCGTTCAAGCTCGGAAAAGAGCCTGGCCATGTTTTCCGACTTCGTCCAGCTGATGGCTACACCGAAGAGAAGGGCGAGCACCAGAGCGCTCATGACGCTGAAGAGCGGCGGAATGTCGAGCTGGAACACGATTTTCGGCAGGGAACGCAGCGTTTCGGCCGAGGTGGCTATGGAAAGATGGGGAATGATGGTGTAGCCCGCGACGGTGGAGAAGAACGCCGCCCCGATGGAGGAAAGGTAGGCGATGGCCACGGCCGTGAAGAGAATTCTGCTGGCGTTCTGCCCGAGGCGCACGATGGCCGGGGTGATGAAGCCGACGATGACGAGGGGAACAAGGAAGAAGATGATCTGCCCGAAGATATAGCGCAGCGAAACCACGGCATCCATGATGCAGTGCAGCGGGCTTTCGGTATGGGAACCGAGGTATGTGCCCGCAAGCGAACCGATGACGATGCCGGCGAGCAGTTTGAGAATGAGGGAAAAATCAGCGGCCTTGGTGGACATGAGAAGCCTCCATCATAAGGAATGTAGTGCTTTTTGCGCTGTAGCACAGGAAGGGAGGCTTCGCAACATGCGCCGGAAAAGGCAGAGACTGAGCGTGCGGGAAAAAAAGCGTCGGCGCAGTCGATGTCCGGAGCGGGGACGCAGAGTGCGGGGGCGTTTTTCCGGAAAAAAGGGAAAAAGCGGGAGAAAATAAAAAAACAGGGAAGAAAATGCTTGACGAAGGGGAAAAAGCTCTATAAGAATTTTCCTCACCGAACAATAAAGGCGCGTAGCTCAGGTGGCAGAGCACTTCCTTGACACGGAAGGGGTCAGCAGTTCAAGTCTGCTCGTGCCTACCACAAAAAAACATCGGAAAGGGAGGCAGCGCCTCCCTTTCTTTTTTTTGTTTCACATTTGGATTTTGGAGTTTTCCATGCAGATATCCGTAGAAGGAAAGTTGATTGAGGCCGCCGCCGGCGTTTCGTGCGCCGAGGTGCTGAAGCAGGCTCTTTCCGGCAAACGGTTCAAAGCCGCTCTTGCCTGCCGTGTGCGTACTGCCGACACGGAAGAGCTGCTCGATCTTTCTGCTGAAGTACCCGCCGGTGCGCTGGAACTTGCGCCCGTGACGGCCGAGGAGCCCGAAGGCCTCCAGCTTCTGCGCCATTCCACCTCTCATGTCATGGCTGCCGCCGTGCAGAAGCTCTTCCCCGGTGTGAAGGTGACCATCGGCCCCTCCATTGATTCCGGTTTCTATTACGATTTCGACGCTCCGCGTCCCTTCTCCCCCGACGACCTCGAAGCCATCGAAAAGCAGATGCGCGCCATCATCGCCGAGAACGTTCCCTTTGAACGCTCGGTCATGAACAAGGCCGACGCCGTGGCGCTCTTCCGCGACAAGGGCGAGAACTACAAGGTGGAGATCATCGAAGGCATCGACGCCGACACCGTGTCCCTGTACCGCTGCGGCGATTTCCTCGATCTGTGCCGCGGCCCGCATATCCCCGCCACCGGCGCGGTGAAGGCCTTCAAGCTTCTTTCCGTGGCGGGCGCCTACTGGCGCGGCGACGAAAAGAATCCCATGCTCTCCCGTATTTACGGCACGGCCTTCCCGGATGAAAAGGCCCTGAAGGACTACCTTGCCGCCATCGAGGAAGCCAAGAGGCGCGACCATCGCCGCCTGGGCAAGGAACTCGGCCTCTTCTCCTTCCATGAAGACGTGGCCCCGGGCATGTCCTTCTGGCTGCCCAAGGGCATGATGCTGCGCACCATTCTTGAGGATTTCCTCGTGCGCGAACATCTGAAGCGCGGCTATGAACTCGTGCGCGGTCCGCAGATTCTGCGCCGCGAACTGTGGGAACGTTCCGGCCACTACGATCATTACCGTGAAAACATGTACTTCACGGAAATCGAAGGCGACGTGCACGGCGTGAAGCCCATGAACTGCGTGGGCCACATGCTCATGTACGGCGAAACCCTGCACAGCTACCGCGACCTGCCCGTGCGCATGTTTGAACTCGGCGTGGTGCATCGTCACGAAAAGTCCGGCACGCTGCACGGCCTTCTGCGCGTGCGCCAGTTCACGCAGGATGATGCCCACATCATCTGCGCCATCGACCAGCTGGAAGAGGAAATCATCAACGTGATGCACCTCTCCGCCGACCTGATGGATCTTTTCGGCTTCAAGTACCGTATTTTCATTTCGACCCGCCCCGAGGACAGCATCGGTTCCGACGAGGCGTGGGAGCGTGCCACCAGCGCGCTCATCAAGGCCGTGGAGAAGGAGGGCAAGCCCTACCAGATCAACGAAGGCGACGGCGCCTTCTACGGCCCCAAGATCGATATCAAAGTCACCGACGCCATCGGCCGTGAATGGCAGCTTTCCACCATTCAGGTGGACTTCACGCTGCCCGAGCGCTTCGATCTCGTGTATGTCGGGCAGGATGGCGAACGCCATCGTCCCGTCATGGTGCACCGTGCCATTCTGGGTTCTCTGGAACGCTTCATCGGCGTGCTTACCGAGCACTATGCCGGCGCCTTCCCTGCCTGGCTTGCTCCCGTGCAGGCCCGCATCGTCAACGTGACCGACTCCCAGATGGATTATGTCAAGGAAATGAAGAGCCGCCTTGCCGCCGCCGGTCTCCGTGTGGAAACCGATCTGCGCAATGAGAAGCTGGGCTTCAAGATCAGGGAAGCCCAGATGGCCAAGATTCCCTATGTCCTCGTGGTGGGCGACAGGGAAGTGGCCGACGGCGGCTTCAGCGTCCGCCTGCGTTCCGGCGAGAACATCGGCTTCCGCTCCGTGGAAGAGGTGATCGCCATGGTCAGGACGGAAAGTGAGGAACCGTTCAAACGTGGAGGTATGAGCTATAGCTTCGCCTAACATGAGACCTCGTCGCGACGTGCCTCAGGACGGTGTGCGCCGCAACGAGCAGATTCGTGCCCGTGAAGTACGGGTGATTGGTCCGGAAGGTGAACAGATCGGCATTCTTCCCTGTTCCGACGCCATCGCCATGGCCCATGAGTCCGGTTATGACCTGGTGGAAGTGGCTGCCAACGCCGAACCGCCGGTGTGCCGCATCATGGACTTCGGCAAGTTCAAGTACGAACAGCAGCAGAAGAAGAAGGAAGCCAAGCGCAACCAGACGGTGGTGCAGATCAAGGAAATCAAGGTTCGTCCCAAGACGGACGACCATGACTACGAAACCAAGCTGCGCCATATCCGCCGTTTCCTTGCCGACGGCGACCGCTGCAAGGTCACGGTGTTCTTCCGGGGCCGCGAGATCGTGCACAAGGATCGCGGTGAGTCCATTCTCACCAAGATCATTGCGGATACCGCCGACGTGGGCAAGGTCGAACAGGCTCCCAGCGCCGAAGGCCGCACCCTCCAGATGTTGCTCATTCCTCTTCCCAAGAAGTAGCTCATATCCGGCGCGGGCGAAGTGGGCTTTTGCCCGCGCCGGTGAATTTCCCGGGAACCGTATGCAAAGAGCCGCAGACCTGCCTTTCCCTGCCGGGGAAGCGGGGGCGGCTTTTTCGCAAAGGCCATTCTGCGCGCCTCTGCCGTATTTTTTCGCTTGCAGATTATGCGAAAATGCTGCATAGTCGGTTCCTTCTGATGCCTAAATCGTCCTTTCCGTTTTCGGGAAGGCACGAATACCAAGGAGTTGGTTATGCCCAAGATCAAGACCAGCCGTTCTGCCGCCAAGCGCTTCAGCACCACCGGCAGCGGCAAGTTCCGCCGTCGTCGCCAGAACCTGCGCCACATCCTCACCAAGAAGGATGCCAAGCGTCGTGCCCGTCTGGGCAAGGGTGCCCTTGTCGACAGCGCGAACCTGAAGGCCGTCAAGCGCCTCATGCCCTACGCCTGAGTCCTGCCTTTTTGCAGGCCGCGTAGCTTTTCGAATTTCGCCGCCCTGTCGCGGCTCAACTCCCGCTGGCTCGATCTCCGCCTCGCGGGACTGAATGTGGAGGTTTTCCATGCGTGTGAAGAGAGGTCTTGCTGCCCATCGCCGGCACAAGAAATATCTGGATATGGCCAAGGGCTTCCGCGGTGGCCGCAGCCGCCTGTACCGCATTGCCCGCGAAGCCGTCGAGCGTTCCCTGAACTATGCCTTTGAAGGCCGCAAGCTCCGCAAGCGCGCCTTCCGCCGCCTGTGGATCCAGCGCATCAACGCCGGCGCCCGCATCAACGGCCTGTCCTATTCCCGTCTGGTCAACGGCCTGAAGCTTGCCGGTGTGGAAATCAACCGCAAGATGCTCGCCGACCTCGCCGTGCGCGAAAAGGCCGATTTTGCCGCCATCGTCGAACTTGCCAAGTCCAAGCTGGCGTAAGTTCTGATCCTTTCGGGCGCGGCCCGCAGACATCGGGCCGCTCATGCCCGGGGAAGCTTTCTGGGGAGTTTTTCCCCGCAAGGGGTGCAGTGCCTTGGCTCTGCACCCCTTTTTCATTTCAGCCCGCAGGAGCGCGGAAGCGCCGCCTGCCACAAGGCCTTGCCATGGATTTCCTTGAACAACTGAACGGACTGGCCGGCAAGCTTGATGAACGTCTGAGCCGGATTACCTCGGAAGCGGAACTTGAGGCGGCCCGGGTGGACTTTCTCGGTCGCAAGGGGCAGCTTGCCGAACTCATGTCGCACATGCGCGACCTTTCCCCGGAAGAACGTCCCGCCTTCGGGCAGGCTGCCAACGCGGTGAAGCAGCGCCTTACGGAAATGTTTGAAGAGCGCCTGAAGCGCCAGGAAGAGGAAAGGGAGGCCGCCTTCCTTGCCGGCTTCGACCCGAGTCTGCCCGGCCGCAGCCTGTGGACCGGTTCGCTCCATCCCATCACTCTGGCCATGCAGGAAGTCTGCTCCGTGTTCCAGCACATGGGCTACGAAATCGCCGGCGGCCCCGAGGTGGAAACCGACTTCAACTGCTTTGAAGCGCTCAACATGCCCCCCGAACACCCCGCCCGCGACATGCAGGACACCCTGTACATCACCGACAAGGTGCTTCTGCGCACGCACACCTCCTGCGTACAGGTGCGCACCATGATGAAGCGCAAGCCTCCGCTTGCCATCATCGGCCCAGGCAAGGTGTACCGCCGCGACTCCGACGTGACCCACACCCCCATGTTCCATCAGATCGAGGGTCTTCTTGTGGACAGGCACGTCACCATGGCGGATCTTCGCGGCACGCTTACCGCCTTTGTGCGCGCCGTGTTCGGTGAAAAGACGCGCGTGCGCTTCCGCCCCAGCTTCTTCCCCTTCACCGAGCCCAGCGTGGAAGTGGACATGTCCTGCACCCAGTGCGGCGGCCACGGTCATGTGAACGGACAGCCCTGCCGCGTGTGCAAGGGCTCCGGCTGGCTTGAAATACTCGGCAGCGGCATGGTGGACCCGGCCGTGTTCACTTCCGTCGGCTACGATCCGGACGAGGTTTCCGGCTTTGCCTTCGGACTCGGCGTGGAACGCATCGCCATGCTGAAGTACGGCCTTACCGACCTGCGCATGAACTTTGAAAACGACGTGCGCTTCCTCCATCAGTTCCCTGCGTAGAGGAAAGGCGTGCCGGGAAAGGGCCTCCGGGCTTTTTTCCGCACCGCACCCGGCCTGCTGCTGCAGAGGCCGGAGGCGGGCGGGAGGCGCTTTTCGGCGCTCCCGGAATGCGTGTCTTTCACCTCTGAGGAGAAATACATATGCTGCTGAGTTTCAATTGGCTGAAGGAATTTGTCCCCTATACGGGAACGGCGGAAGAGCTGGGCGAGATGCTCACCATGCTCGGCCTCGAACTGGAAGAAGTGGTGCATCCCTATGCGGAAATTGAGGGCGTGGTCACGGGCCGCGTGCTCACCTGCGAGGCGCATCCCGATTCCGACCATCTCCATGTCTGCACGGTGGACGTGGGCGCAGGCGAACCTCTGAACATCGTGTGCGGCGCGCCCAACGTGGCCGCAGGTCAGCTTGTGGTGGTGGCTCCCGTAGGGTCCACGCTGCCCGGCGGACTGGTGATGAAGAAGGCCAAGCTGCGCGGCGTGCCCTCGTTCGGCATGATCTGCTCCGAGCGCGAGCTCGGCCTTGCGGACGATCATTCCGGCATTCTTGTCCTGCCCGAGGAAAACAGGGCGGGCCGCAAGATCATGCCCGGCGAGAAGTTCGTCGATGCCTACGATCTCGACAAGGAAGTGCTGGACATCAGCATCACGCCCAACCGTTCCGACTGCCTTTCCGTGTACGGTTTCGCCCGCGTGGTGGGCGCCTATCTCGGCCTGCCCGTGACGAAGCCTTCCTTCCATCTGGAAGAGAAGGGCGAGGACATGAGCGGCGCCGTGCCCGTGGACGTGAAGGACGGCGGGCTCTGCCCCTCCTACCTCGGCCGCATTCTGAAGGGCGCGAAGGTGAAGCCTTCCCCCGCCTGGATGCGCTATCGTCTGAACGCCGTGGGTGTGCGTGCCATTTCCAACCTCGTGGACGTGACCAACTATATCCTCATGGAACTGGGTCAGCCCCTGCATGCCTTCGACCACAACAAGCTTGCGGGCGGCCGCATCATCGTGCGTCCTGCGGAAGACGGCGAGAAGCTCACCACCCTGGACGGGCAGCAGCGCCTGCTCAAGGCCGGTGACGGCCTTATCTGCGATGCGGAAAAGCCCGTGGCTCTGGCGGGCGTCATGGGCGGTCTGGAAACCGAAATCACCGATGAGAGCGAAAGCGTGTTCCTCGAATGCGCGGTGTTCCGTCCGAGTTCCATCCGCATGACGGCGCGCCGTCTCGGCCTGAACAGCGAAGCCTCCTACCGTTTCGAGCGCGGTGTGGATCCCACGGGCATGTCCTTTGCCCTTGACCGCGCGGCGGCGCTCATGGCCGAACTTTCCGGAGCGGAAGTGTGCCGCGGCGTGTGCGGCGCGACCCCCAGCCCCTGGCAGGCTCCGGTGGTGAACTTCCGCAGAAGCCGCGCCGAAGATCTGCTCGGCGTGGAGCTCACGGACGATTTCTGTGCCGAAACGCTGGAAAAGCTGGGCTGTGAAGTGGACAGAAGCCACGGCGAGACCTGGAGCGTGAAAACGCCCGGCTGGCGCTACGACCTCACCCGCGAAGCCGACCTCATCGAGGAAGTGGCCATTTTCAAGGGCGTGGACAATCTCGGTGAAACCCTGCCCTCCATTCCGCAGACTCTCTCTTCCTTCGGCGCTCCCGAGGGCCGTCACGCCTTCATGATGCGCGTGAAGCACTGGGCCGCCGGATTCGGCCTGAACGAAGCCGTGAACTACAGCTTCGTGGGCAACAAGGACCTGGATTTTCTGGGCCTGCCCGCCGAAGGCCGCGTGAACATCCTGAACCCCCTCACGGCGGAGCAGGACGTTCTGCGTACCGAGCTGGCTCCCGGTCTTTTCCAGAACGTGCGCCAGAACATCGCCCAGGGCGCAACGGGCATCCGCCTCTTTGAAGTGGCCGAAGCCTTCTGTCAGGATCCTGCCAGCGACACCACGGTGAAGGAAGTGCGTCACCTTGCCATGGTCCTTTACGGTTCCCGTTACGACGAAGCCTGGGCCCATGCCGATGAGGACATGGACTATGTGGACCTGAAGGGCATGGTGGAAAAGCTCTTCACCTTCCTGCACCTGCCGCTGCCCTCCTATGCGCTGAAGCAGGAGCATCCCTATCTTGCTCCCGCCGTGAGCGTGATCATGGAAGGCGGAGCCGTGGCCGGCGTCATGGGCCGCCTCAAGCCCGCCATGGCCGACGCCTACCTGGCCCGCAAGGCCGTGTGGTACGCCGATCTCGACCTCGATCTTCTGCGCGAGGCCTCTCAGGGCGTGCATACCCTGTTCCATCCTCTGCCCGTGTACCCTGCCGTGCGCCGCGACATCACCTTCATCGCACCGCGCACCATGCATGTGGATGCCATCCTGTCCGCCGTGCGCGGGGTGAAGACCTCCCTCATGGAAAACGTGGAACTGCTGGATGTGTACGAACCTGCGGGCGGAGCGGAGCGCAACATCACCTGCCGCCTCACCTTCCGCAAGGCCGACCGCACCCTGCAGGACGGCGAAGTGGATAAGGAACGCGAAAAGATCGCTTCCTCCGTGGTGAAGAGCCTCGGCGTGCGCGTGTAGGTCCGCTTCTGATCTCTGAAGGGCCGCTTCCTTGTGAGGCGGCCCTTTTTTTGTGCCGGATGAGCGGCGTTATCCTGCGCTGCAATACTTTGTCACGAAAAAGGAGGGAAAAAATGATGGCGAAAAGAGAAAGTCTGTGCCACAGGTAAGGGGAAACGGCCGCCCGGCCTGCAACCTTTCCGAGGCGCATGATCCTGTTCAGGCTTTTGCGCCGCCTTCACGGATGCCGGAACGGATTCCGGCGGAAGCTGCGGGGTGCGGGCCATTTTCCGCCTGCCCGAAGATGCAGAGGAAAGGCAGCAGAGACGGCCGGAGTGTGTCATGTCGTGCGGCGGAGTTTCCGCCGTGTTGCCGGAGCGTGTGGCTCCGGTTCTCTCCCCTGATTTTGTGATTGTGAGAGGTTTTCATGCAATTTCTCAGATTCTGCGCCGGAGTGGCGCTGTCGTTCTGCCTGGCGGTGGGCGGCTCGGGGTCGGCCTTTGCCGTTTCCGACATCCAGACCTTCCGCCTGGAAAACGGCCTTACCGTGCTCATCAAGGAAGACCGGCGTTTCCCGCTGGTTTCGGTGCGCCTTTTCGTGAAGGCCGGTTCCGCATGGGAAAAGCCTGAGGAAGCCGGAATGAGCCATCTTCTGGAGCACATGGTCTTCAAGGGCTCCAAAACCAGCGGCCCCGGCGTGGACAAGCGTGTGGAAAACGCGGGCGGCTCCATGAACGCCTATACTTCCTATGACATGACCACCTACCTGACCGATCTTCCCGCTGCAAAGTGGAAGGACGCCATGACCGCCGTGCGTGACCTGGCCTTCGATCCGCTGCTCAGGCAGGAGGATCTGGACGCGGAACGCGAGGTGGTCATTGCGGAAAAGAAGCAGCGCGGCGACAACCCCGTGACGAAGCTGTTTCAGAAGGCTCTGGCCCACACCCTGAAAGGCACGCCCTATGAATCGCCCGTCATCGGCAACGAAAAGGCCCTGCGCGGCGTGACGCCCGACATGATGCGCGATTATATCCGGCGCCATTACGACCCGCGCGACATGGTGCTTTCCGTGGCGGGCGATATCAGCGCCGGGGACGTGGTGGAAGAGGCGAAGCTGCTTTTCGGCTCCTACGTCAACCACAACGTGCGCAGAATGGAACCTTCCATTGACCCGGAAACGCTGCGGCACGGCCTTACGGTGGACGTGGAGAAGGGGCCCTGGGACAAGGCCTTCCTTTCCCTTTCCTTCCCTCTGCCGGGCATGCGGCATGAGCTTCTGCCCGCCGCCGACGTGCTGGCCCATCTTCTTGCCGGTGACGACACCGCGATTCTGCCCGTGCGCTTCCGCATTGAAAAGCCCGTGGTGGACAGCGTGAACGCCTCTGCCATGACGTTCGAGCGCGCGGGGACCTTCTTCGTCATCGCACAGCTTGACGCGGACAAGGTGGAGGAATTTCTGCGCGACATGGGCAGAACGTTCGCAACCCTGAAGGCTTCCGATTTCAGCGACGAGGCGCTTGCCCGCGCCCGCCTCAACCTTGAGGACAATTACCTGCGCGGACTGGAGAACATTGCCAGCATCGCGGAAACCATGGGTTCGGAATATTTCTACGATCCCGCGAGTCTCGGCGGGGAGCGCTACCTTGCCGCCGTGCGCGGCGTGAGCCGCGACGACATCCAGCAGGTGCTGGATCTCTGGCTGCGTCCCGAGGGGCTGACCATAGCCGCGCTTGTGCCGGAGAAGGCGGGAAAGACCGCTCCGCTTGATGACGCTTCGGCAAAGGCCGCCCTTGTGCAGGGCTGGCCCGAAGCGGGAAAGGCCGTGGCAAAGGATGAGAAGGGCGACAGGGCCGGCGAGGCCCTGAAGAGCGAAATCGTGAATCTCGGCGAAGGCCGCACGCTGGTGCTTCTGCCCGACCGTTCCCTGCCCTATGTTTCCGCCACGCTGAGCTTCTCCGGCGGGGAACTGCTCGCTGCCGACGAACAGGAAGGTCTGGCCGCGCTTACGGCGGCCGTGCTGACCACGGGCACGGAAAAGCGCAGTCTGAACGACATCAACGTCTACCTTTCCGACAGGGCCTCCGGCCTTTCGGCCGGAAGCGGCATGCGTTCCTTCAGCATGCAGATGGACGCGCCCGCACGCTTTGCGCCCGAAGTCTTTGCCCTCATGAAGGAAGTGCTGGAAAAGCCCGCCTTCCGTGATGAAGACGTGGAAAGGCAGAAGCGTGAACAGATAGCGGGTATCGTGAGCAGCGAACAGGACGCCATGGGCCTGCTCGGCCGCAACATGCGCCGTTTCCTCTTCGGCAAGGGGGCCTATGCCCACAGAAGCGAGGGCGATCCGGCCAGACTTGCGACCTTTACGGCAAAGGACACGGAGGCGTTCTGGAACAGGCAGAAGCAGATGCCGTGGGTGCTTTCCGTGGCGGGCGACTTCAACAGGGAAGAGGTGGAGAAGTTTGCCGCCTCCCTGCCTGCGCCTTCTCAGAAGGCGCTCAAGAGCGAGGCGCCTGCATGGAACAAGGAACGCACCCTGAGCATGACGCTGCCGGGCCGCAATCAGGCCGTGTACCTCATGCTCTTCCCCACGGTGGGCACCGAATCTTCCGACAGGGCGGCGCTTCGCCTGCTTTCCGAATGTCTGGGCGGTTTCACCGGCAAGCTTTATCAGGAACTGCGGGAAAAGCAGAGCCTCGGGTATTCCGTCTTTCCC
This sequence comes from uncultured Mailhella sp., assembly GCF_944324615.1. GTDB lineage: Bacteria > Desulfobacterota > Desulfovibrionia > Desulfovibrionales > Desulfovibrionaceae > Mailhella. The sequence goes on from NZ_CALUWY010000006.1 coordinate 63,821, forward strand.
GTGGACTGGTCCGGGCCGGATACGGGCTTTCTCGCCTTCGGCATCGTGGCCTCGCCCGAGAATCTGGACAAGGCCCGCACGTCCTTTGAAGCCATTGTCCGCGACCTGCAGCAGAACCTTCTGCCTGCGGAAACGCTGGAAAGGGCCAAGGCCGTGGCCGAGGCCGACTATTACCGTGCAAGGCAGAGCCGCGCCATGCGCGCCGCGGAAGGAGCCTCCAACGTGCTGGACGGTCATGGCCTTGAATACGGCAGGGAAAAGCTTGAGGAAATGAAGGCGGTGAGCGCGGAAACCCTGCGCGAGACGGCCCGCAGATACCTGAAGCTGGAAAACGCCTATGACCTGCGCGTGACGCCGTAAACGGCATTCGGGCGGGGAGCTTCCCTCGTCCGGCAGACATTCATGAAAAAGCCCGTCGGCGTCCTGCGCCGGCGGGCTTTTTCTCTGCCGTTGCCGCATCATGCGGCCTTTTCCTGCATCATGATGCAAAAAAAGTGCGGGCCTCAATGGGTCCAGTCGATGAGGGGAACGTCGCCGAGGGCCTTTTCCACCGCGGCCTTCATGGCGGCGTAGTTGGGGCAGGGCATGTCGATGGGGCTTCCCTTTCTGATGCAGGAGGCGAGGAACACCACCTCCGCTCCGCGCGCCACCAGGGTTTTCGCCCTTGCCACGGCGTTTTTCCCGGGGCAGCCGCCGCAGCTGACAAATCCCACCACCTCGCAGGGGCCGAAGGGTTCAAAAGCCAGGGTACCGGCCTTCGCGCATTTGAAATCCGAGGTGCCGGGGCAGATTTCTTCCGTCTGCCGGCAACGGATGATACCGATTTTCTTCATGGTTCCTCCTTGCCGCCTGAAGGCGGCGTGATACGGCGCAGCCTTATCTTATGCCCGAAACGCAGAGCGGGGCAAGATGAAAAAGACGGCGTGCACCCTGTCCGCCTTCCTTGCAAAGTCTTTCATGAAGGGCAACAGTTTGAAACGTGACTTTCCCTGCCGCTGGTGTACAAGGAAGCTGTCGAAGGTTGTCACCCCCTGGATAACCAGAGATTTTCATACCCCCCCTTTCTCCTCCATTCCCTTTCCATACCGGCCGCTCTGTCGCTCCACAGAGCGGCCGGCTTCTTTTTGTGCCCGGGAAGGGCGGCTCTCCCGGGAAACTCACGGTTTCGGCTTGTTACCGGGGCCGGAACCCTGCCGCAGGCAACAGAAAAGGCCGGACATGGTCCGGCCTTTTTTTTCAGGAATATCAGTTTTCCGCATCCTGCGGCGTTTCTTCCGGCAGACGCTCCACCAGCACCTTGTCGATCATGTTGCCGTCCATGTCCACCACCTCGAAGCGCCAGCCCTGCCAGATGACATGGTCGCCTTCGCAGGGAATGCGGCCGGTCATGTACATGAACATGCCGCTCAGGATGGTGTAATAACCCTTGTCCTCGGCGGGCAGGGCCTGCAGGCCGAGCCGGTCCTTGAGTTCCAGAATGGGAATGCTGCCGTCCATGAGCCAGCTTCCGTTTTCCCGCGGTATGGCCCAGGTATGTTCCTGTGAGGCGCCTATCTGCCCGGCCAGCACCTCCAGAATGTCCCTCGGGGTGACAAGGCCCTGTACGGTGCCGTATTCATCCACTATGAAGGCGATGTGCACGCCCCTTTCCTGCAGCAGCTTCAGCACTTCCAGACTGGTGAGCGTTTCGGGCACGAACACGGGCGGCCGGCAGTGTTCCCTGAGGGCGCGGGAAAATTCCTCGGCTTCGGGAATGCTGCCCGTGCACAGAAGCAGCGCCTGATTGGTGCGGATGACGCCCGCAAGATTCCCGAGGCCGCCGTGACATACCGGCAGCCAGGAATGTTCGTGCCTGCTCAGGATATCAAGGTTCTCCAGCGGGCTGAGGCGCGTATCCAGGAAGCGGATGTCGGCCCGGGGCGTCATGATGGAACTTGCCGGACGGTCATCGAGGCGGAAGATGTTGCGGAGCATGTCGCGCTGCTTGCTTTCTATGGCGCCGGCTTCCGAGCTTTCGTCGATCATGGCCTGAATTTCTTCTTCCGTGACGGGCTGCCCCTCTTCGGTGTTTACCTTGAGAAGCCGGAGCAGGGCGCCGGTGGACCAGGCGAGCAGGGCGACGAAGGGGCGGCTTATCCGTGCCAGCGCCGTCATGGGCCGGGCCACGAGACAGGCCATTTTTTCCGGAGCGATCTGCCCGAGGCGCTTGGGCACGAGTTCACCCACCACGATGGAGAGATAGGTGACCATGGCGACCACCGCAATGGTGGCGATCATGCCCGAGGTGGTGGCAGGCACGCCGAGATGCTCCTGCATCCATGCCGACAGAGGCCCGGCCAGAGCGGATTCACCCACAATACCGCTGAACAGGCCTATGGACGTGATGCCGATTTGAATGGTGGAAAGAAAACGGGTGGGGTTTTCCCCCAGACGTATGGCGGCCTGCGCCGCCTTGTCCCCCGCCGCCGCCCGGGGCGTGAGCCGTGCCTTGCGGGCGGTAACCAGGGCGATTTCCGACATGGCGAAAATGCCGTTCAACAGAATGAGAATGACAAGAATAAGTACTTCCATGTATCTATTGTCACAAATATCGATCAAGTGTCAACATGTGCTTTTCCCTTCACTGTGATATCGCAGGCAGAAGTTTGGCAAAGGATTGTTTACGGATAAAAAATATGGCCTGTATGATAAGTTTTCATGAGGAATACTGCATGAGAAATGCTGTACTGCATATCTGTTGTTCCGGATATAGAAGAAGATATGCATGAGAAATGCCGATTTGATTTACATTTGAGAATCCGTTGTCATGGAAATTTTTCCGGGATGGTGAGGGCAGATGCGGATAGTCAGAGAAAGCTTCCTGTTTTCCGGGACGAAGGGGCGGCGTTCTGTGGAGAAAAGGCGCGTACGCACGGGGGCGGAAAACATGTTGCCGGAAGCCGTTTTTTTTCGAGCTGCAAGAATGCGGCCGGAAACGGGGTGGAAGATGCTCCGGGGCATGGCGAAGCTGCAGCGGGAGCGGAGCACGGGGAATGAGCATACGTTGTGACGGAGACATTTTTTTTCTGTAAAAAAAATGTTTGCGACATGTCATGTTTTCAAAAAAGGCAAAAGCCCTTCCTCTGTATTGCCGCACCTATGCATACGGTGCGTATCATGAAAAGGAGGGCATTGTTTTTCTGCCTGTTCTGTACTTTTCGGCACGCATGAAGGTGCATCTGTGCGCATCTTTTTGAAAAAAGAGAAACACAGGTTGCATGGCGCATGTACTTTTAATATTCTCCTGATGTTCTGCGGAGGAACATGAGGAAAACGGTCCTGTTTCTCATGCATAAGGGGCCGGGAAGATATGCCGTTGACTGTAGGGATGTCGTTGACATTTTTTGAAAAAACATCGTATACCTTCCAATATATATGAAAGGTACGGTGTGTCGATGCTGCAGTCGAAACTTTCCTCTCTTGCCTATGAGCAGATTCTCCAGAACATCGTTTCCTTCAAGCTTGCCCCGGGCACGGCGCTTCAGGAACGCAGCCTTGCGGAACAGATGAACATGAGCCGGACGCCTGTCCGCGAAGCTCTGTTCCGGCTTACTCACGAGGGCTGGCTGCAGAACAGCTTCCGGCGCAACGTCATGGAAGTGCGGCCGGTTTCCGGCAGGGATGTGGAAGAGCTTCTGAACGTGCGGCAACTTCTGGAAACGGATGGCGTGAAGCGTATTTTCGAGAACAGAGCCAATGCGCCCGTGGGCGAGGCACTCATGGACATCATTGCCGGCATGAGGGCAAAAAGAGTCGCTCCCGGAGCGCATGCCATGGAGTACATGGCTCTGGACATGAAATTTCATACCGCGCTCATGTATCTCGACGAACAGTCCAGGCTGGGCCTGTTCTGGAAGCCGCTCTGTCTGGAATCCATACGCCTCGGCATCATGGTCATCCATTGTCATCACTGCGAAAAAAGCATGGTGGCAGATATTCATGAGGCCATTGCCCGGGGCATACTCAGGCGCAGGAAGAAGGAAGTGCGGGACGCGCTGCATTACCACAATGAACGCATCAGGCTGCAGAGCTTCCGCATGCTGGAAGGCATGGCGGCTGCGGGAAGTCCGGGATACTGAGTGTTCCGGCGGGATTTTTCCCTGCGCGGGCGGAAGAGCCTGCCGCATAAGGGGGCCCGGAGCCTGTCGTGTCACCGTGATGGGGCGGAGCGGCCGGGATTTCAGGGGAGAGTGGCGGAAATGAGAATATGCGCCGTTCAGATGGACGTGATCAAGGGGGACAGGAAGGCCAACAGGGCCGGGGTGCAGCGTATGGTGGCCGAAGCCATGGAGGCGGAGTTTCCGCCCGACGTCATCGTGCTGCCGGAGCTCTGGTCCACGGGCTATGCGCTGGACAGAGCCGGGGAACTTGCCTCTCCCATGGGCGGCGACGATGCCGCCTTTCTGGGGGAACTTGCCGCGCGGTATCAGGTGGCCTTTGCCGGAGGCTCCGTGCTTTCGGAACGGGAGGGCAGGATATACAACCGCGCCCAGGTCATCAGCAGGGAGGGCGTCTGCACGGCCGGGTACGACAAGATCCATCTTTTCCGGCTCATGGATGAGGACAGGTACCTTGCGCCCGGGGAAAGCGTGCTTTCCTTCAGCCTCGGGGGAATGCGCTGCGCCTCCGTGATCTGTTACGACATCCGTTTCTGTGAGCTTGTCCGCCGGCTGGCCGTGGAAGGGGCGGAACTTCTTTTCGTCAGTGCCGAATGGCCGCTTGTGCGTCGTGAACACTGGGAAACGCTGCTCCGTGCCCGGGCCATAGAAAATCAGATGTACATTGCGGCCTGCAACCGCTGCGGCATCACCGAAGGCACGGCGTTTGCGGGCTGTTCCATGATCATTGCGCCCGACGGGGAAGTGCTGGCCCATGCGGGCACAGCGCCCGGCACGATCTGCGCCGAGGTGGACAGCGCCCTGGTGCGCCGTGTGCGGCAGGCCATGCCGGTGTTTGACGACAGGGTTCCCGGCCTGTACTGACCATGTCCCTGCCGGGAAAGCGCTTTTTCCGGAAAGCTCTGCCCTGCAGGGCGTCTGACCCATCCCTGATGCGGCTTCGCCATGCGGAGCCGTTTTTCTGTGCCTGTTCCGGCATAAAAAAAGCGCCTTCAGGCGGAACCTGAAGGCGCAGGAAGGACGTGTCCTTATGGTCAGATCTTGATGAAGCCCAGCGTCGCGCCCACGGAGGAGAGGAGCACGATGAGCAGGAGCACGGGAGCAAGCCAGGAGATGCAGACGCGGAAGATCTTTTCACCATGGAAGGCGGAGGAGATCTTCACCTCGGAAACGAGGGTGTCGATGCCCATGATGCGGCCGATGAGCAGGCAGGTGAGCATGGCGGCCAGGGGGCAGAGAATGAGGCTGGCGAGGAAGTCCATCATGTCGAGGATGCTGAGGCCGGCGATGGAGATGAAGTCCCACACACCGAAGCCGAGGGAGCAGGGGATGCCCAGCGCGATGGCTTCAAAGGTCATGAACAGAGCGCTCTTTCTGCGCGACCAGTGGAGTTCGTCCGTAAGGGTGGACACGCAGGTTTCCATGATGGAAATGCTGGAGGTGAGGGCCGCGAAGAACACCATGAGGAAGAACACGGCGCCGATGACGCCGCCGAAGCCCATGCTTTCAAAGACCTTGGGGATGGTGATGAACATGAGCGAGGGGCCTGCGTTCAGGGCGTCGGCCGTGCCGCCGGAGAAGGCGAACACCGCGGGAATGATCATGAAGCCGGCCAGCGTGGCCACCAGCGTATCCATGAGGCCGATGCTGTAGGTGGCCTGTTCCACGTTGACTTCCTTCTTCATGTAGGAGCCGTAGGTGATGAGGATACCCATGCCTATGGACAGGGAGAAGAAGAGCTGACCGCAGGCCGCCACCACGGTCATGATGGAGAACTTGGAGAAGTCCGGCACCAGATAGTAGTAGATGCCCGCACCCGCGCCGGGGCGCGTCATGGAATAGATGGCCACGATGAAGGCCAGAATGAGCAGAAGCGGCATCATGACGCGGGAGGCGCGTTCCACGCCGCCTTCCACACCCTTCAGAATGATGCCGAGGGTGCAGCCGAGGAAGATGAGGTGCCACAGGACCGGTTCCCAGGTGGAGGAGATGAATCCGCCGAAGTAGCCGTCCGCCGCCACGGTACTCATCTGTCCTGTGACATATTCAAACAGAAATTTGATGATCCAGCCGCCGATGAGGCAGTAGTAGGGCAGAATGAGCATGGGCACCACGGCGTTCACCCAGCCGCCGAAGACCAGGAAGGGGTTGCTCTTCATCTGGCCGAAGGAGCGGTAGGCCCCCACGGGGCTGAGGCGCGTTTTACGGCCGAGGCTGGTTTCGGCCACGATGAGGGCGTAGCCGAAGGTGAGCATGAGAATGATGTAGACCAGCAGGAAGATCCCTCCGCCGTACTTGGCCGCAAGATAGGGGAAACGCCAGATGTTGCCGAGGCCCACGGCGGAACCCGCCACGGCGAGGATGAACCCTATATGCCCGGAAAAGAGACCGCGAGCACTGCCTTTGCCCGAATCGGACGATGTCTGCTGAGACATACATGACTCCTGAAAGAAAAAGTGTTCTCGGCAGAATATAAGAAGGAAGCCAAAATGACAAGCCGCAAAAGCCTTTTCTTTGTCATAAGGGGCGGCGGCGGAGCGGGGCGCGGAGCAAAGGTCCGGCCTCCGGGGGCAGTAACGGTATTTTCATGAAAAATTCATGGGATCGATACATACGGCAGAGCCTTCGATGATACGCTTCTGCAGGAATATGCGGAAGGATTCTCCGGTACGGGAAGCTTCCTGCACTCCGGCTGAGGATCCTTTTCCCCGGTCTGAGGCCCGTCCCGGAAAAGGCGCGCGGGCGCGTGATACTATGCCGGGAGGAAAAGAGTATCATCGTATTTTCCGCCCGCCTCTGCTAGCGTTCCGGAAAAAGGCGGAGCGCGGTGCGGCTTCCGGGAATGACATGCATTCCTTTACTTTTCCCATGGGAGGAACAGGGACATGAACGCTGCAAACGTATCCGCCGCGCGGGCTTTTTCCGCTGCGGAGGTGGTCATGGATCATGCTTTTCTGGAACGCCTGCATGCCGAAATAGAGGAGGAGAAGGAGCGCCTGCATTATCTGCAGGGGCTTTTTCAGGCCGAATCCATGCCCGACATGCTCGACAACGCCGCGCACATGGAGGCCGTGCGCTTTGCCGAGGCTCTTGCCGAACGAAGCGCGGGAAGGCTGAGGGAACTGCGTGCCCTTGCGGCAAAGGGGCCGGATATACACTGTTTCTGCGAGGACTGCGGGGAACCCATTCCCGAGTCGCGTCTTCTGGCCGCGCCGGGCTGCGTGCGCTGCCGCGCCTGCCAGGCGCTCCACGAAGGGGAAAAGGGCCGGGACGGACAGGACGAAGATTGATTTTTGTTGCGGGATGTCGTGAATTTGTAATATTGGCGTCACATGGCTCTGGCATGCTTTTTTCTGCGATTCAGGAGATTAAAGATTACGGAGAGAGTATGTCCTTCTACACAGCCATGCAGCTTCTGGGCGGCGTCGGCATCTTTTTGTACGCCATTAAACTTATCAGCGAATCCCTTCAGATGCTGGCCGGTGAACGCCTGCGCAACATCATCGGCATGTTTACGAAAACGCCCGTTCTGGGCGTTTTTTTGGGTACGGCCGTCACCATGGTGATCCAGAGCAGCAGCGCCACCACGGTCATGACCGTGAGCTTCGTGGATGCGGGACTCATGAACCTGACCCAGGCCATAGGCGTCATCATGGGCGCCAACATAGGCACCACGGTCACCGGGCAGATTCTGGCCTTCCGCGTCAAGGATCTGGCGTATCTCTTCGTGCTGGTGGGCGTCATTCTCATGTTTGTCTGCTCGTCCAGGGCAAAGCTCAAGCATCTGGGCGAGGGGCTGTTCGGCTTCGGCATGCTCTTCATCGGCATGCAGACCATGGAAAGTTCCATGGCCTTTCTGCGTGACCGGCAGGATATCTTCCTTGCCTTCAGCGACAATCCGCTTCTCGGGCTTCTCGCGGGCACGCTGCTCACGCTGCTTGTGCAGTCCAGCTCCGCCACCGTGGGCCTGACCATAGCTCTGGGCACGCAGGGGCTTCTGCCTCTGGAAGCGGCCATTCCCATCATCTTCGGCGACAACATAGGCACCACGGTCACGGCGGTTCTCGCCGCCCTGGGCACGGGCCGCGCCGCCCGTCAGGCCTGCACCGCACACGTTCTTTTCAACGTCATCGGCGTGTGCATCTGGCTGCCTCTCATGCCCCTCTGGATAGGCGTCATCGAAGCCTCGTCCTCTTCCATCGGGCATCAGATAGCCAACGCCCATACCCTGTTCAACATCTGCAACACCATCATCTTCCTGCCCTTCGTCAGACCCTTTGCCGCGCTCATCCGCAGGATCATTCCCGATGCGGAACGCATCGACAGACGCGACGCCGTGTACCTCGACCCCAACCTCATCCAGCGCACGCCCGTGGTGGCCGTGAGCGCGGTGCGCCACGAATGCCGTCACATGGGTGAAATGGTGGACGAACTTCTTTCCCGCACGGAAAAGGTGTTCTTCGGCCAGAAGGATGATGAGAAGGAAAACGTCCTTCAGATGGAAGACAGGCTGGACAATCTGGAAGAAGCCATACGTTCCTATGCCTCGGACATCATGCAGGCGGGCATCGACGGCAAGGATGCCGACATGCTGGAAGCGTGCGTGATCAGCGCGGGCGATCTGGAGCGCATAGGCGACAAGGGCAAGAGACTCATTGATTTTTACGAATACAGGAAGAAGCGCGGAGACGACTTCTCCCCCGAGGCGCTGTCAGAAGTGCGCAGGCTCTTCACCGATACCCGCAAGGCCGTGAAGCTTGCCATCAACACCTTCGGGCCCGACCCCTTCACCGCACAGCACAAGGCGGAACTTGACGCACTGGCCGACCATATCCGCGACCTTGAAGCGCAGCTTCGCGCAAGCCATGCCTCCCGTCTGAGCACCGGTCACTGTTCGCCTGAAGCCGGGCTGGTATTCATCGACGTTCTGGGCGCCATAGAGCAGATCGCCTATCGCTCCAGAAAAATCGCCGACCACATGGCCGGTAAAAAGAGCGCGGAGGCGTAGTCGTGACTGAGAAGAAAAAGGGAGAGGTTCTGCGGGAAACGCGCAGGAAGGTGGATCTTGCGGCGCAGGAATACTACCTGAACAGGGAACTGAGCTGGCTGGATTTCAACGCCCGCGTGCTGGAAACTGCGCTGGATGAAAAGCTTCCTCTTCTGGAGCAGACCAAATTCCTTGCCATATTCTACAACAATCTCGACGAGTTCTTCATGGTGCGCGTGGCCAAGCTCCTGCACCGCTACAGGGAAGGAGCAGCTGCGGAGGAACCCGAGGACATGACGCCTTCGCGGCAGCTTGCGGAAATACGCCGCAAGGCCTCGGCGCTGCTTGCAACGGCCAGCGAATACTGGCTGAAGACGCTTGCCCCGAAGCTTCGGGAAAAGGACGTGCACCTTGTGCGCTACGGCGAGCTTTCGGAAAAGCAGCGGCGTTTTCTGCTTGCGTATTTCCGCGACGAAATCTACCCCGTGCTCACGCCTCAGGCCATAGATCCCGGGCATCCCTTTCCCACCATCTCCAACCTCAGCCTGAACTTCATCATTCAGCTTCAGGGCCGGGACGGTGTGGATCGCTTTGCCAGGCTGCGCTGTCCCAGCAACGTGCCGCGCTTCATCTTCATTCCCCGCAACAAGGACGCCACGACCTACGCTTCGCTGGGGCTGAAGGCCAACGTGCGCGATGCCGACATCCTGCCCGTGGAGGAACTCATCAGGGAACACCTCGGGCTGCTTTTCCCGGGCTATCGCGTCATCGACTGCGGGCTGTTCCGCATCACCCGCAATACCGACGTGACCATCGACGAGGATGAGAGCGACGACCTTCTCGAAGCCGTGCAGGACATGGTGGATCAGCGCCGCTTCGGCGGTGTGGTGCGCCTTGAGACGGCGCGGGGCATGTCCGGCTCTCTTTCGGAATTTCTCATCAAGAAGCTGAGCCTCAAGCCCTTTCAGATCTACCGGGTCAAGGGGCCTCTGGCCTTTGCCCAGTTCATGGCCCTGTACGGGCTGGACAGGCCGGGGCTCAAAACGCCTCCCCACAGCCCCGCCATGCCGCCGGTGCTTCAGGCGGACGCGCTTTTCCGCGTCATCCGGGGGCAGGATGTCTTTCTGCATCATCCTTATGATTCCTTCTCCCCGGTGGTGGACTTCGTGCAGAAGGCGGCGGAAGATCCGAAGGTCATTTCCATCAAGCAGACGCTCTACCGCGTGGGCAACGATTCGCCCATCGTGCGCGCGCTCATCGAGGCGCGCAGGCGCGGCAAGCAGGTCACGGCCGTGGTGGAGCTCAAGGCCCGTTTCGACGAGGAGCGCAACATCACCTGGGCCGAGGAGCTGGAGAGGGAAGGCGTGAACGTGGTGTACGGCTTCGTGGGCATGAAGATACACGCCAAGCTCTGCCTTGTGGTGCGCCGTGAGGAAGAGGGCGTGGTGAGCTATGCCCACATAGGCACGGGCAATTACAATGCCTCCACCGCGAAAATGTACACCGACATGGGCATTTTCACCAGCCAGCCCGACATCTGCGCCGACATGGCCGATCTTTTCAACGTCATGACGGGCTATGCGGTCAAGGACAATTACCGCGAGCTTCTGGTTTCCCCCAATTCCATGCGCCGCCGGCTCATCGAACAGATTCAGAACGAAATCGCCGTGTGCTCCCGGGGCGGAGAAGGCGAAATCATCATGAAATGCAATCAGCTCGTGGACAGGAAGATCATCCGTGCCCTCTACATGGCCTCCATGGCCGGGGTGAAGGTGAGGCTTCTTGTGCGCGGCATCTGCTGTCTGCGCCCGGGGCTTCCGGGGGTGAGCGAGAACATCACGGTGCGTTCCATCGTGGGACGTTTTCTGGAACATGCCCGCGTGTACTGGTTCCGCAACGACAACAATCCCTGTATGTTCATGGGCAGCGCCGATATGATGGTCCGCAATCTGGACCGGCGCATCGAAGTGCTCACCCCTGTTCTGGATGAGAACATCCGCCGTATTCTGACCGACGTGCTCCGTCTTCAGCTTGCGGACAACATGCAGGCCTGGGAACTCATGGGCAGCGGCGACTATGTGCGCCTGCGTCCGGGAGAAGGGCAGAGTGCGGTGAACTCGCAGGAAGCGCTTCTCGTCCAGCGCTGAGGGAATATCACTGTCAACTAAGGATCGGAAGGGCCGGAGCGGCCGGGCCTTTTTCAGGCCGAGTCGCCGGCCCGTGGAAAAAAGGGAGATTATACTATGGAAGAAACGGCGGAAAAGAACGGCGTGACGGGGAACGGACGCAGAAGACGCAGAAGCGCGTCGAAAAGCGGTTCTCGGGCCGGAAACAGGGCGCAGGCTCCGCGCCCTGCAGAACAGGCGGTGAAGGAAGAACCCGTGGAAGAAAAGCGTGCGGACATTCAGGCTGGTGCCGTGGATGAAGTCGTGATCCGGGTTCAGCAGGAGGCCGCCGCCCCCGTTTCGGACAGGGAGGCGGATGCGCCGGAAGAGGCGCCTGCCCCGCAGGAATCCCTTTTTGCGGAGAACAGGGAAGAAAAGCCCCTCAGCGAACTGGACATGCTCCGCGCCGGACTTTTTTCGGAAGATCTGGATCAGCAGGCCGTGGAACAGATGTTTTCCTGGGTGCGGGAAGATCCTTCCTGTCTTGCGGAGGCGCTGGACGGCGAGGAACTTTCCGGCACGGCGCTTCTGGAAGCCGTGCGTCACGGCCGCCATGTGGCGGCGCTGCTGCTCTGGCTTTTCGAGCCTCTTCAGCCTCTGCACGGTCTCGACGGACGCTGGGCGAGAATTCTGGTGCAGGCCGCGCTCTGGCACGACCTCGGCTTTGCCGCGGGCGGAAGGCGCCGTCACCACAAGCGCAGCATGGACATCATAGAACGCAACACCCATCTTTCCCTTTCCTTCGGTCTTGAGGAGCAGGACAGACCTCTGGTGGCGCTGCTGGCCCGTTATCATCGCCGCGCATGGCCTTCCGCGAGGCAGCGGCGCTTCGCCGCCCTTGCCGACGCCGACAAGGAGGCGCTCTCCCGCGCTTCCGCCCTGCTGCGGGTGGCCGACGCCCTGGACTACACCCATAAATCCGCCGTGGAAGAGGTGCGCGTGCATGTGCGCCGCCGCAGTGTGGACATGACCTGTTTCGGTTCCTGCTCCTGCCGCAAGGAATGCCGCAGGGCGCTGAAGAAAGGCGATCTTTTCGAGAAGCTCTTCAGCAGAAGGCTCGATGTGACTCAGGGAAAGGAAGGTGAAAGGGATGACCGATGAACTTTCCGGCCCCGGCCGGACGGTAGCCATACTGGACATGGGGTCCAACTCCCTGCGCATGATCATTGTGCGCATAGGGGCGAACCGGGTGACCAGCGTGCTCAATCAGGTGAAGCAGATGGTGCGGCTGGGAGAGGGTGCGTTCGAGACGCACAGGCTCCAGCCGGAACCCATGCGCCGCACCGTGGCGGCGCTGCGCGGCTTTGCGGGCATGTGCCGCTCCTACGGGGTGGACGATGTGGTGGCCCTTGCCACCGCCGCCGTGCGCGATGCCGAGAACGGCCGGGAATTCATGGACGAAGTGCGCCGTGAGACGGGCTTCGACTTCACGGTCATTTCCGGCAGGGAAGAGGCGCGCCTCATCTGCCGCGGCGTTTCCGTGGCGCTGGAGCCTTTTGCGGGCAAGCGCATGTTCATCGACATCGGCGGCGGCAGTACGGAACTTTCCGTGGCCGTGGGGACCGACATTCTGGAACTGGAATCCCTCAAGCTGGGGGCCGTGCGTCTGGCCGGACTTTTTCCCTGTTCCGGGCCGGTGAGCATGCAGCGCTATGCGCAGATGCAGAAATATGTACGCGATCATGCGGTGCTGCCTCTGCAGCGTATGGAGGCGCAGGCCCCGGCCGAACTCGTGGGCAGTTCCGGCACCATACAGAGCCTTGCGGAAATGGCCGTCGCCATGGTCCGGGATGCGGGCAGAAAAACGCCCGACAGCACGGAACTGCTGAGCTATGCCGGCCTTCAGCGCGTGGTGAAGGCCCTCTGCGAAAGAAACGAGGAAGAGCGCATGGCCCTTCCGGGCATGAATCCCCGGCGTACGGGCATTCTCATTCCGGGCGCGGCCATACTTCAGACCATCATGGAGGAGCTGAACTTCGAGTCCGTGCGCGTTTCCGGCCGCGGCCTGAGGGACGGCGCCCTTGCCGATTACGTCGACAGCATGTTTGAGGAAAAGGGGAGGCTTTCCGTGAGGGAGCAGAGCGTGCTCCGTCTGGCGAGGCTCTGCCGTTTCGAGGAGGTGCACTCCTGCCATGTGGCCAGACTGGCCGTCATGCTTTTCGACCATGCCCGGGCGCTGGGGCTGTACAGGGGCGCGGCCCGCATGCGCGAGCTTCTGTACTACGCGGGGATTCTGCACGACATAGGCATCTTCATTTCCTTTACCAGGCACAACGCCCACAGCCACTATCTCATTCAGAACAGCGAAATGCTGGGCTTTACCCAGAATGAGGTCTCCCTCATGGCGGCTCTGGCCCTGTTCCACCGTTACGGTTATACCAAGAAGGACAAGGCGGGCGTGGAGCTCTCCGAGGAGTGGCAGGCGGAGGCCAGGCCGCTTTCGCTCTTTCTTTCCCTGGCCGAGGCTCTGGACAAAAGCCACAGGCAGGCCGTGACGAAGGTGGCCTTCGAGCGCCGTGACGGGGAGGTGGTGCTTCTGGTCCATACCAAGGTGCCCTGTCCCGTGGAGCAGGAAAGGCTGAAGCGCTGCTTCAAGGCCATGGAAAAATGCCTCGGCAGAACGCAGGTGCTGTGGCAGGCAGAGGAATAGTTTTTTTCCGGCAATGTGCCCGGGAGCATGTCTCCCGGGCGTTTTTTCGTTTAAAAAGACCTTCCGGAACAGAGGGCATGCGTGCGGCGGAAAAGGGATTTTTGGAACTTGCGGCCCTGATTCTGGACATTGCCCGGAAAGTGATTAACCTTGCAACGAACCAGCAGACGGAAAACGCGAAGCGCCATCTTCCGGGAGGGCGACTTTGCATTACAGGAGTATAACCATGTGGGAATATACCGAAACTGTCCGTGACCACTTCCTGCATCCGCGCAATGCCGGGGTGCTCGAAGACGCCAACGTCATCGGCGAGGCGGGAAGCCTTGCCTGCGGCGATGCTTTGAAGCTCATGCTCAAGGTCAACGAACAGGGCATCATTGAAGACGCGAAGTTCCAGACCTTCGGCTGTGCGAGCGCCATTGCCTCCAGCTCCGCCCTTACCGAACTCATCAAGGGCAAGCACATGGACGAGGCCGCAAAGCTGACGAACAAGGAAATCGCCGAGTATCTCGGCGGTCTTCCCAAGGAAAAGATGCACTGTTCCGTCATGGGCGAGGAAGCTCTGGAAGACGCCGTCCGCCACTGGAAGGGGCTGCCCTCCAAGGCCCATGCGGAAGAAGGCCGCCTTGTGTGCAAGTGCTTCGGCGTGACCGACCTTCAGATCATCAAGGTGGCCAAGGAAAACAACCTCACCACCGTGGAGGAAGTGACCGACTTCATCAAGGCCGGCGGCGCCTGCGGCAGCTGCAAGGACGACATTCAGTCCATTCTCGACAAGCTTCATTCCATGGAAAAGCCCCTGCAGGAAATCCGCCCCGTGCCCCGCATGACCAACGTGCAGCGCATGCAGAAGGTCATGACCATCATCAATGAAGACATCGCCCCCCGCCTTGCGCTGGACGGCGGCAGCATAGAACTTGTGGACGTGGACGGCACCACCGTGGTGGTGGCCCTGCGCGGCGCGTGTTCCGGTTGCAGCGCCAGCCAGCTGACGCTGAAGAACCTGGTGGAAAAGACCCTGCGCGAGCAGGTGGATTCCGCCATCAACGTGGTGGAGGCGTAACATGGCCGACGTTACCGATGTGATCTATCTCGACAACAACGCCACCACGCGGGTTGCTCCCGAAGTGGTGGAAGCCATGCTGCCCGCCTTCGGCCCCCTGTACGGCAATGCCTCCAGCATGCACACCTTCGGCGGCCAGATGGGCCACTACATCGCCACGGCCCGCGAACAGGTGGCCGGCATTCTCGGCGCCGACCCGGAAGAGATCATCTTCACTTCCTGCGGTTCCGAGTCCGACAACGCGGCCTGGTATTCCGCCACGGAAACGCAGCCGGAAAAGCGCCATGTCATCACCACCAAGGTGGAACATTCCGCCGTGCTCGCCTACGGGCATTACCTTGAAGACAAGGGCTATGAAGTGACGTGGCTCGGCGTGGACGACAAGGGGCAGATCAGCCTTGAAGAGCTGGAACGCGCCATCCGTCCCGATACGGCCCTTGTTTCCATGATGTACGCCAACAATGAGACGGGCACCATTTTCCCCATCGCCAAGGTGGCGGAAATCGTGAAGTCCCACGGCGTGCAGCTTCATGTGGACGCGGTGCAGGCCGTGGGCAAGGAAGTCATCGACCTTTCCCGTCTGCCCATCGACTACCTTGCGCTTTCCGGCCACAAGCTCCATGCCCCCAAGGGCATCGGCGCGCTGTATGTCCGCCGCGGCACCCGTTTCCGTCCTTATGTGAAGGGTGGTCATCAGGAACGCGGCCGCCGTGCCGGTACCGAGAACGTGCCCTACATCATAGGCCTCGGCAAGGCCTGTGAACTGGCCGCGTCCAACATGGAAAAGGAACGCACCCAGGTTGCCGCCCTGCGCGACCGCCTGCAGGAAGGGCTGCTCGCCGCTATTCCGCACTGCAAGATCAACGGCGACCAGGCGCACCGCCTGCCCAATACCCTGAACATATCCTTCGAGGCCGTGGAAGGCGAGGCCCTGCTTCTGCAGCTCGACCAGTACGGCATCTGCGCCAGCTCCGGCTCCGCCTGCACCTCCGGCAGCCTTGAACCTTCTCATGTGCTGCGCGCCATGGGCGTTCCCTTCAACTACGCCCACGGCTCCGTGCGCTTCAGCCTGAGCCGCTACAATACCGGAGCGGAAATCGAACGCGTGATCGAAGTCATGCCCACCATCGTGAGCGAACTGCGCAAGATTTCTCCCTTCGCGGCGTTTCTGAAGAAGTAGTTTTTCCAGAAACACACAAAAAAAGCCCGTTTCCCTCTGCAGGGAAGCGGGCTTTTTGCATTTCATGATCCGGAAGCAGGGGAAACGCGTCTCCGGGCGGGCATTTTGGGCAGTGCGATCTGCCGGCGCGCCTCAGAGTACGTTTTTCCATCCGGCGTCATGCTCCCGCCTGCCGCAGAGGAGCACGCCGGGGGGAAGGACGAAACCGCAAAACGTCTTTTCCCCGACGGGCCGCGACAGGGCGCGGAGCAATACCGTGTCATGCGGGCGTGTTTTCTCCGCCCGTGTTCCGGTGCAGAAGCTCATGCTCCCGCCCCTTGAGCAGCGTGGCGTACAGGGTGTCGAGCAGGGGGTTCTCACTGGTTTTCTTGATCTGCATGTTGATGTCGGCCTCATAGAGGGCGTCGCGGCGCCTGCGGAAGAGTTCCCCGTGGGTGGAAACGGGCTGACCGCCGCCCATGACGCAGCCTCCGGGGCAGGCCATGAACTCCACGAAGTCGTAATGCTCCCGGCCTTCGCGTATGGCGTTCAGGAGATTGTCGGCGTTGCGCAGGCCGCTCACCACGGCCGCGCGGATGTCGCGGCCCTGATGGGTGAAGGTGAATTCCCTCATGCCCGCCTCACTGCGCACGGCGGTGCGCTTGAGTTCGTCAAGCTTCGCCCTGTCGTGCCCGGAAATGAGATTGCGCAGCACGGCCTCGGTCACGCCGCCGCTGGAACCGAAGATGATGCCCGCGCCGGAAGTGATGCCGAAGGGCATGTCCGCAGCGTCTTTTTCCGCGCCGTTCAGGTTCAGGCCGTAGGCCTGTATCATGCCGGTCAGCTCTTCGGTGGTCAGCACGAAGTCCACATCCTGCACACCCATGGTATGAGATTCCGGGCGCAGGATTTCATCCTTCTTGGCCGTGCAGGGCATGATGGCCACGGAAACGAGGCGGCGGCCTTTTTCATCGGGCGCCTCCCTGTCCCAGGCGCGCAGCACTGCGCCGAACATCTGCATGGGGGAACGGCAGGTGGAAAGGTTGGGAATGAAGTCGGGGTGCTTCTTTTCGCAGAAGCGCACCCATGCGGGGCAGCAGCTCGTGAAGAGGGGAAGCCTTTCCCCGGAGGCGAGGCGTTCCTGCAGTTCCCTGCTTTCCTCCGCCACGGTGAGGTCGGCACCGAAGGCCGTGTCGTACACTTCCTCAAAGCCCAGACGGTGCATCACCGTGACGAGGCGGTTCATGACGTTTTTCCCCACGGGGAATCCGAACCTGTCGCCTATGGCCGTGCGTACCGCAGGGGCCACCTGTGCCACCACGCGCACCGTGGGATCGGCCAGGGCGGCCCACACCGCCTCCACGTCGCTTTTTATGGATATGGCGCCCGTGGGGCAGACCACGCGGCACTGGCCGCAGCCCACGCAGTCGGTGTCGGCCAGACGGCGGTTGTAGGCCGGCGTGACCAGCGTGGCCACGCCTTTGCCCGCAAAGTCCAGGGCATCCACGGACTGGATGTTGTCGCACATGCGCACGCAGTCGCCGCAGAGTATGCACTTGCTCGGCGTCCGCACGATGCAGTTGGAGCTGTTGTCCACCTCATGGCGTTCCTGAACGCTTTTGAAGCGCACGTTCCGCACGCCCATGCGTTCGGCGAGGTTCTGCAGGTGGCATTCGCCGTTCTTGTTGCAGGTGGTGCAGTCGCGGTCGTGGGAGGCGAGAAGAAGTTCCAGAAGCGTGCGGCGGTAGCGGCGAAGCTCCGGCGTGTTGGTTTCTATGTTCATGCCTTCGCGCGGCCTCACCGTGCACGAGGCGAAGTACCGGCCTTCGTCATCCTTCACGGTGCAGAGGCGGCATGCCCCGTACACGGAAAGTTCCGAAACATAGCAGAGCGTGGGCAGGTCGATGCCCGCCTTGCGGATGACCGTCAGTACATTGGTTTCATCGGTGAATTCGACGCGGATGCCGTCGATGGTCATGCTGCCCATGGTCAGTCCTTGATGGAAATGGCGCCGAACTTGCAGTTCATCATGCAGGTACCGCACTTGATGCAGGTTTCATGGTCAATGACGAAAGGCTTTTTCACAACGCCGCTTATGGCGTTCACCGGGCAGTTGCGCGCACACTTGGAACAGCCTTTGCAGCGCCTGGGGTCAATATCGAAAAAGATGAGTTCCTGATAGGGGCCGGGCAGGTATTCTTCAATGACGCGTTCATCACCGCCCCGATGCTCCAGAACGGACAGAACCTGCCGGGCTATGCTCTTGCCCAGACCGCAGCGGGCGGTATGGTCGATGAGTGCACCGAGTTCGGAGAGAAGGGCCATTTCCTCAGGTTCGGGAAAAGGCGAGGACGAATCCGACAGGATCTGCTGCATCTGTCTTGTGCCTTCCCGGCAGGAAATACACTTGCCGCAGCACTGGTCGCTGGTAAATTTTTCCAGAACGGCCAGCGCCTTCTGCGTTTCCGGGGATTTTTCCATGGAGGGCTTCCAGAAGGTTAAAAGATAAGAAGAATCACAGCTTGCGTGCTAAAGGCATATATGCCGAAGGCAAGGAACTACTCCAGGCCGGGCCCTATTGTAAAGCCTGCACCTGACTGTGAAGAAGAGCACAAGGACTTTTCGGCAGTATTTTCCGCAGGCGGAGTTTCCCGCATATCCGCCTTCCCGGGCGCTTGACGGATGGAGTTCCCGCCGTTACACCATGATAATATTGGGAAAGCCGGTAAAGCCGCGCTGTGCGCTGGCGGTGGAATCTCCTCCGACTTCCCCGGAACGTCCGCCGCAACCTCCTCTTTCCCGCAATATCGTAATGCCGGCGCGCACGGCGCGCCATCGCAGCTTTCGGAGTATGCGTGTATGAGTATCACGGTGGATGCTGTTCTTGCCATGGCCCCGGACGAGTCGTCGGTCAAGGCGGCGCGTTCTCTGGCCTCCCCCGGGAAATGGCAGTCCCTGGGAGCCGATGAATCCGCGGTATGGGGGCTCTGTCAGGGGAGCGGTTCCAAGCCCTATCAGGTCAAGGTGGATCTTTCCGGCCCTGCCTGCGCCTGTTCCTGCCCCAGCCGGAAAATCCCCTGCAAGCATTCCCTGGCGCTTCTGCTGCTCATGGCGCAGCAGCCCGCGGCCTTCAGCGGGGACGGGAAGCCGGAATGGGTGGTCGAATGGCTGACGGCCCGGCAGAACCGGGCGGCAAAGAAGGAAGAAGGTCAGGCCCGGAAAAAGAGCGCTCCCGCTTCGCCGAAGAAGGAGGCCGCCCGCCTTGCCCGCATGGGCGCGGGCCTTGAGGAGCTCTCGCGCTGGATGGGCGATCAGGTGCGCTACGGGCTGTCCGCGCTTTCCGGGCAGTACGGCGAATGGGAGCGTCTTGCCGCGCGCATGGTGGACGCGCAGGCCCCCGGCATGGCTGCCCGGCTGCGTGCTCTGGAAGGCATAGTGGACAAGGGAGAGGACTGGCCCGGCCGTCTTCTCGGCAGAATGGGCGAACTTCAGCTTCTGGCGGATGCCTTTTCCCGCATGGAGGCGCTTTCCCCGGCGGAAAAGGCCGACGTGCGCACCGCCCTCGGCCTTGTCGCCGACAAGGACGGCGTGCTTTCGGGGGATGACCGGGTTTCGGATATATGGTCTGTTGCCGGCGTCACCTTCGAGGAGGAGGACAGGCTCTGGCAGCGGCGGGTGTGGCTGTACGGACACAGCTCCGGCCGCATGGCGCTGCTTCTGGATTTTTCCCACGGGAGCCGCACCTTTGAACCGGTATTCACCCCCGGGGAGAGCGTACGCATGACGCTGGCCTTCTATCCCGGCGCTTCGCCTCTGCGGGCTCTTGCGGCGGATACTCCCGTGCCCGAAGCCGGAGTGGCTCTTCCGTCCTTCACTCTGGAGCAGGCGCTTTTTTCCATGGCCCGCGCCGTGGCGGCCAACCCCTGGCAGATGCCTCAGCCGCTGCTTTTTTCCGGGGCACGGCTTTTTGCCGGGGAGCAGGGCTGGTGCCTGCTGGCGGATGAGGACCGCATGCTTCCCCTTGTCATGAGCGACGGCGAGGCATGGGAACTTCTGGCCCGCAGCGGCGGCCTTCCTCTGACCGTGTGCGGCGAATGGGACGGCGAGGCGCTCCGCCTTGCCGGGGCTTTTGTTCAAACGGAATCCTGAAAGGGAGGATGCCCATGGATGCCAGGCTCAGAATGCTTGGTTCACAGGCCCTGCTCGGCACGGAGCGACGCGAGGCCGTCTTTCCCTCCGACGACACGCCCTGCGGCCGGGTGCTGGGGGAAATTGCGGCCGCATTGCCCGGCGATGGCGCCGGAGCCGTACTGCGCGCGGCAGGGGTTGTCGCCGTGTGCGAAAGAGCGGGCCATGTTCTGCAGACATCATCCGGGGCGCAGCTTCCGCCGCCGTGTCCCGTGGAAACCTGCGTCATGCTGCCTGCGGATGCTCCCGTGGCGCAGATATACGGAGATATTTTCCGGGAAGGTTCCTTCCGCGTGCAGGGGGAGGCCATAGCGTACCTTGCGGAAAGAAACATGGTGCTTCCGCCCGCGCTGCTGGTTCCGGCCCTTGCCTCCGGGAGAGAGAATCCGGCGCTGCGCCCGGCGCTTTCCCGCGTGCTGGGCGAGCGGGGGTGGTGGCTTTCCGCCCGTAACCCGGCATGGAATCTGTTCGTGACTTCCTCCGAAGAAACGCTCGATCCCGAGGAATGGGATCACGGCCGTCCGGCCCAGCGCAAGGCCTTTTTCCTTCTGGAGCGTTCGCGCGATCCCGGCGCGGCACGGGAAAGGTTCGAGCGCGACATGGCTTCCATGGGAGCGACGGAACGCAGGGATCTGCTTGAGCTTTTCTCATGCAACCTGAGCATGGAGGATGAAGATCTTCTGGAACGCCTGCTGCACAGGGATCGCAGCAGGGAGGTGAAGAAAACGGCCTCCGGGCTGCTTTCCCGTCTGCCGGAGAGCCGTTACCTTGAGCGCATGGGCGGGCGCCTGCTTGCCTGCATGGGGGAAAAACCGGCAGACAGGGAAGAGCGCGGCCTGTTCTCCGGCCTGGGGCGTATCGTCTCGGCGGTGACGGGGCGCGGAAAGAAGGAATTCATCGTGCCTCCGGAAAGCTACGATCCTTCCTGGGCGGAAGACCTCATCACGGAAAAATCTCCGCTTTCCAGGTTCGGCCCCCGGGCGGGATGGCTGTATCAGATGGCTTCGGCCGTGCCGCCGGCCTGGTGGAGCAGGCACACGGGAAAAACGCCGGAGGAGCTGCTTGATCTTTCGGAAGGGTCGGAATGGAAGGGCGTTTTGCAGCTGGCCTGGGGCGATGCCCTCCAGCGTGAAGCCGACGAGGCTTGGGCGCGTGCCATGCTCACGCGGCTGAAGAAGGGCGGCGTGTGGCCGAGCACCTCGGGCGACAGGCTCGACATGTTCCGCCTTGCGGGCATGGTATCCCCTCTGGAGCGCGACAGAGCCTGGGAGGATATGCTCACGGCAGAGAATCTGACCGACCTTCTGGAAGACATCCGTTCCCGGCAGGAGGCAGGGTATCACCTGTCTCCCTCTCTGGCGAAGAAGGTTCTTGCCGTCATGAAGGAAAGGCTCATGTCCGGCAAAAGGGACTATTATCTTGCTTCTCTGGCAGGGGAAGCCGCCGCCCTGCTTCCTGTGGACATGCTCCCGGCAGCGCGGGCCTTTCTGGCCTTTCCTCCCGACAGCGATTCTCCCAACCGCAGCATTGCCGGCACTTTTTCCGCCGTCGCTCATCAGCGTGAGGCGCTCGGCAGGTATTTTTCCGTACCGTCAACCCACAAAGGGGTGTTATGACCATGGCAGAAGAAAAAAACGGCGCTTCCTCCCGTGTCCTGCGCCGGCACGCAGAACAGCAGTTTGCCGAAGAACTGGCCGAACTGAAAAAGGCCGATACGCGGCCCCGTCCCGAGCACTGGGAACTCTCTCCCTGGGCGGTATGCACCTACCTTATGGGCGGCACTCTGGAAAACGGTTTTGAAGTGACGCCCAAGTACATAGGCAGCCGGCGCCTTATGGAAATAGCCGTGGCCACCCTTGCCACGGATCGCGCCCTTCTGCTCTACGGCGTGCCGGGCACGGCCAAGTCGTGGGTGTCGGAACACCTGGCCGCAGCCGTGAGCGGCGATTCCACGCTCATCATTCAGGGCACGGCGGGGACGAGTGAAGAACAGATGCGCTACGGCTGGAACTATGCCGAACTGCTTGCCAAGGGGCCTTCACGCAACGCGCTGGTGGAAAGTCCGCTCATGCGCGCCATGGCGGAGGGGCGCATTGCCCGCATCGAGGAGCTGACCCGCATCCCGGCTGATGTGCAGGATACGCTCATCACCATTCTTTCGGAAAAGTCCCTGCCCATCCCGGAACTCAATGAGGAAGTGCAGGCCGTGCGCGGCTTCAACGTCATCGCCACGGCCAACAACAGGGACAAGGGCGTGAACGAACTTTCCTCCGCGCTCAAGCGCCGTTTCAATACCGTGGTGCTGCCCGTTCCCGCTACGGAGGATGAGGAAGTGGCCATTGTGGAGAAGCGCGTCAGGGAAATGGGCCGGAGCCTGGAACTTCCCGCCGAACCTCCCGCGCTGGAGGAAGTGCGGCGCGTGGTGCGCGTATTCCGCGAGCTTCGCAACGGCAGAACGGAAGACGGCAAGATCAAGGTCAAGACTCCGTCCGGCACCCTGAGCACGGCGGAAGCCATTTCCGTGGTGAACAGCGGCATGGCGCTTGCCGCACATTTCGGCGACGGCACCCTCAGAGCGGGGGACGTGGCCGCCGGTCTCGTGGGGGCCATCGTCAAGGATCCGGTGCAGGACCGCGTGATCTGGCATGAATATCTGGAAACCGTCATGAAGGAACGGAGCGACTGGAAAGACCTGTACCGCGCCTGCCGCAATGTGGATTGAACATGGACGAAGACCGGATTCGTATTTTCGGCATACGCCATCATGGGCCGGGATGCGCGCGCAGCCTTTCCCTCGCACTGGAGGACTGGCAGCCTGACTGCATTCTGCTGGAAGGCCCTCCCGAAGGGGAGAGCGTGCTTTCCTTTCTTGCCGATGAAACCATGGTGCCCCCGGTGGCGCTTCTGGTGTACGCGGAGGAGGACGCGCGTTTTGCCGCCTTCTTTCCCTTTACGGAGTATTCTCCCGAATGGCGGGCTCTGCGCTACGCTCAGGAGAAGCACATTCCGCTGCGTTTCATGGATCTTTCCGCCGCCGTGGATTTCGCCGAAGAAAGAGACAGGGAAAAGGAAGCGCTGCGGCTTGCCGCTGTAGCGGAAGAGCAGCAGGCTTCCGGAGCATCCGACGTGCCGCCCGGAGAGGGTGATCCCGCGCCGGAGGAAGCTGCCGCGTCGGAGGAGGCCTCCGCACCTGAGGAAGATGCTTCTTCGGACATGCCGGAACCTTCCCAGGAGCCGGACTACCCCCGCGGCAGCGAGCTGGATGAACTGGCCGCCCTTGCCGGATATGAAAACGGCGAGGCATGGTGGAACGCCATGATAGAAGAGCGGCTGGACGGACTGGAACTTTTTGAGGTCATCCGTGACCTCATGAGGGAGATGCGGGCGGAGCGCGAGCGCAGCCATGCCGGACAGCCGGAGCGTGAGCGGCGGCGCGAGGCGCACATGCGCACCTGCCTGCGCCGCGCGAAAAAGGAAGGCTTTGAGCGCATCGCCGTGATCTGCGGCGCGTGGCATGTGCCTGCTCTGGAGGCCGACGTGCCCGCCCGGGCGGACAACGCCTGCCTGAAGGGCCTTTCCCGCATGAAGGTCGTGGCCACCTGGGTGCCGTGGTCGTACGCGGATCTGAGCATGGCGAGCGGATACCGGGCCGGGGTGCATTCTCCTGCATGGTACGAACACGTCATGCGCGGCGCGGACATGGAAGGGCGCGCCGTGAGCTGGCTGACCATGGCCGCACGCCTGTTCCGTGAAGAGGGGCTGGACTGTTCCCCCGCCCACATCATCGAATCCGCAAGGCTGGCCGGAACACTGGCCGCACTGCGTCAGCGTCCCGGGCCGGGACTTCCGGAACTGTACGAGGCGCTTCAGACGGTGGTCTGCATGGGTGAGGAAGCGCCCATGCGTCTCATTGAACAGCGTCTCATCATCGGGGAAAAGCTCGGTCATGTGCCGGAGCAGGTACCCATGGTGCCGCTTCAGAAGGATATCGAGCGCTGTCAGAAAAAGCTCAGGCTGAAGCCCGAAGCTTCGCAGAAGCTGCTGGATCTCGACCTCCGGCAGGAGAAGGATCTTGAGCGCAGCCGTATGCTGCACCGCCTGCAGAGTCTGGATATTCCCTGGGGTACGGACCGGCGCGAAGGCGGCGGCAAGGGTACGTTCCATGAACTGTGGCAGCTGCAATGGGAACCGCGGCTCATCATCGACATCATCCGGGCCAGCCACTGGGGCAATACGCTGAAAAAGGCCGCCGAGGCCTGCACGAAGGACAGGGCCTCCCGTGCGGATCTTGCGGAACTTGTCCGCCTGGTGGATGTTGCGCTGCTTGCCGATCTTGACGGCATCATCGACGACCTTGCCGAAAGAGTGAGGGAACGGGCCGCGCTTGCCACCGATACGCTGGAGCTTCTTTCCGCTCTGCCGGAACTTGTCCGTCTTGCCCGCTACGGCGACGTGCGCGGCACGGATACGGGCATGGTGCTGACACTGGTGGAGGGTATGGTTCCCCGCGTGGCCGTCGGGCTGCATGCGGCAAGTTCCGGTCTCGATGAAGACAGTTCCCGTCCTCTGGGTGAGGCCCTGCGTGCCGTGCATGAATCACTGCGTCTCATGAACCGGGAGGATCTTTCTTCCCAGTGGCATGCGGCCCTGCGCCGCCTCATTCCCGAAGAAAGCGGCGTTCACGCCTGCCTTCGCGGACTGGCGACGCGGCTTCTTTTTGACGACGACATCCTTTCCGCGGAAGAGGTGGCCACGCAGATGGGCCTTGCCCTTTCGCCTGCCTCGGAACCGGAAGCGGCGGCGGCATGGCTTTCCTCCTTCCTCGGACAGAGTGCCATGCTGCTCATGCACGACGACGGACTCTGGGGCATGGTGGATGCCTGGCTTGCGGGCCTTTCCGATAATCAGTTCACCGCGGTTCTGCCCATGCTGCGCCGGACGTTCACGGGCTTTTCCGCTCCTGAGCGCAGGCAGCTTGCCGAGCGCGCCCGCCGCGCTCCCCGGAGCAGCGCTTCCGCTCCTGTGGGAAAGGATGCCTGGGATGAGGCGCGGGCCGTACTCCCTCTGCCGCTTCTGCGGCGTATGCTCGGCCTTGCCGCCGAACCGGAAGCCGGGAGGTGATCCATGGACAACAGTATGGAAAAGGAAAGAATGCGGCGCTGGGTGCTTGCGCTGGGCGACGAGGCCGTGAACTGCTGCACCGATATTCCGCTGAGCGCTCAGGATATGCGCATGAGCGAAGCTCTTTCCTTGCTTTATGACCGCGGTGACGAAGGCCGGGGGCTGAGGGGCGGCAGCGGCGCTTCCGCCCCGCGTGTGGCGCGCTGGCTGGGCGACATCCGCCAGTACTTCCCTTCCACCGTGGTGCGCGCCATGCAGAAGGATGCCTTCGACCGCCTGCATCTTAAAGATATGCTGCTTCAGCCGGAAATGCTCGAATCCGTGCAGCCGGACGTGCACCTTGTCTCCACGCTCATGTCCCTGAACGGCGTCATTCCTCCGGAAACGCGGGAAACGGCACGCCTTGTGGTACGCAAGGTGGTGGAGGAGCTTTTAAAGAAGCTTGAGGAACCCATGCGCTCCGCCGTCACCGGCGCGCTCAACAGAGCGGTGCGCAACCGCCGCCCACGAGCCTCGGAAATCGACTGGAACCGCACCATCCGGGCCAATCTGCGGCACTGGCAGGAAGAATACCACTCTCTGGTGCCGGAAACGCTCATCGGCTTCGGCCGCAAGGCGCATCGCCCGCAGAGGGAAGTCATTCTCTGCATCGACCAGAGCGGATCCATGGCGGATTCCATCGTCTATTCCAGCATCTTCGGCGCGGTCATGGCCTCCCTGCCCGCCGTGCGGACGCACCTTGTGGTGTTCGATACCTCGGTGGTGGATCTTACGGAGGAAATGCGGGATCCGGTGGATATTCTTTTCGGTGTGCAGCTCGGCGGCGGCACCGACATCAACCGGGCCGTGGGTTACTGCCAGTCCCTTGTCACCGATCCGCGCAACACCATCATGGTGCTCATTTCCGATCTGTATGAGGGCGGCGTGGAAAAGAACCTTCTTCAGCGGGCAAACGAGCTTGTGCAGTCCGGCGTGCAGTTCATCACGCTGCTGGCTCTGAGCAACGAGGGCAGCCCCTTCTACGACAAGGCTCTCGCAGGGAGGCTGTCCGCTCTGGGGGTTCCCTGCTTTGCCTGCACGCCGGATATATTCCCCGGCATGATGGCCGCCGCCATAAGGAAGGAGGATGTTGCCCTCTGGGCCGCGGAACAGGGTGTGGTCACCATCCCACCCGTGAGAGAACAGGCGGTTTCCTGATTCTGTCAGACAAAACGGGAGCCGATGCGGCCGGACGGATGCGTCCGGCCGCATTCTTTGTTCCGTCTGGTGCCCCTTGTCTGAGACCGTGCCGGGGCAAAAGGCATGGACAGGAAGATGTGCCCCCGGCCCCGGGGAGCATGTTCCGTCCGCAGACCTTCAGCCGGGCCGTCAGAAGAGAAAACAAGGAGTCTTGCCGGAAGCATGCCCCTGCACGCCGAAAGTGTGCCTTGCTGAGAAGAGAAGCGTGCGGAAGGCGTTTTCCGGCGCAGGAAGCAGGGGGAAGGCCCGGCCTTCCCCCTGCTTTTTCATGCCTGGAAGGGTG
>NZ_CALUWY010000007.1 GCF_944324615.1 uncultured Mailhella sp.
ATGGCGGCCACGGCCTTGTCGATGCCGCGCTTGATGGGCATGGGGTTGCGGCCGGCGGCCACGAGCTTCACGCCTTCGCGGTAAATGGCCTGAGCGAGCACGGTGGCGGTGGTGGTACCGTCGCCGGCGGCGTCGTTGGTCTTGGAGGCCACTTCACGCACGAGCTGGGCGCCCATGTTCTCGAACTTGTCTTCCAGTTCGATTTCCTTGGCAACGGTCACGCCGTCCTTGGTGATGACGGGGGCGCCGTAGGCCTTTTCAATGAGCACGTTGCGGCCCTTGGGGCCGAGGGTGACCTTCACGGCATTGGCAAGCTTGTCCACGCCAAGGGCCAGACGTTCGCGGGCCTTGGCGTCGAAAAGAATCTCTTTAGCAGACATGATATGTTCTCCTGAGAAAAATAGAGGAAATGGTTCGGATTAGTCGAGGATGGCGAGGATATCTTCTTCGCGCATGATGATGTGATCGGCGCCGTTCACCTTGATTTCGGTGCCGGCATACTTGGCAAAGAGCACCACATCGCCGGGCTTCACTTCCATGGCAACGCGTTCACCCTTCTCATTGAGCTTGCCGGGGCCGCAGGCCACGATTTCACCCTTGGAGGGCTTTTCCTTGGCGGCATCGGGAATGAAAAGACCGCCGGCGGTCTTCTCTTCAGATTCAAGGCGTTTCACGAGCACACGGTCATTCAGGGGTTTCATTACCCATATCCTCCCAAAAAATTTTGTTATGATAAATTTCTCCAGCACTGTTCCGGAAGAACCGGAAGGCTGTGCGAAAAAGCGGCGCTGGAAAAACACCGGAGCATGTCTGCATCACGGTGACGAACCATAAATAAGCCCGCTAATGAAGTAGAAAAGGGGCAAAAAGACATTTTTTTGTGTTTTATTCTGAAAAAAAAATAAATCGTCATTAATTTCCATAGATTGCAAAAACAAAAGAAATGCTTTTTTTTTCGTTTACGTCCCCCTTTTTCCCTCTCCGCGCCCCTTTTTCCGGCTCCCTTTTCTTAAAAGAAGAGCTTTCCTCCCTTCCCGGCGGAAGGATGTTTTCCCGGCCGGAAGAAGAAAAAAACAGGCTGAAACATCCGCCTTCCTCCGCATGCTGCCCGTGCCTATAAAAAAGAAACGTTCTCCTCCCGTCTCTGCTTCCGCCCGGTGCCATGTCCCTTTTTAAGGATGGAAAGGTTCCGGCCCCGGCACGGAATGACGGATTCCGCACCTCACGGCAGATTCAGGCAAGAATCAGAGCGGAACGTGTCTACCTTCCCGGGCATGGCCGCCCTATGCTGCCTTTAAAGACCGGCGCTTCTTCCCCGCAAGAGGCAGAACGCGCCCGATGCAGAAAAAAAGCGCCACGGCGGCGCACACAAGGAGACCGCATGAAAAGAACCTCCCTCTTCCGCTCATCCTTCCTTCTTGCGCTCATGCTCGCGCTGACCTCAGCCCTGCCCGCACAGACCCTGGCGCAGGAACAAAAACATGGAGCAGACATGATGAATCAGGCATCCTCACAGCACAGCCCTGCGGCGGATCTTTCCGCCCTGGAACAGACCGATCCCGATCTTGCCGCCATGCGCGCACGTCTTACCGGCGAAGAAGCCTTTGCCGGGAGCACGCTGGATGCAGAAAAGCGTCACCTCATCACGCTGGCCGTGTCCGCCGCCATTCAGAACACGGATGAAATAGAGAGCCTCACCGAAAACGCGCTTCTTGCGGGCGCAAGCGCCGTGGCAATCAAGGAAACCCTGTATCAGTGCGCGCCCTATATAGGATTTCCCAGAACGGAAGCCGCCCTGCGCTTGGTCAACGCCGTCTTCCTCTCCCGGGGCATTGCCCTGCCCGTGGAAAGCCAGGCCACGGTGACGGACGAAAACCGCTTTGAAAAAGGGCTTGCGGTGCAGAAGTCCATTTTCGGCAACGCCATCGACCAGATGCACGCCGCCACGCCGGAAGGCCAGAAGCGCATCATGGTGGAACACCTTTCCGCCTTCTGCTTCGGCGACATCTACACACGCAGAGGCCTTGACCTGAAGACGCGGGAACTTGTGACCTTCTCCATCATCAGCGCCCTGGGCGGCTGCGAGTCGCAGGTGAAAAGCCACGTTCAGGGCAATGCCAACGTGGGCAACAGCAAGCAGGAAATGGTGGATGCGCTCACGCTCATTCTTCCCCTCATCGGTTTCCCGCGCACGCTGAACGCCCTTGGCTGCGTCAATGTGGTTCTGCCGGAATAACGATCATACGCCGCCCCGTTCTGCGGGGCGGCTCCTGTATCAGGAGAGCCCGGGGGCCTTTTTCTACAGTATCGTGAAGAAAAGCCCCCGGCTCTTGACAGCTCCGGCGCTTCCTCTTTTAATGGATGCGGGGTCGTTTCAGACCATTATGAACCTTCCACGCTGGAGGAAACCATGAAGACTGCCGCCGATATCATGACCACCAATCCCGTTACCGTCACGCGCGAAACCACGCTGCGCGACGCGGCAAGGCTGCTGCTTGACGGGCATTTCAACGGCCTGCCCGTTGTGGAAGAAGGCCGCCTCATCGGCATGCTCACGCAGTCCGACCTGATTTCCCTGGATAAAAAGCTGGAAACTCCGGGCTACTTCCTTCTCCTCGGCGGGGCCATTCCCATGCAGATGCCGGGCAAATTCTCCCGCGAACTGCGCCGCATGGCCGCAAGCACCGTGGGCGAGATCATGAGTTCCGAACCGCACGCCATCACTCCCGACACGCCGGTGGAGGAGATTGCAACGCTCATGGTGGAACAGCGCTACTACACCCTGCCCGTGCAGGAAAACGGGCGCATCGTGGGTGTCGTGGGCATGGAGGACCTGCTCAGGAGGCTTGCCGCTGAAGAATGATCCTCCTTCCGCGCTTCTTCTCCCTTTTCGCCCTCACTCTGGCAGCCATCCCCGTTGTGGGATGGCTTATTCTCGTCTGCGCCGACTTTCTCTCCCTTGCCGACTGCCTCGCCCCGCAACCGGGCTGGCAGCTCTTCGCCCTCATCCTTTCCCTTTCTCTGGTACTGCCCCCCGCCCTGCACGCCTGGCCCGACCGCTCGCGCCCCATGGCGGAGCTTGCGCGGGAAACGGGCAGGGCCGTTCTCTTCGCCTTTTCCCTTTTTGCGCTGTTCTTTCTTGCCGCGGCGCGTCCCATCTTTCAGTGGCTGGACATTCCGGCCGTACTCCTGCCTCTGGCGGCCGCCAACCTCACCCCGTTCTTTTCCTGCCCCCTGCTCTATATTTCCTATAAGATGGGCGCGCTGCTTCTGCCCCGGCCGGAGCCGGAAGCTCCGCGCCCTTCCGCCATGCGGGTATTCAGCGCCCTTTCTCTGCTGCTGGTTCTTGTGCTCATTCTGCACCCCTTCCTCACGCCCGGGGGAAGCGGAGCCCCCCTCGTGCATGCCGGCAGGCTGGACATGCTCGGAGCGGCGTGGCGTTACCTTGCGCTCAGGCATGTTCTGGCCATCTGCGGCAATGCGGGCTTCGTGCCCGCCTGGGGCGGGTGCTGCCTCATCTCCCTGCTGGACATGATACGCGCCCTTCCCGGCGCGGGAGCGGTGGAACTTGCCGTCATGGCCTCTCTTTTCGCCCTCATGCTGGCAAGCACCGCCTGTCTGCTTCTGCCCTCCTGCCGCAGGTGGCTATGCTGAACCGTCAGCGCCGCTCCCGGAAGACCAGTTCCCGGCAGATACGGGAGGAAAAAGAACTTGTTCTGCCCGGCACCGACCTCACCTTCCTTTTCCAGCGCGACGGCTGCCGCACCCTGCGCATGGCGATAAGGCCCGACGGTTCGGTGAGGGTGAAGGCTCCCGCCCGCCTTGCCATGGAACAGGTCTTTTCCTTCATGCACGCACGCCTTGACTGGATACGCGCCAAACAGGACTTTTTCGCCGCCCATCGCGGTGCTCCCGCCGACATCCGTGAAGGCGGAAGCATTCTTTATCTGGGAAGGCCGTTCACCATCCGCCTCGCCCCTTCGGACGGACGTTCCCGCCCCCGGCTGAAGGGTTCGGCGCTGGAACTGCCCCTTCCCCGCCGCCAGGAGGGCGCCGACGCCGCCGTGAAACGCGCCTTCGCCCGCTGGAGACTTGAGACGGCAAAGCTGGTGCTCGGCCGCCGCCTCTCCCGCCTGGAACGGCATGCCCGCGCCGTGTTCGGCGACCGCGCCGCCCCCTTCTCCCTTGCCGTGCGCTCCCTGAAACGCCGCTGGGGGAGCTGCTCCGCCCGGGGGGACATCATGCTTGCCGCACAGCTCATCGCCCTGCCCCTGCCCCTCATCGACTATGTGCTCTTTCATGAGCTGTGCCACCTGCGGTACATGAATCACAGCCCCGCCTTCCATGCCCTGCTGCACCGTCTTATGCCCGACGCGAAAACGCGCGAGGCACGCATCCATGTATGGGCGCTGGAGCACCCCCGCTGAGGCCATCCTTCCCGGCAGAAGCTTCTCCCGCCCTCTGCCGCAATGCTCCTCTGCGCCGCGTGCGCGGAAGAAATGTGGAAAAGCCCCCCGCAAAGGGTCGCCCGCCATCTTAACAAGCCCCGCATTTTGGCGTAACCTGCAAGACAACGCATTCTGTCACCTCATGCCTTTTCTGGAGACTTGCCATGGCTCTTGACCCTCAGGCGGGCAAACTGCCGCGCCCCGATCAGCTTACCGACATTCCCGTTCTCATTTCCTCCTACTACACCTGCGAGCCTTCCCCTGATGTGGCGGAACAGGCCGTGAGCTTCGGCACGTCCGGCCATCGCGGCTCTTCCCTGCGCACCAGCTTCAATGAGGCCCACATTCTTGCCGTGACCCAGGCCGTGTGCGACGTGCGCAAGGCCGAGGGCATCACCGGCCCCCTCTTCCTCGGCAAGGACCCCCATGCGCTTTCCGAACCCGCATGGCGCACCGCGCTGGAAGTGCTCGCCGCCAACGGCGTGGTGACCATGGTGCAGACCGGCCACGGCTATACGCCCACGCCCGCCATTTCCCACGCCATCCTCAGCTGGAACCGTCAGTCCACGGCCACGGCGGACGGCATCGTCATCACGCCTTCCCACAACCCCCCGCAGGACGGCGGCTTCAAGTACAATCCTCCCCACGGCGGCCCGGCGGATACCGGCCTCACCGCCCGTATTCAGGACCGCGCCAATCAGCTTCTGGAAGACGGCAACAAGGGCGTGAAGCGCATCAGCCTGTACAAGGCCCTGCGTTCCGGGCTGGTGCAGGATCATGACTATGTCGCCGCCTATGTGGACGACCTCTGCAACGTCATTGATTTTGCGGCCATCGCCAAGGCGGGCCTCAAGCTCGGCGTGAACCCCCTGGGCGGCGCAAGCCTGGCCTACTGGGCTCCCATTGCGGAAAAGTACGGGCTGAGCATTGAAAACACCAACAACCAGTACGATCCCACCTTCCGCTTCATGCCCCTCGACCACGACGGCAAGATCCGCATGGACTGCTCCTCCCCCTATGCCATGGCCGAGCTTCTGAAGCTGAAGGACCGCTTCGACATCGCCTTTGCCTGCGACCCCGATTCCGACCGTCACGGCATCGTCACGCCCGAAGGCCTCATGAACCCCAACCACTACCTCTCCGTGGTGGTGGACTTCCTCATCCGCGACAGCAAGGACGGCTTCCGCAAGGCCTGGCGTCAGGATGCGGCCATCGGCAAAACCGTGGTCACGAGCTCCATGCTCAACCGCGTGGCCGAATCCCACGGCCGCAACGTCATGGAAGTGCCGGTGGGCTTCAAGTGGTTCGTGCCCGGCCTGCACTCCGGCACCTGCTGCCTGGGCTGCGAGGAAAGCGCGGGCGCTTCCTTCCTGCGGGCCGACCGCCTGCCCTGGAGCACCGACAAGGACGGGCTCATTCTCTGCCTGCTGGCCGCCGAAATCACGGCCAAGACCGGCAGGAATCCCTCCGTGCTCTACCATGAACTGGAAGAAAAGTTCGGCGCTCCGGTGTATCGCCGCATCGACTCTCCCATGACCCCGGAAATGAAGGCCGCCTTCAAGACCATCTCCCCGGACGATGTGAGCATGAAGGAACTGGCCGGTTCCCCGGTCAAGGCCGTGCTCACCAAGGCCCCCGGCAACAATGCGCCCTTCGGCGGCCTGAAGGTCGTCACCGACGACGGCTGGTTCGCGGTCCGTCCTTCCGGCACGGAACCCATCTACAAGCTCTATATGGAAGACTTCAAGGGTGAGGAACACTTCCAGAAGATGCAGGAAGAGGCGCAGGCCTTCCTCGCCGGCCTTGCCAAGGCCTAAATCCGCATAACCCGTTCCATGAAAGCGCGGCTCCGGCCGCGCTTTTTTTTTATGCCGCAGGCCTGGCGGCGTCCCGGCGCTTTTCCGGGGCGGAAGTCCCCTGCTGCGAAGCTCCCGCCTTCCCTTATGCCGCAAAAGGTGACCGTACGCCTCATGCGCCGCCCTCTTTTCCGGAAAGACGCGGTGCAGGCCGCCTGTTCTCCGGCCCTGCGCCGCATATATCTCCGGCCGGGCTCCTGCGGTGCAGCCCGCCGCCATGCGAACATGTTCCCTGTTTCACATGTACAGCAGCATTTCCCTGTTGCTCCGCATATTGCCCTCTACGGGCAGAGCGACGTTTTTCCCCGGACGCATATTCATGAAAAACGCCGTGCAGCATCATGCAGCATTCCCGTGAAAAAAGAAAAAACAGCTCTGTTTCCCCCTGCCGGGAGGGTACTTTCTTCTGTATCTTCCAGAAAGAAAGACGCCTCGCACATGGCGTGCGTCAGGAAGTCTTCCTCCCCCGGAAACCGCCCTGCACGACTTGTTCCGTCAGGCCGTATCAGAAGAAATTCCGAAATATTTCCGGGCCTGTATTTCCCATGATCACGGATTCTAATTTCTTTTTTCACAATATAATTTTTTCTTGTGCACCAACTTTGCCCCGTGATAGCGTAAACAGGCCGCGCCACCCCTGCAGAGGTGACCGGCAGACGCCGCCGGAGCAGATCGGGGAATCCTTGCCCCGCAAAGCCGCGCGGCACCCTGAACCCGCCGCTTCAGGAAAACGTTACAGGAGGTACGGGAATGCCCGTCAGCAGATCAGTCATGCTTGCCAAACTCAACGACGCCTACACCGTCTATTTCGACAAGAGGCCCGTTGAGGAGGGGGCGCCCCTGCTTGCCGCCTGCTACGCCTTCCACTCCAGCGACGAGTGCTTCGTGCTCTCGCGGAAAATCCGGCTCTGGCGCGCGGAAACCCATGAATTCGTGTATGTGTTCTCGGTTCCTGAACTGAGTGCGGACGTATATGACACCTGCCGGGGGAAGGCTCTTGAGCTTGGCATGGGTCATGTCCACCCTCACATCGAACACCGGTCGTCCTTCATCACCGCGCTCTTCGTCTGCGACAGCATGACGGAGGAGGCGGCAAGAGCCGTGCGGAGGTCGCGGCATCACAAGGACTTTCTGCTGTCTCTCCACGGCTGGATGGATTTTCGCGCCGCCGCCGTGGATCTCGCCACGGGGGCCGTCGCGGTCAACGGGGCGGGCAGGGATCTGGAAAAATTCATACGCGGAAATCTGGAAAAGTGCTAACTCAATTGAGGAGGAATTAAATTGAGTTCCGTTGTCATTCTTCTCATCGGCTTCGCCTGCCTGTTCGCGGGTTACGTCTTCTACGGCGCGTGGCTCTCGAAGCAGTGGGGCGTGGATGAAACAAGACCCACGCCCGCGCACACCATGCAGGACGGCGTGGACTACGTTCCCGCCAAGACTCCCGTGCTCTTCGGCCATCACTTTTCTTCCATCGCCGGCGCCGGCCCCATCAACGGCCCCATTCAGGCGGCCTTCTTCGGCTGGCTTCCCTGCTTCCTGTGGATCATCATAGGCGGTATCTTCTTCGGCGCCGTGCATGACTACGGCGCGCTCTTCGCCTCCCTGCGCCACAAGGGCGAATCCATCGGCGAAGTCATTTCCCAGAACATCGGCGTGCGCGCCAAGCGCCTGTTCATCGTGTTCGCCTACCTCGCGCTGCTGCTCGTCATTGCGGCCTTTGCCTCCATCGTGGCGGGCACCTTCAACGGCTTCGCTCCCGACGGCTCCCTCATTGAAGCCAACGGCTCCACCGCCACCATTTCCATGCTGTTCATCCTCATGGCCGTGGTGTTCGGCTTCTGCGTGTACCGCAAGAACCTGCCCCTTTCCGTGTGCACCGTGGTGGGCATCATCGTGCTCGTGATCTGCATCGTCATCGGCCTCAAGTGCCCCATCTACCTTTCCGGCACCACCTGGATGTACATCATCGGCATCTACATTTTCGTGGCTTCCGTCACCCCGGTGTGGATTCTGCTCCAGCCCCGCGACTATCTGAGCTCCTTCCTGCTCTATGCCATGATCATCGCGGCCGTGGTGGGCGTGTTCGCCGCCAACCCCACGCTGTCCCTGCCCGCCTTCGTGGGCTTTGAAGTGAACGGCCAGTACCTCTTCCCCGTACTTTTCGTCACCATCGCCTGCGGCGCCATCTCCGGCTTCCACTCCCTCATCTCCTCGGGTACGACCTCCAAGCAGCTCAACAGCGAAAAGAACGCCCGGATCATCGGTTACGGCGCCATGCTCGTGGAATGCGCCCTGGCCATCATTTCCCTCATCACCATCGGCTACATCTATTCTCAGGCCGGCGCCGACGCCTTCAAGATGCCCCCCACCGCCGTCTTCGCGCGCGGCATCTCTGAAATGCTCGCCGTGGTAGGCTTCGACAGCCCCGAAGCGCAGAAGACCGCCTACGGTCTGCTCATCCTCTCCGTGTCCGCCTTCTGCCTCACCTCCCTCGACACCGCCACCCGTCTCGCCCGCTACATGCTCTCCGAATTCTGGCTGAACCCCGGCGAAACGCCCGAAAACGTCACCGACTTCCGCAGAGTGCTGTGCAACAAGTACTTTGCCACCGGCTTCACCGTCATCGTGGGCATCGCCTTCGGTATGGGCGGCTGGTCCAAGGTGTGGCCTCTGTTCGGCGCCTCCAACCAGCTCCTCGCCGGTCTGGCCCTGCTGGCCGTGGCCGCCTGGCTCAAGAATGCGGCGCGCAATCACAAGATGTTCATCTTCCCCATGGTGTTCATGATTCTTGTGACCCTCACCTCCCTTGCCCTTACCTTCAAGGACAAGGTCATCGCCATTTCCGCCGGTCAGGGCGACCTCTTCGCCGCCTACCTGCAGGCCGGCCTTGCCGCCATTCTGTTCATCCTCGCCGTCTTCCTCGTGCGTGAAGCCCTCCCCGTGCTCACCAAGAAGCGTGAAGCCTGATCGGCCTGAGCATACCGTTCGATAAAAGGCGCGGCCCCACGGCCGCGCCTTTTCTTTTTCCCCGCTTCCCGCTACATTCTCCCCCGTCGTCCACGATATCATACACGCTCCTTCGGAGCAGGCGCGCTCTTCGTTCTCTCAGCGCGCATTCCGCCGCAACGGCGCAGGAACACATTCATGAACATGCCCGTCGAATCCGCCCTTCCCGGCCTGCTGGAGGCACTGAACACCCACGGCCGCGCCCTGCTCACCGCCCCACCCGGCTCCGGCAAGACCACGCGCGTGCCGCTCTTTCTCATGGAGCATATGGAAGGCACCATTCTCATGCTGGAACCCCGCCGTATTGCGGCCCGCGCCTCGGCCAGGTACATGGCCGCCCTGCTGGGAGAAGAGGCAGGCGGACGCATAGGCTACCGCGTCCGCCTGGAAAGCCGCGTCGGGCGTTCCACAAGGGTGGAGGTCATCACCGAAGGCATCCTGACCCGCCGCCTCACCGCCGACCCGGAGCTTTCCGGCGTATCCTGTGTGATTTTCGATGAATTCCACGAGCGTTCCCTTCAGGCCGACACGGGCCTTGCCCTCTGCCTGGAGGCGCAGGGGGCCCTGCGGCGGGATCTGAAGATTTTGGTCATGTCCGCCACTCTGGACGGCGGCGAACTTTCCGAAAAGCTTGCTCCCTGCCCCGTGGGTCAGGCCCAAGGCAGGCTCTGGCCCGTGGATGTGCGCTATCTGCCCTGCCCCGCTTCCCCGGGGCCGGCCGGTTCCTTCTCCGGCCGTGAAGCGCTGCTTGCCCATACCGCCCATGCGGTGCGCAGGGCCCTTGCGGAAGAACAGGGTTCGGTGCTCGTCTTTCTGCCCGGGCAGGGGGAAATCCGCCGCGTGGCGGACATGCTGACGCTTCTTCCCCCGGATGTGTCGCTGCACCCTCTGTACGGCGACCTTTCCGCCGCCGAACAGGACAGAGCCATTGCTCCCGCCGCCCCGGGCACGCGCAAAGTGGTGCTCGCCACCTCCATTGCGGAAACGAGTCTGACCATCGAGGGCGTGCGCGTGGTGGTGGACTCGGGCCTTGCCCGCACGGCGCGCTTTTCCCCCGCCACGGGCATGAGCGCCCTTGTGACGAGCCGCGTCACGCAGGATGCCGCCGATCAGCGCGCGGGCCGCGCAGGCCGTGTGGAACCGGGCGTATGCCTGCGGCTCTGGCATGAGGGAGAAGCGCTTCTGCCCGGGCGTCGCCCGGAAATTCTGGATGCCGATCTTGCGCCCTTTCTGCTCGACCTTCTGGCCTGGGGCGCCCTGCCGAAAGAAATTCCCCTTCTCACCCAGCCTTCCGATGCCTCGGTGGCTCAGGCGCTCCATACGCTGGATATTCTGGGGGCTCTGGAACAGCACGAAGGCAGACCGCGCCTTTCCCCGCACGGCAAAGAGCTTGTGCGCCTGCCGCTGCACCCCCGTCTTGCCCACATGGCGCTTCTTGCAGGCGAACACCTGCCCCTTGCCGCGGCCCTTGCCGCCCTTGTGGAGGAGCGCTCCTCCGGCACCGGCTGCGACATACGCCCCCGCCTTGCGGAACTTCGGAAAAACGGCCGTCTGCGCAGGGCCGCCGGACAGATTTTTTCTCTGGCCGGAGGAAAAGGAACGCTTTCTCCCGACGATGTCATCGCCGATGAGGATCATGCCGGCGCCATGCTTTCCCTGGCCTGGCCCGAGCGCATGGCCATGCGCCGCGAACGCGGCATGTTCCGCCTTGCCTCCGGGCGCGGAGCGGAGCTTTCTGCGGAAGACGCCCTGGCCGACGCCCCCTTTCTTGCCGTAGCCTCCATGGACGGCGGAGCTCAGGGCACGGGGCGCATCTATCTGGCCGCACCTCTGGAACGCCGCGAGATGGAAACCCTGCATGGGCATCTTCTGAAGGAAGAGGACACCGTTTTCTGGGATGAAAAAACGGAATCGGTGCTTGCCGCACGGCGCACCCTGCTGGGAAGTCTTGTTCTGAAGGAATCCCCCCTGCGGGGAAAGGACTTTCCGGCGGACAAGGTGCTCTTTTACGTGGAAAACGCCGTTCTCAGTCTCGGCATCGGCTGTCTGCCGTGGACGGAGGAGCTCCGCCAGTGGCAGGCAAGGGTGCAGCTTCTGCACCGCATGGAAGGCGACGAATGGCCCGACGTGAGCGATGCGGGCCTGATGGACGACATGAAAAGGCACCCCGGAGAATCCTGGCTCAGCCCGTGGCTTGCGGGGGTGACAAGACGCGCCCAGTTTGCCTCCGTTCCTCTGGACAGGGCCCTGCACGCCCTTCTTCCCCATGCGCTTTCAAGGCGGCTGGAAAGCGAAGCGCCCGCGTCTGTGGAAGTGCCTTCCGGTTCGCTCATCCGCATTGATTACCTGCCCGAGGCCGGACCCGTGCTGGCCGTGAAGCTTCAGGAAATGTTCGGCCTGAAGGAGACTCCCGCCGTATGCCGGGGCAGGTGCCCCCTCACCGTGCATCTGCTCTCCCCTGCGGGCCGTCCCCTTCAGGTCACGCGCGACCTCGCCGGTTTCTGGACCGGCGCCTATGCCTCCGTGCGCGCCGAAATGCGGGGCCGCTACCCGAAGCATCCCTGGCCGGAAGATCCTCTCTCCGCCCTGCCCACCCGGAAAACCAAGAAAGCGCTGGAGAGGGGGTAAGCATGGAATTTCATGAAGGCGACCACGTCATCAACCCTTCCATGCCCCAGTGGGGCACGGGAGAGGTGCTGAATGTAAGCGAAGGCAGAGTGCTGGTGCGTTTTCCCCATCACGGGGTACGCAAGGTGGCAGCCTCCTTTCTGGCCATGGCCGATACGGGCGAATGCCCGGAACCCTCCCTCCGGCAGAAGGCAGCCCGGCAGAGCGCACCTTCTCAGCGCACGCCTTCCCGGAGTGCGCCTTCCCGGAAGGAACCTGCCCCCTCTTCCGCGCCGAAAAAAAACGGTCCCGTGCGGGGGGACGATCTTGTCTCCCGCGCCCTTGCCATGATGCAGGACAAAGGCGACGTCGACGAGACCCTCGAACGTGCGGAACGCGCCGCCGACCTTGCCGCCGACGCCCGGGAAAAGGCCCGGCAGGATGAGCTGCGCCGCAGAAACGCGGCCATACTCCGCTTCTGGCGCGACGTGGAGGCCTTCATCATCCCGGAGGTGCCGCGCTCCTTCCGGCCGCCCGTCACCCCGGCCCGCCGCTGGGAAACCGTATCGGCCTCTCTGCCCGCCTGGAGCGCCTCCGGCGAAGCGGAAAAACAGACGACCCTTGCCCCTGCGCCTTTCTCCGGTGCGGAAAGCGGGGAACTGCCCTGGTTCCGTCCCCTGCCCGGCGGCTTCTACGCCGCATGGCACATCGTGTACCTCGGCGTACTGCCGCGGCGGCGCATTCTTGACCTTATTCTGGAAAAAACGGGCTGCCGCCCGGAAACGCCCGAAGAACCGGGCACCGGTGAAGGCTGTCTGGCCGCCGTGGTGCTGGACGGCACGGGCATGCCCATACCGGAAAGCTATGTGCCCGCCTCCTTCGTGCCCGCACTTGCCCGCTGCATCGAGGGCAAAAGCCTCGATCAGCTTCCTCAGGACATGCTGAACATGCAGTCCGCCTTCGACAGGCGCAGCGGCTCACAGGAGGAACCCTTCCGCGGCCCCCGCATCCATGAGGAAATACAGCGCCTTTTCGCCATGATGAACGTGGAGGGAGAAGACGAGTGCATCGTGGTGCGTTCCGTATATTTCCGGCCCGATCCCAGGGGCAGACGCATGGACGACGTGCAGAACGACCTGCTCAACTCCTTTTACCTTGCCGACCTCGACCATCTGCTCAGTCTTTCCCGCCACGGCTTCAGCGGCGTTTTCGCCAGATATCTGGAAGGCGCGGAAGAGAGACCCCGCTGCGACGTGCTCTCCGGAGGAGAGGAAGGGGCTGCGGCAAGGGAAAAAGCCCTTTCCCTCGACCGCCTGCCTGCGGGACGCTGGCCCTTTCCTCCGTCGCAGCATCTTCTGCCCGCACAGCTTGCGGCGCTCACGGAAATTCTGCACGGACAGCTCACGGCGGTGAACGGCCCTCCCGGCACGGGCAAGACGCGCCTTCTCTGCGAAGTCGCGGCGGAACTTGTCACCCTGCGCGCAGAGCGCCTCGCCGCGCTGAATCAGCCCTTCGAGGCCTTTGCCTCCTCGGGAGAGATCTGCCCGCCCAGGGCCTCCATCATGCGCGGCACCTGCATGGTGGTGGCAGGCTGCAACAATGCCGCCGTGGAGAACGTCACGCGCTTTCTTCCTTCGGAACAGGCCCTTTCCCGGCAGGATTTTCCCGAGGCGGACTACTTTTCCGGCGTGGCGGAGGCCGTGAACGCAGCCTTCACCCCGGCCGATGAGGAAAGAGAGCCCTGCGCCGCATGGGGGCTTGTCGCCGCCGTGCTCGGCTCGGCCTGGAACTGTGAACAGTTCGCCCGCGCGCTGGTGTGGGGCTTCCGTGATGCGGAAAAAAACATCGCGCTGCCCGGCATGAAGGAGATTCTGGAACCATACCGCAGCTATGAAGGCAAGCAGAAGGCCCGGGAAGCCTGGCAGAGGGCAAAGAAGGACTTTCTCGCCACCCGTGCGGAGCTGGAACGGAAGAAGCGCCACCTGCAGGCGCTTACGCAGAAGGACCCGGCGCAGCAGAGGCCGGAAGGCGAGGCGCTGCTCGGCCGCTTCATGGCGCTCATGGAGGAAAGCCGCGCCCTGCGTTCCTCCTCGCGCGAAGAGGACTGCGCGGCAAAAGAACTTGCCCAGCGCCTCGAAGCTCTGGAAGAACTCGCCCGGAAGGCGCAGGAGGAAATGACCAGAGGCCTGCACGATACGGAAACGCCGCGTTTTCCCTGCCGGGAATTCTGGCGTGATCCCAAATGGCAGCTCAAGAGCGTATGGAACGACGACACGCTGGAAAGACTGCGTTCCCGTCTCTTTCTTCAGGCGCTCCGTCTGCATGAATGGACGATCAAATCCTGCGCCAGAGAAAACCTTGCCAACATCAACGCCGTTGCCCGCTACCTGCGCGGCGCTCCCGTGGAGGCCGGAACGGCAAAGGAACTCTGGAACTGCCTTTTCTTCATCGTGCCCGTGGTTTCCTCCACCCTGGCTTCCTTCAGCCGCCTCTTTGCCGGCATGGGGCAGGCCTCGCTGGACTGGGTGCTTCTGGATGAAGCCGGACAGGCCACGCCGCAAAG
The DNA here is from genome assembly GCF_944324615.1 of uncultured Mailhella sp. Taxonomy (GTDB): domain Bacteria; phylum Desulfobacterota; class Desulfovibrionia; order Desulfovibrionales; family Desulfovibrionaceae; genus Mailhella. The sequence continues at coordinate 14,481 of NZ_CALUWY010000007.1, forward strand.
CGCCGCCGGTGCGCTGTGGCGGGCGGAAAAGGCCGCCGTCATCGGCGATCCTCAGCAGATAGAACCCGTGGTACCGCAACCTGCCGGGCTTCTGGCCACGCTCCGCGCACGGCAGGAACAGGGCGGCCTGCACCTTGAAACATGGTCGCCGGAAAGCCGTTCCGCCCAGACGCTGGCCGACAGGGCCTCCCTCATGGGTACATGGATGGACAATGCCGGCCGCAGACTGTGGACGGGGTACCCGCTGCGTGCGCATCACCGCTGTGCCGAACCCATGTTCAGCGTTGCCAACCGCATCGCCTACGACGGGCAGATGGTGCAGGCGCAGCGCTCCTTTCCCGCCCTTGACTGCACCCTCGGCGCAAGCTGCTGGTTCCATGTGGCGGGGGGAATGTCGGACATGCAGCTTGTGCAGGAAGAACTCGCCTGCCTGCGGAAACTGCTGCTTGAACTTCAAAGGCACTGGCCCGTGGTCGAAGGAAAAAACGGCCCGCGGGAAGCCGCGGTCTTCGTCATCTCGCCCTTCCGCACGGTGGCGAGGCACGCCCGCCTTCTCATACGGAGCATGGGCTTTGCCGACGAAAAGGTGCGCTGCGGCACCATTCACACCTTTCAGGGAAAGGAAGCCGACATCGTCTTTCTCGTGCTCGGTTCCGCGCCGGGACAGGCGGGCTGGGGCAGCAGACAGTGGGCCTCGCGCACACCCAACATTCTGAACGTGGCCCTTACCCGGGCGCGCTCTCTTCTCTATGTGGTGGGCAACAGGCAGGACTGGCAGAGACACCCCTTCTTCGAGATCCTTGCAGAGGAACTCCCGGTCAGAGAAGGGGCATGACGCCGCCTTGAGCCACCCCTTTTCCGCAGAAGAACACCTCCACGCGCAAGCCCGCGTTGCGGGCCTTGGCTATGGTGTCCTGCGTGCCCCGGGACGTACCGTCCCAGAAGGCGGCAAGGGCATCCGCCCGCGCCACGATTTCCGTGTTGCGTATGGGACCGGCCTTTCTGCCGTAGCGCTTCCAGTCGGCGGGAACAACGATGAGGGGCACACCATGGCTTGCGGCAAAACGGGCCGCGAGGCTGTCCGCCCCGCGTGCGCCGCCGGAAATGACGGCCTCCAGCTCCTCCACGCGAAAAACGCGGAGCAGGCAGTGCTCCAGCCATGCATAGTCCTGAAAAGAACGCGAACCGACCACGGCCAGCTTCATAGGTTCCACCTTGATGCAACGAACGTGAACACGAAAAGAGAAGGCGCGCTCCGCTCTTCCCGGGAAGAAGCCCGGAATCCCGGCCCTTCCGGGAGCAGAAACGCCTTATTACCATACGCAAAGGGTTCTGTTGCGGCAAGCGCTTGATTTCAGCGTGCCGCAGGACAATAATGAAGCAGCCAAACCCCAACCACGAGACGTATCATGCCTGAAATACTGTATCTTGACACGGAACTGGCCGCAAAGGCCGAAGCCCTTTTTCAGGAACTGGGCCTGGACCTGACCACGGCCGTGCGGCTTTTTCTGCTCCAGTCTCTGAGAGAAGGCGGCCTGCCCTTCACCCCGCGCCTTACCGCGCCCCTGCCTTCCCGGAAAAAGACGCTCCCTCCCGAGGAAGAAGAGCGTGCGGAAAACGGAACGGCCGTTCCCCTCACCGATGAAGAGGCGCAGGATACGGAGGCACCATGCACAAGCTCTCTGCCGGAAGAGGAAGAAGCGCCCCGGCAGGAGGCCTGCCGCGAGGAACCGGAACATTCCGCCACATGGGATGAAGAGAACGCTCCCGAAGAACACTCCGGGAAGGAGGAAGCCCCGCATGCGGATGATACCGAGGCGCCTTTTGCGGAAACGGATGCCGCCCTTACCCCCGGCGGCAACGACGAGCTCAGAAACGCCTTTGCCCGGGCGCACCTCATCGGTGCCCCTCTGCGACGTGTCCGCTCCCTGAACCGCCTCTATGCCATAGGCGAACGGAACCCCCATGTTCAGGGCTGGCGCGAGGTCTATGTTTCCGGCGACGAACCCTTTGCCCTGGATTTCGGCGCGGTACGGGTGGAACTCGGTTTTCACGGCGGCGGGAGCCTGCGTATGATGGACGGCCGCCTTCCCGACAAGGTGCTGGAAGCCGACGCCGTGTATCCGCGCGATCTGAGCGCCGTCTTCTCCTCCGTCATCGGGCAGCCTCTGGTGGATGTTTCCTCCGCCCGCGTGTGGGAGGAGAACCAGGAAAGGGAACAGCTGCATCTGCGCTTTGCCAACGGCTGCACCCTCACCTTTGCGCCCGGCAAGGAATGGGGAGCGCTCTGGCTTTCCGACGCCCACGGTTCCGTCATGTTCGCCCCCGACGCGGTATGGCTGCGCGTGCTGGACGACAGGGCGCTGAACGGCCTGCGCTGAAGGCCCGCCTGGAGCCGAAACGCCGCAATGGCCTGTTCCCAAAGCAGTTCCGGACTCCCGCCCATTGACCGGAACGGATTAAACGAGTATCTCTGGGAAACTATATACCCTCAGAGGAATCATCTATGGATACCAATGTTATGGAAGCAGAACGCAAGTTTTCCGAATATCTCAAGCAGAAAGGCCTCCGCGTCACGCCCCAGAGGCTGAAAATACTGGAGGCCTTCCTGCATGCCGACGACCATGTATCCATGGAAGAACTTTTTCTGCTGGTACGCAGCAAGGACAGCACCGTGGGGCAGGTCACGGTATACCGCACCCTCAAGCTGCTCTGTGAAGCGGGCATCGCCTCGGCCGTGAACTTCGAGGAAGGCATGGTGCGCTACGAACCCCTGGGCATGCATCATCACGATCACCTTGTCTGCGAAAAGTGCGGCAAAAAAATAGAATTCGTCAACGACGCCATCGAGCAGCTTCAGGAAAAGGTCTGCCGCGTGCACGACTTCATTCCCACCTCGCACCACATGGTGCTCTACGGCATCTGTGCCGACTGCCGGAAAAAGGCCTGAACATGGAAAAGCTCTTTGTCTCCACCCGCACCCGGGAGGAAATGCTCAACATCACCGCCGCCCTTCGCAGGGCCGTGGCCGAACACGGCTGGCAGGACGGCGTGCTGGTCGTCTACTGCCCCCACACCACCTGCGGCCTTACCATCAACGAAGGCTTCGACCCGGATGTGGCAGGCGACATGACGCGCTTCTTTCACACACGCATCCCGCAGGACGAAGGGTTCCGTCACAGCGAAGGCAATGCCGACGCGCACATCAAAGCCAGCCTTTTCGGCTCTTCTCTGCAGATTCTTGTGGAAGGGGGAGAAATGCTGCTCGGCACATGGCAGTCCGTATGGCTTTTTGAGGGCGACGGCCCGCGCAGCCGCCAGCTCTGGCTGAAGTGGCTGAAGGCCTAGAAGACGTACCCCGGAACACCTTCCGCATACGGGCTTCGCAGGCAGCTGCCACCCTGTATTTTCAAGCGACGCGCCGCAGCGCGTCGCTTTTCTTTTCTGCGGTGTTTTCTCCCCTTTTCCTGCGGCTTCTCCTGCCGGAAAAAGCCTCTCATCCCCTGCTCCTCCCGTGCTCCGGAACCTCCTCCGCAGCGTTCCGCAACGGTTCCGCCAAGGTCTCGCTCCGGCTTCTTTTTCTCTTCAGCGCACGCCTGAAACCGTGCAGCTCTGCGGGGCGGGAGCCTTTTTCCTGCAACAGCGGAAGGCCTTTCCCCGGTTTTTCGCTTGATGACACGGTCGCGCCGTGTTTCAATACCGTCACCACTCTCATTTCCGGCAGGTAATACCCGGAGCGGCTTTTCCCCTCCGGCCACATGCAGATTCCTTCCGCCGGAAGCGACACGACACACGCCCAGCGCCGCAGGGCATCGGAGCCACTATGTCCCTTCTGCCGCATTTTCCCGCACCTGCACGCCTGCCCGGCAGGACTGTTTCCGCCGCAGGCTTCGCCCTCGTCTTCGCCGCCGCCGTCTATTTCTTCGCCTGGAACTGGTACGGCCTGCCGGAGGCCGTCCGCTTCATCCTCACCGGAGGCACTTCGGCCCTGTGTCTTACGCTTTCCTTTCTTGCCGAACGCAGAGGCCGCCATCATGCCGCCTCCCTCGCCCTTCTGGGCACGGCGCTGTTCACCGGCATCTTCTGGGTCACCTTCGGGCAGATTTTCCAGAGCGGAGCCACGGCGTGGGAACTGTGCCTCGTGTGGGCGGCGAGCGTCGTTCCGCTCTTTCTTCTGCGAAGAAGCGCCGCTTTATGGAACGTTCTCATCCTGCTGCTCTTCACGGCTTCCTGCATGCGGCCTTTCTCTCTGCTTCTCACCCGCCCCTGGGATTTCCACCTTCTGACGCCTCTCGTCACGGCCTCAGCAGGCTGTGCCCTCGCCCTTTTCCCGCCCCTGCGCCGCCGCTCGTCCTGCGGACTGAATGCATGGCTCGCCCTGCCGCTCACGCTGCTGACGGGTACGGCAACGGCACTGTGCGTTCAGCTCATTCTCTTTTTCCCCGACACCCCCGTCGGCCTGCCGGAACTTGCGGCAGGTCCTGCGGCCCTTGTGCTCATAGCAGCCTCTGCCCTGCGCTTCCGCCACACCCTTGCCCTGTGCGAAACAGCGCTCGCCCTCATCGTGCTTCTGAACGCCCTTCTCCTTCGCAGATTCGACCATCTCTCCTCTGCCGGGCTGGCACTTCTCCTCACCGCCGCCAATACCCTCTTCACCTTTCTTCTGGCCCTCGCCCTGCCCCGCCTCCGGCAAACGCTTCCCCGCAGTCCGCGCTCCTTCGGCCTTGTTTCCCTGGTTCCGTCCATCCTCGGGGGTTTTCTTGCCGCAATCTCCTTCATCTCGCTCATCACGCTCACGTTTCCGGACAATGCCCTTGTGCTGCACGCGGCAGGGCTTGCCTGCATGGCCTGCGGCATCATTCTCCGGCGTATGCGCCCAAAAAACGTTTTTCTCTCCGCGCTTTCCTCCGCACTTATCCTGGGCGGCGCCATGTGCTTCCATGTATCGCTGCTTGACTATGCCCTCCCCGTCATCATGGCTTCGATATGGGCGGCGGCCCTGTTCCTCTATCTGCTGATGGAAGACCCTGTTCTGCGCTTCTTCTCCATGTTCTGGGCGCTTGTCACCGGCATCGTTCTCCTGCCTCAGACCGTGCCCGAAGGCATGCCCCTGTACCTTCTTCTCGCTTTTCTTCTCTTCCTGCCCCTTGTTGCGGCCTCCCTCGGCCGTTTTCCCCGGGGGATGCTGCGCCCGGCCGCGCTTGCCTGCCTCTGCGTTCTTCCCGGACTGCCGCTGTCCATGCCTCATATCGCCTTTGAAGAAACAACGGAAAGAATACTCATCACCATTGCGGCGCTGAATCTCGGGCTTCTTCTCCTCAGGCTGCTTCTCCAGGGAAGCAACTCCTCCCGGCCCGGAAAAATCGCCCTCGGAATCGCGGCAATGCTGCCCGTCTGGTTCTTCAGCCCGCTGGAAAGCCTGTTTGCGCTGAACCTCATCCTTGCAGGCTCCGCCAGCGCCCGGAGCCGTGACGCCGGAAGCAAAGACACGCCCGCCCTCGACAGAACGCTCACAGGCATGGGCATCTTTCTTCTTGCCGCAAGTCTCGTGCTCTTCTATTACGCCATCGACCACTACTTCCCGCTGGAAACCGTGGCCATGGCGTTTTTTAAAACCGGAACGGATTTTCTGAACATGACCATGGCCGCAGGCATTCCCGGCTTCTGCCTGATCCTTGCGGGGATACCGATGGAGCGCCGCCCCCGGCCGGAAACACCCGAAAGACCGGAAACACCACAGGTCCCGCCCCTTCTGCGGCACGGTCTGCCCTTTGCCCTCGTCGCCGTTCTCATGACCGCCGTTGCCTGCACGGCCATCGTGGACAGAAAAAACCTGCTGAAGACCGGAGACGAAATCCTTCTTTCCCTCCGCCCCCGGGACCCGCGCGCCTTCATGATAGGCGACTACATGGACCTGACCTACGACATCGAACGATACTCCACGGTGGAAGGGCCGCTCTGCATGCCTCTTGCCGTCGACGAACTGGGTATCGCCCGCCCCATACCAGACCGCGTAAAACAGGGCGACTGCTCGGGCGTACCTGCTCCCGCCGTACTTGTGGATGCCTCCGCCCACGGCTTTGCACGGCTTCGCCTGCCGCACCGCTTCTACTTCGAGCAGGGCCTTGCCCGGGTGTACGCCGACGCGGCCTTTGCCGTGCTGCGCTGCGACAGGAACAACCACTGCCTGCTGCAGGGCCTTGCCGATGCCGACCGGAGGCCCCTGCATCCGCCCAGAAAGTAACTTTTCCACGCTGTTCCGGAAAAAGTGCGCGTCCATCCTCCCTGCCACGGCGGAAGGGCTCTGCAGGCAGATGCGAAAAGCCCCGGAAGCTTCCGCTCCCGGGGCCAGAATACAGGAAAAACAGCTGCGCCGCCTTGAAGGAAAAAAGCCTCCCGCTCAGCTCAGATACCGTTCGGGGAAGGAGGCCATTTCCTGCATGTCGTTGATGAGACGGCAGGTATGGAAGCCGTCGGCCACGGAGTGATGCACGGAAACCGAAACCGGTATGACGATCTTTTCTCCGCGCGCCTCGTATTTGCCGAACTTGATGAGAGGGGAGAGAAAATTGCTCTCTGCGTAGGAATCCTGCGCAAAATGGGTGAAGGCCAGCCACGGAACGCTGGACACGGGGCAGATATGAGGCGGCTGACCGTCCTTTGCCTTGAGGTGGCCCGTCACATGGCGGTAGCGTTCCATATCTTCCGTAACCATGGCGTAAAAGACGGAAAAATCCTCGGAATACTCGCTCCAGATATCGGTGAAGGTCTCGTTTTCCGGGTGAAACAGGGTATAGCAGGGCCACACCTCGTCCCAGAAGCCGAGTTCTCCGTGTTCATTGAAGGCCATGTGGAATTCCTTGTGCCGGTTCACCGCCCGCATGACGACATAGAGCATGGCAGGGAAGAATTTCAACCCTTTTTCCCGGCGGAGGGCCTGAAGCGCGCTGATGTCGAGGTCGGCCCCGATATTGTAGCGGCACTTGAGCGTATGGAAGTAGTGGTCGAAGTAACTGCTTCTTTCCCAGGTATCCCGGTCTATGACATGAAATGACGGCTTACCCATGACGAGCCTCTCCGGTGCGCGTTTTTGAAGCGCGCTGTTTTCTTCCCCTCTTCCCGCTTTCTCAGCAGATGAACAGCTCCATGACGAACACCAGCACGCAGGCCGCCACGGCCACGCTGAACAGGCTTGCCCCGAACCAGGCGAGAACCACGGCCGCCACCAGTCCGGCAAAGCCGGAAATCTGACTGCCCGTCGCATCCAGTATGGCAGGAAAGGTCATCACCGACAAGGTGACATACGGAATATAGTACAGGAAGGAACGCACGGTGACGTTGTGGATTTCCCGCCGTATGAGGGTAAGCGGAAGCACGCGGATGAGATAGGTCACCACGGCCATCACGGCAATGTAGGCATAGGCATCACGCATGGTCGCTTTCTCCTTCCTCTTTCTTTCCGCCGCCGGCAAGCCCCTTGTCCACAGGGAAAAGCACGGCCGCCACGCCGGAAATGAGCACCGTGAGAATGATGATCTTCATGCCGCCGGAAATGCCGTCGAACAGGGGAAGCCGTGCGAAAATCCAGCTCATGGCCATGGATACGAGAATGAGCGCGGCAAGCAGGCGGTCCTTGCGGGCCGGGGGCACGATGATGGCGATGAACATGCCGTACAAAGCCACGCTGAGCGCCACCACGATGCGGGCGGGCAGAACATTGCCGAGCACCACGCCGAGCAGCGTGCCCAGAGCCCATGCGGGAGAAGCGATGCAGATGGCCCCGTAGGTATAGAAGGGGTCCAGCCTGCCGGGTACGTTCACGGAAATGCCGAAGATTTCATCCGTCACCCCGTACCCCACCAGAAGGCGGTGATACATGGGCGTATCCGGCGCCATTTTCTGGGAAAGCGAGCACGACATGAGCATGTAGCGCAGGTTGATGACCAGCTGGGAAAGGGCCATTTCCCAGTAGGAGGCCCCGGCCGCCATGATGCCGAGCGCGGCGAATTCCCCGGCGGAGGTGAGATTGGTAAAGCTCATCACCGTGGAATGCAGCGCGGAAAGTCCGATATTGCGGCACGCTATGCCCAGCGTGAACGACACGGCGAAATACCCCAGCGCAATGGGAATGCCGTCGCGCATTCCGTCCAGAAAATTCTTCTTGTGATCTGCCATGGAATGATATGCCCCGAACCTTTAAAAATACCGTTTTTTTCAGGGGGGCGCAACGGAACAGGACCGCACGCCCCCGAACCCTTCAACGTTCTGCAGAAGAAGGAGCCTTTTCTCCCTGCCTGAACATGCCGAAAAAAGCCCCGGGCGCGGCGCATCTCTTCCGCCCGCACGCCTGCGTACCTTCTTCAGAGCCTGCCCGCGCCCGTTGCACGGCACGCGAAAGCCGGGGTCACTCTTCCCCTTCTCCGCTCACATAAAGCCTCTCGCGCAGGGCGCGCACACGGTCGCGCAGCTCTGCCGCGCGCTCGAATTCCAGTTCCTTCGCCGCCTGACGCATGGCCTTTTCCAGCTCTTCGATGAGCCTTGCGATATCGGCAGGAGTACGGGGTGCGGCGTCCTCACGACTCTCCGCCTTCCTGCGGGATCCGCCGCGGCTGCGGGACTTGTCCCCGCCACGGCCCTTCTTTGCGCCGCCATCCTCTTCTTTGCCGTACAGATTGTCCAGCGGGTTTTCCAGCCCTTTCATGATGGTGCGCGGCACAATGCCGTGTTCCTCATTATAGGCCATCTGCTTTGCGCGACGCCGCCCTGTCTCGTCCATGGCGGCCTGCATGGAGGCCGTCACCCTGTCGGCGTACAGAATGACGCGGCCCCCGGCATTGCGCGCGGCGCGGCCGAAGGTCTGAATGAGGGCACCTGTGGAACGCAGAAAGCCTTCCTTGTCCGCATCCAGAATGGCCACAAGGGAAACTTCGGGAATGTCCAGCCCCTCGCGCAGGAGATTGATCCCCACCAGCACATCGAATTCCTTGGCACGGAGCGCCCTGATGATGGCAATGCGCTCCAGCGTGTCGATATCCGAATGCAGGTAGCGGGAAGATACCCCCATCTCATTGAAATATTCCGTCAGGTCTTCGGCCATGCGCTTGGTGAGCGTGGTCACGAGCACCCTTTCCCCACGCGCGGCGCGGGCCTTGCACTCGCCGAGCAGATCATCCATCTGCCCCTTCACCGGCCGTATCTCCACAGGCGGATCCAGAAGGCCCGTGGGCCGTATCACCTGCTCCACCACAAGCCCCGCGCTTCTGTCCAGTTCCCAGCGGCCGGGCGTTGCGGAAACAAAAATGCTCTGCCCTATGCGCTTCTCGAACTCGGCAAACTGCAGCGGGCGGTTGTCCAGCGCGGAAGGCAGGCGGAAACCGTAATCCACCAGCGTGTTCTTGCGGGAACGGTCGCCCTTGAACATGGCCCCCACCTGCGGAATGCTCATGTGCGATTCATCCACGAACAGCAGAAAATCTTCGGGAAAATAATCCAGCAGCGTGGCGGGCGGCTGCCCGGGGGCACGGCCGTCCAGATGACGGGAATAGTTTTCTATGCCGTTGCAGTAGCCGAGCTCCTCCATCATCTCAAGGTCAAGCTGCGTGCGCTGTTCCAGCCGCTGGGCTTCCAGGAGCTTGCCCCCTTCCTGAAACTGCGTGAGCCTCTCGCGCAGTTCCTCGCGTATGTCGCTCATGGCGCGCGTGAGGTTGTCGCGGTCGGAAACATAGTGGCTTGCAGGGTAGATGACGGTTTTGGAAATGCGGCCCAGCACCTCGCCGGTGAGCGGGTCTATCTCGCGTATGGCGTCTATCTCGTCGCCGAAGAATTCGATATGCAGCGCCTTTTCATCTTCATAGGCGGGAATGATTTCCAGAACGTCCCCGCGCACGCGGAAGGTGCCGCGGTGAAAGTCATAGTCGTTGCGCGTGTACTGTATGTCCACCAGCCTGCCGATGATGTTCTCCATGGAAACGGACTGCCCCTCTTCCACGGGAATAATGAGTCTTGCGTAGTATTCCGGCGAACCCAGGCCGTAGATGCACGACACGGAAGCCACGATGATGACGTCGCGCCTGGTGAGCAGCGCATGGGTGGCGGCATGACGAAGCTTGTCGATATTGTCGTTGATGGCCGAATCCTTCTCGATGTAGGTGTCGGAAGAAGGAACATAGGCTTCGGGCTGATAGTAATCGTAATAGGAAACGAAATATTCCACCGCATTCTTTGGGAAAAGCGCGCGGAACTCGCCGTAGAGCTGGGCGGCCAGAGTCTTGTTGTGGGCAAGAATGAGCGCCGGGCGGCCCGTGCGGGCAATGACGTTGGCCATGGTGAAGGTCTTGCCCGAGCCGGTGACCCCCAGAAGCACCTGATCGCGTATGCCCGCGTTGAGGTTCGCCACCAGTTCGTCGATGGCGGCGGGCTGATCGCCGGTGGGCGCAAAAGAGGAATGAAGCTGAAAAAGCTGTTCAGGCATGGCTCGCTCGCGGTAAGGGGAAAAAGGACGCGGGCGCCCCTGCGCCGCGCAAGGCGCATTGTGCCTTAACAAAGGAATTTTTCAAGGGGAAGATTCCCCGGAAAAATGCGCCTCTCCCCTCCGAAGACGCGCAAAAACAAGGCCGCGGAAGGAATGCCTCGCCGCGTCAGCGCGCCTGACTCACGCATGCAGAAAACACAAGGCAGCCGCAGGGCGCCTTTTCAGACACGGCACCCTGCGCCGCAGAACGCCGCCTCTCCGCCCCGGACAGGAAAAAGAGCCTCACGCACGCAGCGTTCCGCACGGCAGAAATCCTGCTCATCGGGATGAGTGGACGCCAGGCGTATGCGTGCCATGCGTTCCGGCGTATTCGGATGCGCGCTTTTTTTGAGCTGCTGCTCATCCATCCTGCCCCGGCAGAAGAAATGCCCGAGCACGCGGCATCCGCCCCTTTCCAGAAGGGCGCGGGCGCGTTCCGCACAGCGCTCTGCATGGGGAGAATCCGGCCCGGCCACCATGGTGCCGAAAAAAAACACGTCTTTTTCCCGCAGGCGGCTCATGAAGGCCGCCATGGCGGCGTCAGGTCCGCCGCGCCAGGTCCAGAAGCCCAGAATGAAACAGTCGTAACCGGCAGAGGGGGCTTCCTCCACACGAAACAGCGGAAGCTCCAGCCCCTCGGCAAGGCGCTCCCCCACGGCGCGGGTGTTTCCCGTACGGGAAGAATACACTATGCAGGTCCGCATCATTCCTCCATAAGACAGCGCCGCAGCGCCGCTTCATCCGTAAGCACAATGGTCCGGCGTTCCAGCCGTATCATCCCTTCCTGGGCGAAACGGCTGAGCTGACGGCTCAGACTCTCGCGCGAAAGGCCGAGGAGCCCGGCCAGCACCTCGCGCGTGATGACATCTTCCAGGACCGTGCTTTTCTCCACGCGGGCCTTGTGCAGAAGCCAGCCCGCCACACGGCGGCGCACTGAAATTTTTCCCTGCGATACCGCAATCTTATTGATGAACATGCGCTGCCGCACGGCAAGGGCCCGCATGACGCGCTGGGCAAGACCCATATTTTCCGCAAGCAGCGCGCGAAACACCCTGTTCTCCATGCCGAGAACCTCGCAGGGGGAAAGTGTCCGGGCGGAAAGAAAGGCCGCTCCTCCGCCGAGCACGCCGTACAGGTCGAGAAAATGCCCCGGCCGCACCACATGCAGCACAGTGTTCTTTCCCGCCATGGAACCCTTCAGAAGTTCCACATGGCCGGAGACCAGCCAGCAGGTCACGGTCGAGCATCCCCCCTCGACGCATATCCATTCCCCTTTGGCATACGAAGACATACGCGCGGCGGAGGCGAGCCGCTCCGTCTCCTGCACGCTCAGCTCCGGAAAACACGCGCCCAGTCTCTCCCGCATGTCGCGGAAAGCCTCTCCACTCTCCACCATAGTCCGCTCCTGCTGCAGGCATTCCGGAATTCTCTCCCGGAACCCTCTCCCTGGCTTTCTCCCGCGCGCGGATCTCCCCCGAAAACAGGCAGGTTCGGAAGCCGCTCCGCCCGCATACCGCCGGCAAGACGCCGTTTTGCTCCGCGGGCCGTCGCCCGCTCTCCCCCGGAACAGGAACGTTCCCCCTGCCAGAAGGCCGCTCCCGGATTCCGCAAGGCATGATAAAAATATTTCCGGGCCGAAACCATGACCGTGATCACATTCCGGCACAGCGAAGCTTCCGGCAGAAACAGCGGAAAATGCCGCAGGCGATACCCTGCACGGCTTTTAAAAAGAAAAAACACCAAAAGGGAGGAAGCTTGCGCTTTCTCCCTTCCGGTGTTTCCTGAGAAACGGAAATTTAGGCGTCCAGAGCGTTGACGGCCTTGGTCAGGCGGGAAACCTTGCGGGCAGCGTTCTTCCAGTGAATGACGCCCTTGCCGGCGATCTTGGACACGGTGGAAGTAGCGGTCTTCAGGGCTTCTTCAGCGGCGACCTTGTCGTTCTTCTGAATAGCGGCGCGCACGGCCTTCACCACGTTCTTGATGCGGGTACGGGCGGCGCGGTTGCGGGCGTTGCGCTTGACACTCTGCTTTTGGCGCTTGATGGCGGAAGCATGATTAGCCACGGGGAATCCTCCAGAATGATGGCCCCTCTCGGGGCGTGATGCGATACATTGTCGGGCGGCACAAAAGGAGCCGCCCGTTATTGCCGGAACGGTTATTCTTATGCGCCTTGACGCATTCTGTCAAGAGGAGCTCACGCTCCTCGCAAAACAGACTGCATTTGCCGCCCGGAAACGGAAAAAAACGGCCTTTTCCGTCTCCTGGCGAACCCTCGCCTCAGAAAGGCGTTTCCAAAAAACGTTACATCTGCAGGGCCGAGAAATCGGCCAGTTTTCCCATGCGGGAAAGCAGCACCTGCAGAAGGCCCAGACGGTTGGCGCGGAGCTTCTCGTCTTCGGCCATGACCATGACGCCGTTGAAGAAGGCGTCCACAGTGGGACGCACGCCGTCCATGAGCGCCAGAAGCTCGTCGAAGCGATCCTGCGCCCACAGTTCGTCAAACTTTGCGGTCATGACGTCCAGAGCGTCGGCAAGGGCCTTTTCCGGCTCTTCCATGAGCAGCTCACGGGAGAAGGTGCTCGGAGCGCCCGCACCCTGCTTGCGCAGGATGTTGGCCACACGCTTGAAGGTCTGTGCGTTGTCGGCAAAGCCGGGCTTCCCGCTTTCCGCCACCAGCGCGGCAAGGCGGCGGGAGGCGGCCCACACGTCGCTGCAGCCGGCGTTCATCACCGCTTCCACCAGCAGGGTGTCGTTGCCCTGAGTCAGGAAGAGGTTCTTCACACGGCCGGCAAAGAACTCATTGAGCTTCGCAAGGGCTTCGGGCTTTTCCAGCTTCCAGCGGATGTCGTCGCTGTACAGGGACTGCGCCTTGGCGAAGAATTCCTCCACCGGGATGCGGTAGCCCTTTTCCATGAGAATACGCGCGATGCCCAGCGCGCAGCGGCGGAGGGCAAAGGGGTCGGCCGCGCCCGTGGGGATGTTCCCCAGGCCGAAGCAGCCCACCAGCGTATCGGCCTTGTCGGCCATGGAAAGCAGCGCGCCGAGATCCGTGGCGGGCACGGGGGTATCCGGGCCCGCAGGCAGGTACTGTTCGGCAATGGCATCGGCGGCGGCGCCGTCAAGGCCCATCTTGTGCCCGTAAATACCGCCCATGATGCCCTGAAGCGTGTCGAACTCGCCCACCATCTGGGAAACAAGGTCGGCCTTGGCGCAGCGTCCGGCCACGGCGGCGGATTCGGGGTTCACCGAAGCTGCGCCCTTCACGCCGGGATGCCCGGCAAGCCAGCGGCACAGTTCGGAAAGACGGCGGCATTTGTCGCCCATGGAGCCCAGAGGTCCGAGGAAGATGACATGGTCGAGCTTTTCCTTCCACACCTCGAAGGAAGCCTTCATGTCGGTGTTCCAGTAGAAGCGGGCGTCTTCCAGGCGGGCGCGCAGCACGCGTTCCCAGCCCTTCTTCACAAGTTCGGGCTCCAGAGAGTCCACGTTGGACACGGTAAGGAAGTGCGGCAGAAGCGTGCCGTCCTCACTCGCCACGCCGAAGCTCTTCTGATGCGTTTCCATGCTGGTCAGAAGCACGATGGCGGGAAGTTCGAGGAAGGAGGGATCGAAATCCCCCAGAATGGGCACGGGATGCTCGCTCAGGCCCTGCACTTCGTCCAGCAGGCCTTCCTTCCACAGGATGTGGCCGTTCACGGAAGCGGCAAGTCTGTTGCCGCCCTCCACCACGATACGGCGGCGCTCCGCGCCGGAAACGACGACACCGCACTTTTCCGCAAGCACGGCATCGAAGTCATCGGCACAGGCCACTTCAAAGGGACCCTTGCCGTGCACGCGATGACCGGTGGTCATGCGGCCGGAAGCGACATCCGCCACGGTGAAGGGCACCACATCCGCATCCATGAGCGCCACGACCCAGCGCAGCGGACGGGCAAAGAGAAAATGGCTCTCCCCCCAGTGCATGCGCTTGGGGAAGGGAAGCGCGGCGATGATGGCAGGCGCAGCCCCGGCAATGATGGAGGAGGCGGAAACGCCGCCCACGGTCTTGCGGACGGCCACATACACGCCCTTGGGCGTTTCCTGGCGGAAGAGGTCGGCCACCTCCACCCCCTGGCCCCGGGCGAAGCCCATGGCGGCCTTGGTGGGATTGCCTTCCGCATCATAGGCGGCCTTCAGCGAAGGGCCGAGGGCCACTTCCTCACGCACGGGGGTGGAGGAAAGCAGATTGCGGGCATGAAGCACGGCGCGGCGGGGCGTGGTGTCCACGGTAAGCTCGTCAAAGGTCAGGCCGTGTTCCGCAAAAAGGGCGGAAAAACGATCATGCAGCTCGCGCTCCAGAGAGGCGAGGAAACGGGCGGGCAGTTCTTCCACGCCGATTTCAAGAACAAAATGACTCATGGTTTACCCCTTCTTCAGCATGGGATAACCCATGGCTTCGCGCTGGGCGGCATAAAGATGGGCCACGCCGGAAGCAAGCGTGCGCACGCGGGCGATGTAACCGGCGCGCTCCGTGATGGAAATGGCCCCGCGGGCATCCAGCAGGTTGAACGTATGGGAGCACTTCAGGCAGTAGTCATAGGCGGGAAGAGGAAGCTTCACGTCGATGAGGCGCAGGCATTCCTTTTCGTAGTCGTTGAAGTGCTGAAGCAGCATGGCGGCGTCGCTCTGATCGAAATTGTAGCAGGACTGCTCGTATTCGTTCTGATGGTACACGTCGCCGTAGGTGATGGAATCGTTCCACTTGATGTCGTACACCGATTCCACGCCCTGCAGATACATGGTCAGGCGTTCCAGGCCGTAGGTGAGTTCCACGCTGGCCGGGGAAAGGTCGATGCCGCCCACCTGCTGGAAATAGGTGAACTGCGACACTTCCATGCCGTTGAGCCACACTTCCCAGCCGAGGCCCCAGGCGCCCAGAGTGGGGGATTCCCAGTCGTCTTCCACAAAGCGGATGTCATGCTTTGCCGGGTCGATGCCGAGGGCCTTCAGGCTGTCGAGATACAGCTGCTGAGGATCCGCCGGAGCAGGCTTCATGATGACCTGGAACTGGAAGTAATGCTGGAGGCGGTTGGGGTTGTCGCCGTAGCGGCCGTCGGTGGGACGACGCGAAGGTTCCACATAGGCGGCCTTCCAGGGCTCGGGGCCGATAACGCGCAGGAAGGTGGAGGGGTTGAAGGTGCCCGCACCGCATTCCAGGTCCACAGGCTGAACCACGGCACAGCCCTGTCTGGCCCAGTAGTCCTGCAATGTCAGAATAACATCCTGAAAATTCATGTATCACTCCTGAAATTCGCCAATGGAGCATTGGCCTTGCTTGCCGTCGCGCCGCAGACCTGCAAAAAGCCTGTCCGGCCGCGCCGCTACATGGCCTTGAACCGGCCGTTGGCCCATTCGAGACCGAGATGGTACCGCACAAAAGCGTCGATCAGGCGCGCGGCCTGCCTTGCGCCTTCCGGCGAAGGGTGCAGCCTGCCCCATGACTGCGGTGAGTATTCCTTCACTTTCCCCAGTACGTCAAGAGCTTCCTGCCCCAGAGAAAGGCTCATATCGCCGGATCGGCGGCAGGAAGGGCAGCATGCGGCCCCCTCTCCCACCAGAAAATGCGCCTCCTCCACCTCGCTCAGGGCACGCCCGCAGCGGGCGCAGACACCAAGTTCCGGGGCATAGCCCTGCTCCGCCGCAAGGCGGAAACGAAAAAGCACCGGCATGACGGCCGGCACGTCGTCCTCTTCTTCCAGAAGCTGAAGCATGCCGTGCATGAGCGCGTAACTTGCGCCCGCGTTGTCCGGCGGCACGCCCATGGCTTCCAGAAAACGCACGCAGTTGGCCGCCATGCCCTGCCGCCGCCAGTCGCGGCGCAGTCGCTCCGGCCCGGCCAGAAGCGTGGCTTCCTGCAGATTGAGGAAGCGCCCGTCGCGCGAATACGCGGCGCTCACCCGGGTGCGGTGGAACACGTCGAGGCAGCCCGTGAAGCGCCTGCGGCTCCCGCTCCCGGCGAAGGCAAAGGCCGTGACAAGCCCCTTCTCCCGCGCAAGAATCCGGACCCAGAGATCCGCCTCACGGAATTTTCCGATGCGAAGCACCAGGGCATCGTCCGTCCACTGCATAAAAAGCCCTGCTCCTCACAACGCACAGAGCGGTTTAATGCCGAGATTAAACCGCTCTCACGGACGGGGAACGGACACCCGCTCCCCATCCCGGACATGCTGTATCTTCCATGCCGCACCACAATGCGGCTCCCTCAACGCAGGCCCGGCCTCTGCCGGGCGCTTTCCTTCGTGCAGAAAAGGCTTCCGGCAGACAAAAGGCCCGCCTTCGCCCTTCACGCGGAAGAAGGAAGCTTCCGCACAACTACTGCTGCGCAGGGGGGAAGCTCATGGTCACCACGCGCGGAGAGGTGGAACGTTCCAGTTCCTTGCCGTCGTACACCACGCGCACAGCCTTCGCATTGCCGAGGCGGATGACCAGAGTGTCGCGGAAGGTCATGGAAAACGTATCGCCCCTGCGCAGGGTGCGCTGCTGCTTCTTGCCGTCGGGTTCAAAGCCCATCCAGCAGTCGCCGGTATCGGCAATGACTTCCACCTGATGCAGGCCCTCGGGCAGGTTCACGGCTTCGTCCGCAGCCGTATTTTCGGCAGCGGGCACCGCTTCCGCCGCAGGCGGCGTGTTCTGCGCCTGCGTGACGGCGGGCTGGGCCGCGCCTTCCTGCACGGGCTGGACGGTCGCAGCGGCATCCTGCTGGGCAGGCGCGCTCTGCTGCACGGAGGAATCGGCCTGCTGGGCGGGCTGCGTCGCGGGCTGCGCGGGCGGCAGCTCCGTGGAAGGAGCCGCATTCCCCCAGGTGGGCACCGGCGCCTCGGCGGAAGACTGCTCCCCGGTCATGACGGTGGGCGTCTCATAGTCGCGGCCGGCAAAGAAGTGCAGATAGGCCATATACGCCCCGCAGGCCAGAGCCAGCAGAAGCGCGGCCTTGAGCACCCCGCCGAGAATCACGGGCAGTATGCTCGGCTTCACCGAGGTATAGGTGGTGTTCTCCGCGATCACGGGACGGGAAATGTTCTCGAATCCTTCCAGATTCTTGAGCCATTCCGTCACCTCGTCGGCGGAAAATCCCACGAGCATGGCGTATTCTTTAATGAAGTGATGCACATACACCGTACGGGGCACGCGGTCGGAACCTTCCTCAATGCCCTGAAGGATGCGCGTAGGTATCTTGAGCCGGTCGGCCACATCGGCCACTGCCATATCACGGCCCTCACGGGCCTCACGGAGCTTAGCTCCCAGTTCTGCCAGAGTCATAGAGCGCCTCAGTTGCGGATATCGATGAGCGCCTTGTCACGAAGCTGTGCAGTATACTGCTGGAAGCGTTCCTGCAGGCGGGGCTGGCGCAGGATCTGTTCAATGCGCCTGGCAGTATCGGAATCAGGAACGGCATTGCTCTGATCCGTGTTTTCCGCTTCCTCAAAATCAAGCAGAGCTATCTGTACCTTGGTGGCATTCATGCTGAGCAGGGGAGAAACGTCGCCCTTCTTCATGCGCGAAACCTGATCCAGCATGCCCGGAGCCATGTCGGAAAGGGCCATGAAGCCGAGGTCGCCGCCGCCTTCGGCGTTGGGGCCGATGGACACCTTGCGGGCGGCCTGCTGGAACGACACCTTGCCGGAAGCGATGTCGGCGGCCCACTTTTCCGCATCGACATCCGCAGGATAGACCAGCATGCCCACACGGGCACGGCCGCTGGCAAATCCCGCCATGTTCTTCCGGTAATAATCGTTGATTTCATCCTCCGTGACCACAACCTTGCTCACCACGTTGCGCGACATGAGGCGCTGGGAAACGAGCTGAATATACAGTTTGTCGCGGAAGGTCTTTTCCGTAAGTCCGTCCTTGGCCATCTGCTTGAAGAACACGTCGCGTTCCAGTTTGCTGTCCTTGACGATCTGGTCGACGGCGGCGTCCACGTCGGCATCGGAAACCGTAATGCTTTCCTTTTTGGCCTCCTGAAGGAGGATCTTGTCGTTGATCATTCTGTCGAGCACGGCCTTCCGCACTTCTTCCGCCATCTGCGGTTTCTTCACGGGGTCGATCTTCTGCCCGACAAGTTCCAGCTGAAGAGCCTTGTCCAGTTCCCGGGAGGTGATCATGTCACCGTTGACCACCGCGACAATGCGGGCAATCGGGGCCGACAGGGCGGGCTGCACGGAAAAAAGAGAGGCCGCGCAGGCCAGAGATATGAAAAGGGTACGCAAGAGAGCACACTCCTGATAGTCGTTACGATGTTTGCTTATAGCCTGTTTTTTTCACACTGGCAACGTTCCGACATGCAGATTTCCGTGAAGAAATCTCCTCCGCCGGGCCCTGCTCGCACGCACTTTTCTGCTCCGTCTTCAGGCTGCCCAGAAGGGTACGCGCCTCATCGAGCTTTTCCGCAGGCGTGCGCCCCGGCTCAAGGGAAAGTTCCAGCGTTGCCGGGGGCTGGAGCCTGATGCGGTCCCTGTGCTCCATGACAAGCCGCACAATGGCCTCGGGCCGCACGCTCTTCTGCCCTTCGGCCCAGGTCACGCGCACGCGGTCGGCCCACAGATCCGCCCGCGCCACGCCGAGTTCGTTCACGCGGGCCTTGAAGGCCAGCACGGCAAGGAAGGTTTCCAGCGCCTCGGGGAAGGGGCCGAAACGGTCGCGCATCTCCATTTCCACATTTTCGCGCGCCGCCCCGTCCGTGGCGGAAGAAAGCATCTTGTAATACTTCAGCCGCTCGTGGGCATCTTCGATATAGGTGTCGGGAATGTGGGCGGGCAGGCCGAGATTGATTTCCGTTTCCGTGCGGAGAAGCTCCTCCTCGCCCTTGAGCCGCGCCACGGCGTCTTCCAGCATTTCCAGGTAAAGGTCAAGCCCCACGCGGGCCATGTGGCCGGACTGCGCCTCGCCGAGAATATTGCCCGCGCCGCGCAGGCGCAGATCCTCCATGGCCACCTGAAAGCCCGCACCGAGATAATCCATTTCCAGAATGATGCGCAGGCGTTCCCGGGCCAGAGCGGGCAGATGCTCCACATCCGACACCACGAACACGGCGTACGCCTGCCTGTCGGAACGTCCCACCCTGCCCCGGAGCTGATAGAGCTGTCCCAGGCCGAACAGCTGCGCCTGATCCACGATGAGCGTATTGGCACGGGGGAAGTCCAGCCCCGATTCCACAATGGCCGTGCACACCAGAATGTCCAGCTCCCCGTGCCAGAACTTGTGCATGGTGTCTTCCAGTTCCTTTTCCGCCATCTGGCCGTGGGCCATACCCACGCGGGCGCCGGGCACAAGCTCCCTGACCATGGCGGCCGCACGGGGAAGCGTCTGCACCCTGTTGTGCACAAAGAATACCTGCCCCTGCCGGGCAAGCTCGCGCTCCATCACCTGCTTGAGCGCGCCCCTGTCCCTGTCGATGAGGGCCGTGGCCACGGGCTTTCTTTCGGCAGGCGCGGTTTCCAGCACGGAAAGCTCGCGTATGCCCGACATGGAAAGCTGCAGCGTGCGCGGAATGGGCGTGGCCGTCAGGGTGAGGGCATCCACATTCTTCCGCAGTTCCTTCAGCTTTTCCTTGTGACGCACGCCGAAGCGCTGCTCCTCGTCAAGGATGAGAAGGCCGAGATTGGGCAGTTCCACATCCTTGGAAAGCAGGCGGTGCGTGCCTATGAGAATATCTATCTGCCCCCGGGCGGCCGCCTTCAGCGTTTCCGTCTGCTTTGCCCGGGGCACAAAACGGCTGAGCAGCCCCACATTGACGGGAAAGCCCGCCATGCGGGAACGGAAGGTCTGGTAATGCTGCTCGGCAAGCACCGTGGTGGGGCACAGCAGCGCCACCTGCCGCCCGTCGCAGGCCGCACGGAAGGCCGCGCGCAGCGCCACCTCCGTCTTGCCGAAGCCCACGTCGCCGCAGACAAGGCGGTCCATGGGAACGGGCTTGTCCATGTCCTGAAACACTTCCTGTATGGCGCGCGCCTGATCGGGCGTTTCCTCGAAGCCGAAGGTGGCCTCGAACTCATGGTACATCTCTCCCACGGGAGAATAGGAAAAGCCCTTGGCAACCTTGCGCCACGCATACATCTGCATGAGGTCGGCCGCCACCTTCTCCACGGCCTTGCGGGCCTTTTCCCGGCTGTTCGTCCAGGAACTTCCGCCCAGCCGGTCCAGAGCGGGCGGCGGGCCGTCGGCCTTGAACTTCTGCACCACGGAAAGTCTGTCCACCGGCAGGTAAAGCCGTGCACCCTCGGCGTATTCCAGCAGAAGATAGTCGTTGTCCACGCCGGTTCCGCCCGGGCTCATGCGGTGCAGGCCTCCGAAACGCCCCACGCCGTAATCCCTGTGCACCAGAAGGTCGCCCACGCGCAGATCATCGTACCGGTCCAGCCCGCGGAACGCGCCGGAAGCCACCCTGTGCGAACTTTCCGCCCGCGGCTGAAGCAGCTCCTCGCCGAGCACCAGCGCGTTGTCCCAGACAAGTTCCGCACCCTGCCGGTAGGGGGCCACCACGGCAAAAAGGCCGCGCCCCTCGGGATCGTAGCGCAGGGCAGGAAGAATGCCGTCCTGCTCCGCCAGCTTGAGAAACTTGCGCCGTCCGCGCTCCGAAGCAAAGGCCAGCACCACCTGTCTGTGCGCGGAAGTCCAGCGCTTCAGTCCTGCGGAAAGCTGCTGCCACGGTCTGTCCTGTTCGGGCTGACCGGGGAAGAGGTCGGCAAAGCCGTGCAGCGTCCGCTCAAGAAGGTCCTCCCCGGCCTGATCCGTACCCATGGTCAGAGGTTCGGCATACAGGCGGGGGCGGCTCTCAAAGGATTTCTGCGCTCCGTCCGCATCACGCAGGGCAAGGTGCGCAGGCTGCACAAGGCTGGTTTCTTCCGACTGCACGCGGAAATGCTCGCGCCACCGGCCCTCCGCCTCGTCAAGTTCTTCCCTCATTTCGTGGCGGCCGGGCAGAAAACACATGGTATCCGGGGCGAACCACTCATCCAGCGCCGTGGGCGCGGCATACACGCATCCGGGCAGAAGGCGCATGTCGTCCTGCTCCAGAGCGTGTTCCAGAGAAAGGCGCGACACTTCGCTGATGCTCCGGTTCTTTAAACGGCTCTTCCAGTGGCTGCGCACCTGCTTCTTCCAGGCCTCGCCGAAACCGAAGGGCGTCACGGGCAGAAACGTTGCTTCGTTCAGATGCCCCACGGAACGCTGGGTGGCAAAGTCGAACACGCGCATTTCGTCCACGGTGTCGCCGAAGAATTCCAGACGCAGAGGCTTTTCATACCCGGGAGGAAGCACATCCAGAATATCGCCGCGCCGCGCCATGTCCCCGGCATGGGCCACCATGGGCACACGCTGATACCCCCATTCCACAAGCTGCTGCATGAGAAGCTCGGGGGAAATATCTTCCCCGAGGCGCACGGTCATGGTTCTTGTGTCCAGAAAGTCCAGAGGCGGCAGGAGGGGAATCATGTTGTCCAGCGTAAAGACAACGCCCTTTGCCGTACCCGTGCGCAGAGCATACAGCACGCTCATGCGCTCGGCCCAGCCCTCCCGGCTGAGCGTTCGTGCGCTGAAGGGAGGCAGAAAGACCCACGGCCGCTCCCACAGGGGCGACTGCGTATTATCCAGCGACTGCCCGGAGGCGCCTATGCGCCCTACGGAAAGCTCCGGCGTGAAAAGCGTGGTCAGACCGCGCATAAGGGAAAGCGCGTCGCGGCTGCGCACGGCCAGGGCCGCATGACGCCCGGCCCGCACCGCTTCCACCGCAAGACGGGCCAGTGTGGCCGCGCCCGCTCGGCAGACGGACAGCCCCGCGCCCTCTTCCATTCTATGGAACAGCGATTCTTTATCCATGATCAAAGGAGGTATGATGTACGGAACATAATAAAAGAAGCTCCCCTTTCCCGGGGAACCGCGATAATGCAACTGTGATAGCAGCAAGACGCCCCACACGCAAGGCGCGCGGCATGAGAGTTTTCCCCTCCCCTGCTCCATGCCCTCAAAAGCTCCGTCACGGCCTCCACCTTGCTTTAACGGCCGGAATTTTTTATGATGACGTCATGAATCTTCATCAGAACGCCCTTTTCCGCCTCTCTTTTGCAGGGATGGAGGAACGCCACTGGCGCAGTCACCTCTAAAGGCCCTCCGATACCGGGCCTGACCTCCCTTCACGCCCTGCGCTCAGCCGTGCCCGTGCCTTCCTTGTGCCGGAAAGTCCGGCACAGCCGGTTCTTCCCCAAAGCATTTTCCCTGCTGCGGTACAGGAAAGGCGCGCCTCCGGCGCATTGAGTTTCCCTCACGGTTGCGCCGCCATCGCCGGGCCGGATGTTTCTCCTCGGCGCAGAGCTTCAGGCTCCGTTTTTTTTCTGCGGGAACACGCTCTCAGGCGTTCTTCATCCACTCCCCATGCCATCATCCGGCAAAAGGAGCCCGTCGTGTCTTTTCTCCCCTCTCCCCGGCTCTGCCTCATGAACCTTGCAGGCAGCGCCATTCTGTCTTTCGGTCTCTACCACATCCATTCCCTTTCCGGCGTCACGGAAGGCGGCATTCTGGGGGCAACGCTGCTGCTTCAGCACTGGTTCCATATTTCCCCCGCCTGGTCCGGCCTCGTCATGAACGCCGTCTGCTATCTTCTCGGCTGGAAACTCATGGGCAGGGATTTCATCCTCTGCTCTCTGGTGGCCGGCGGCGGCTTTTCCCTGTTCTACGCGATTTTTGAACGTTTTCCCCACCTCTGGCCGCATCTTGCCTCCCATCCTCTTGCGGCCGCCGTACTGGGCGCGCTCTTCGTGGGGGTGGGCGTGGGGATATGCGTCCGTGCGGGAGGAGCCCCCGGCGGAGACGATGCCCTTGCCATGAGCATTTCCCACCTCACAGGATGGAACATCCGCTGGCCCTACCTTCTGAGCGACCTTCTCATTCTTGCGCTTTCGCTCACCTACATTCCGCTGGAACGCATAGGCTATTCCCTGCTTACCGTCATCCTCTCCGGGCAGATCATCGGCTTCATGCAGCGCTGCCCCGCCCGGAGAGCTGATGTTTCCTGACAGAACACGCCGCCATGCGCCGGAAAAACGCATGGCGGCTCTTCCCCTGTCCGCACCGAATGCCGCTCCTTTTTAAAGGTTATGCGGAAAACGCTTCCGCGGGCGGTCGTCCCGGCAAAAGCACAGCACCACAGAGGCAGCCTTCCGCAACAGGCGCGCCGCTTCCAGCCTGCCGCGCATTTCCGACGGCAGAACCTCCCTTTCCGGCGTGCCCCTTCGCCCTGTCCATGTGCAACAAGCGTATGTTTTCCCGAAGAGCGCTTTCCGGACACGGCATAACGCCGTATGGAAAACCATCTCTGCTTCGTGCATAAAGAATGGTACTGCCTTTCTTTCCTCCCCTGCGGTAAAGATAAAGAACAAAAACACCCGGCAGGGAACAAGCAGCAACGGCCTGAAGCATGGCCGCACAGGCCGGATTTCTTCGGCATAAAAAAATGAATCACTCCACGGCCAGGCGTTTTTCTGACCTGCCCCGCCCTTTGTTTCAGCAGCAACGGCTTTTTTCCGGAACCTTTTTCACCAAAATACGATTCTCTCATGCGCTTTGCCGTTCCATGGCTTGACGCGGCGCGCAAAAATCATTTTTATCAGGGCCGCGCCTTCCGGCGCGTCACCGTTTCGCCATATCGTACCTTAATATTCTTCGGGGGATTATCATGATCACCAACTGGCCGCTTGTTTTCTTCACCGTCTTTTCTCAGCTCGGCGCCGGGCTGGCCTTCTTCTCCTGGTGGAAGGACCGTCACGATACCGCTCCTTCTTCCCGGGGCTGGCAGGTTTCCGCCGCCAGCGCCGCTCTGGCTCTGATCGCCTCCCTGATCGCCTTCAGCGGTCTTGCCTCCGGCGCCATGCTGCCCGCCCAGATCTGCTGCCTGCTCCTTGTCCTCGCTTCCGCTGCGGCCTCCCGCCGCTGCGCCCCCTGCGGCCTTGCGGCATGGCTCGTCGGCGCGGTATGCGTCATGGCTGAAGCTGCGGCCGCCATTCCCGGAGATGTCGCCACCCTTTCCGGCATCTTCCCCCTTGTGCTGTTCCCGCTCTGCACCATCATTCTCGGCGCCGTCTTCTCCCAGCTCAGGCAGATGGGCGAAGCCGATGATCCCGCCGTCCGCTACGGGCGCTTCTACATGCCCCTGCGCATCTGCCTGTGGATCATGCTCATCATCACGGCCATTGCTCCCTGCATGCCCTGGGAAGATCCGTTCATGCGCAAATCCGCCATCATCTGGATGCAGACGCAGCTTTACTGGATGGGCGTCATCTTCAGCGGCGTGGTGCTCGGGCTTTCGCACATGGGCCGCATCACCCTGCTCGTTCAGGCCATTGTGGCCTTCATCAGCATCTTCGGTCTGCGTACCGCCTTCTATGCCGACGGCGTCCACGGCATCATCGACATGAGCACCCTGTACATGCATTGATGCCGGCCGAAAAATTCCTTGCGCGCGGGGGTTGACAAGCGACGGCGCTTAGTATAGCTATGTCCCGTTGCGTGTCACAAGTACGCCGTCTTGTGCGGAGAGATGTCCGAGTCGGCCGAAGGAGCTCGCCTGCTAAGCGAGTATACGGGCATAAACCTGTATCGAGGGTTCAAATCCCTCTCTCTCCGCCACCGAGAATACAACCCGTTGATGTATCATCAACGGGTTTTTCTTTTTAAGCCGATACGCTCCTCAAGGGAACAACATGCGGTTGCGTTTCCGGTGCCCGCAGGGCGCAAACCGCTTCTGTCTCCCTCCACCCTCGGCACCATTTTCTCCTGTTACCGCATCGCCTTCTTCATCACGGCATCAGAGGCAGAATAACCGCGCCGCATCTCATCTCTTCCGGGAAAAACTGACGATGTCCGGATGGTATGAAAAACCGGACAGCCTGCTTCAAGGCTGCCCGGCGCGCTGTTGTTGCTCAGACTGTTTTACTCCGGCTGGGAACCGTCGGGAAAAGGCCCCGGATGGCTTCCGGGCGCCGTTTCCCGTGTCTCTTCATTATGATGAAAGGCTTCGTCCTGCCGGATGGCTTTTTCTTTTCATGCCTCGGAGCAGAAAGTGTTCTGCGAAAACATTCTCTGAAAAACAACCGGTTCACCTAGTCCGGCAAAGGCTTTTTCTTCTGTTCGTATGCCCAGTAGACAAGGCCCCAGAAATAAATCGGACGTCTGTTTATGCGACCGGCCTCATGGCTTACCGCCTCTCCGTTCTTTCTGCGCAGATAAAGAGGATACAGGGCAAGAAAATCTTCGTCCTTTAATTTTCCAATACTTCTGTAGCCCTGCACACTCTTTCCCGCCGGAGCCTCCCCGGAAGCTGCCGTGCTCTCATCATCCTGCACGGAGATATACATATCACCATGTTTATTTTCCGCCTTGAAGCGCACGCCCTGCCGGCCGTTTTTCCATATCGTCGTGTATATTCCCGGATTCAAGGCAACAAATTTCTTTATTTCACTCCAGATTTCCATAATTTGCTGATCTTCCACCGCAGTGCTCCTCCCTGAACACATTTTTTTCGACGGGGCGGCCGAAGACGACCGCCCCATGCCCGGCCCAAGGTAAGGCGGGACTTTCCTCATTTCACTATTCCCACAGCTACTTCACAGTACAAAGCTGATTATCCCACCCTGTCTGCTTCGCCATGGTCTGCATGAGGTCACAGCAGGCGCGCGGAATCTTCTCTTTCCGCGTGCTCAAGGTATTAGCAAAAAAACTCGCTCATGGCAAGGGAAATTCGCATAACATATTGTTTTCATTAAGTTTATCAGTTGTTAAACAACAACCTGAGAAAAAGTATTTCCCGCCGGCACGGATGTTTTTTCATAACAACAACACCATTGGTATTGTTTAAAAAGTTTTTTATGACTGGTGCCTCATCCGCCGCCCCTGAAACTACGGCAGACAGCTTGCGGAGCCGGACTCACACTCCTTCACGCCTCTCTCCCCGCGATATCTCTCCCGTTGCCGTATCGTATGTTGTCCCCTGTATCAGGGGTATCTTGTGCCGGAGCCGTCACCGCGGAATCGTTCACCACTATTGGGATGTTTCCCCGGTTGCGTTCTTGCTGACTTCTTTTTATCGTTCTCCATGGGCGGCGTGACACGGTAATATTCTCCCAGCCGTAACCCGGGCGTAAGGCTCGCTGAGTGCTATGTGGGGTAGCCGCGAAAGCGGACCGGGGGGCCCCCACCGTCCGCCATCTCCATCAAATTTCCCTGCTTTTGAGCGCTCGCTTTTCTCTCTTCCGCCATGCCCGACATAACGGAAACTTTTCCCTGCATGGTTTCAACACCTCGGTTGAAACTCGCCTTGCTGGAAATACAGGCCGAACAGGCCAAAATCTGAGCAAGGTAGAAACAACCCTGAACTGCGAAACCTTGATTAAACAGGCTTTCAGGAAGTGTTAAACGTCTTTAAATGTTTTCTGGACTCTTCGGGCATTCCCTCTTTCTCCCTCTATTTTTTCCGGGGAAATAACAACTTGTTGTTTTCCTGCTGGAACGCCGCATTTTCTGCCGCTCTTTTTATTCCCGGCTTGAGTCCCCTTTCTATCCTTTCTTCTTTTCAATACTTTTTTAGAAAGGCGCGTCCTGATATCTCCCTTAATAACCCACAATATCCCGCCTCTCTCCTACTTTCTGCTTCCTGTAATTCATGTGGTTCATAGCACCGTATCGCCTTTCTCCCCGCGGCTCATAACCTCCGGCGATGGCATGCCGGCATTCCCACAGCTTCATGCGATGCGGAACATTCATGGATGAACATGTCGGCGCCGCACATCAGGTTCATGACGATATACCGGCAGTCCAGGGGAAAAATGATGACAAGGGCAGAATCGACGGCAAACCCGGCGGCGGCAAGGGCGCAATGGTTTCCAGAGTCCCTGCCTTCCGTCATGACCGCAGGCATGAGGACATGACGTTTCCCGATCTTCACCGGACTCTGCCCCCGCTCTTCCTGAAACGCCTTCCGCAATGCCTGCCTGTCCTCCGACGGAAGAGCGTTATTCCTTCATGTTCACGAATGATCTTTTCAAGATGTTCAGGCAACATCATTTCTTCCCGGCAACGGCATCGTTGCCTTCAACATGCTCATCCGTATTCCCCATTTTTTCTTACAGGACAGGAATTTTCTTCTTTGCGGAAAAACATAAAAAATACTTCTCTGCATACAGAACCATACACATATTCATGCTTTTCTCATGGAGGGGCATTTTCCCAAAAACACAGGGGCTGTGTCTCTCCTTTCAAAGCGTCTTTTTCGTGTCGAGCTTCAGTTCCATCTCATGCGCGAGAGCCTGCACAAGAAGCTCATGACTGACCTCCTCAGGTCTGGTAAAAAGCGGATTATACTTTGCCCGCACCGCATGAAAATCCCCCGGCGCAAGGAACCGCATGTTCACAAGCTTCTGACGGAGAGATTCGGTCATGGCATCCCTGCATAAGGGCGCAAGAAGCGCGCTGTACAGAGCCTCTGCCTGCGCGCCGTCGGCATAACGGAACTTTACTTTATGGGAGAAGCGCCGCAGCGCAGCCTTATCAAAATGCTCCATCCGGTTTGTGGTACATATGCAGAAGCCCCGGCACTCCTCCAATGAGGTCAGAAATTCATTGACAAGGGTAATTTCCCAGGATTGCTGAACCGTGTCACGCGAATAAAGAAAGGAATCTGCCTCATCAATGACGAGCACCGCTCCGCTCTTTTCCATGTCATCAAAAGCGGCCGCCACCTGTTGTTCACTCATGCCCACAAAAGGACCAAGCAGATCGCTGGCACGCTTCACAAGGCATTCCCTGTGCAGCGCGTCGGCAATAAAGCGGGCCAGCTCCGTTTTTCCCGTACCGGGAGGGCCGTAGAAAAGCATGGTGCCGCATCCGGGTTGCAGCGTCCGCCCCGAACGCATGGCGGTATCCACACGACGGCAACGCTCCATGAACGCAGAAATATCACCGTCCATGCATACGCCGCTTAAGCTAAAGTAGTTCACCGCGCGGTGCGTCTTTTCCGGTTGAAACTTCCCCCCATGCTGCAGCGCAAGATACGCATGAAGAATACGCTCAAGGGCGGCGTAGAAACCGTGCCCGGAGGAATACAGGGCGGAGGCATGTTCCACTGCGTTCTGAACGACCTCTGCCCGTACCGGATATTTCATGGCAAGCTCCGTTACCGACGCCTTATGAAAGCGGCTGGACAGCCCCCGCCTTTTCATCACATGCCGCCACATCTCTACGCGTTCATGGACGCCCAGCGCCTCAAAGTGCATGCTGTAGGTAAAAAGCCGCCTTATCGACGGGGCAATCTTCTCTGCCTGATCGGTGATCCACACGATTCTCTGACCGGGCCTTCCAAGAAAAGCGCTCCTGTCCGGCAGATCGAAGGCGGCATCCGTATCGGAGCCGGCATCGAGCAGCCGTTCCGCTCCGTCCACCACGACAAGAGCCTCTTTCTCTCTGGAAGCCTGGCGCAGACAGGCCAGAAACGACGCCCGGCACTCGTTTTCTCCGCCTTTCCGCCTGCCGTCGACAAACAAAACCTTCATATCAAGGACATCGGCCAGACTGTGGATAAACGTTCTCCTGCCCGAACCGGAAGGCCCGTATATCAGAAGATTCACAGGAAAATCGACCTGTTTCTTCAACATGCGGCTCACATGGCGGAGTTCTTCCCCGGGAATGCGAAAAGACTTCAGCGGCAGCAGTTCCCCGTTGAACGCACCGGAGAAAAACGCATCACCGCCAGATGACGATTCCGGCGACCAGAAGCCCCGGAGCCCACGGGGCAGGGAAAGGGCATGATCGGACGTGCGTTCGAGTATGCCGAAGGCAAGCAGCATGCCGATGTGATGCGACAATGCATCCTGCGACATGCTCAGCATCTGTGCCATCAGCGGATGACTTCTGAAATGGAATATACCGAGGCTGGTATTCAGATAATGGCCGAGCGCAGAAAATTGTTGAAGAAGAAACGTGAACTCACAAAGGGCGATGTCGTCTTCATCGAGGCCGAACACCCGCTTGAGTTCATTGCCTGCCAACAGATAACACGACGGCAGGGAAACGTTCCTCTCTTCTGCCGTCTGCCGGCAGAGCTGCTGAATCTGTTCCCGGACAAAGGAGTGTACGCAAGGATGTTCCTCCACCAGCACGCTGCACCCGCTCGCGTCATGATGTGAATCCCTGTCAAGCACGTCCCGTACGGCATGATGTGCCGCCAGGCCCGCCTTGCACCTGAGTGTTGCCGTCTGCCTCTCCACACGTTCCAGAAGCGACCGAAGATCTCCGCAGATCCACTGCAGACAGCGGAAAAATGCGGCATCAAGGAGCAGCGCCTCCTCCGGCAGGGCAAGCAGCCACTGGGCGGCCCTGCGTCTGGCATAACGGCTTTCAGGAGTATCTGAAGAACGAGTCTGATTCTTGAAAAAGTCGGGGAACATGGGACGACGGCACCTCCTTCCGTATATTCACAGAAACAGGCTATCGGGACATCGTTCCAGATTCCGACAAGTATATTCTTTTTTTTATTCCTGCATGATCAGGAAGTTAGCATATCTCAAGGAAAATAAACCGTTCTTTTGCCGGAAAAGTCCTCCCGGAGCCTCCTGCTTTTCCGCCCGTACCGGCCGCACTTTCTGCGTTCTTTCAGCAGAATGCTCTTTCGAGAAGACTGCCTTCATCCTGTGTCGGTTATCCGGGCGCCCCGCTCATGTTCTGATGCCGATGCGCCATAAGCGCATGTTCGATATCTGTCCCCCTGCATTCACGGCAGGTCTCTTCCTGCTCCGGCACGGCACAACATCCTCTTGCCGTGAAGAACGCCTGAAAAAAAACGAATTTCAAAACCGGGTGCTTTTTGTTTTCCCTCCGCAGGAAGGCACTCCCCGGCGGCATTCTGCGGAAAACGCCGTCTGCCCGTCTGACGTTCTGCATGAAGAGCCTCCACAGACAAAAGGAACGCGGAGGCGCAGCCCTTCTGCGGAAAGGTCGCTTCCCGGCACAAGTGCTACAGATCATACATGGTATGGAAGGTTCTGCAGCGGACGCAGAAAAAAATCTGCTTTTGTAAACGGATGGGGCGCGGCTTCCGGCCCCATATTTTTACCTTGAACAGGTTCCACAGAAACCGTCCGTCAACCGGTATAAGCTCATCAGAAGAACACTTCGGGCAACGCATGGGGATTCTCCTTCGTCACGGATAACACATCATGGAGGCAGAATAAAGACACAACAATATGTTTATATAACAAATAGAAATATTAATGAACCCTTCCATTCCCCGTGCCGGGCAGCCTCAAGGCAGAACTGTGCATAGGGGGCGGCGTCATCCTGCTAGGCAAATCCCGGCTTCTGCGCTACTCTTTTCGCCGGGATACTTCACATTCCGCTTTGGTCCCGTCTGCGCATTCTCGAAGGAATACAAAAATGGAACTCATTGATAATATTAATAAATTGTTCGGCGATGACTTAAAGGCAATGCTTCGCTCGAAAAGCAGGCTGAAAATTGCGGCTTCCTGCTTTTCCATATATGCCTACGAAGCTCTGAAAAAGGAGCTGAAAAAAATAGAAGGGCTGGAATTTATCTTTACGGCGCCCACCTTCATTGCCGATGAAGTAACCGATAAAATCAAAAAGGAGCGCCGGGAGTTCTTCATCCCCAAGGCAGGCCGTGAACACAGCCTTTACGGTACGGAATTTGAAATACAGCTCCGCAACAAGCTCACGCAGCGTGCCATAGCCAGGGAGTGCGCCGACTGGCTCCGGAGCAAGGCTGTTTTTCGCTCCAATAAAACACTGGCCCCCATGCAGTCCATGGCCTGTGTCCGGAACAGAGATTCCGCTGCCGTCTATATACCGCTTCAGGGTTTTACCGCCGTCGATCTCGGCTATCAGCAAGGCAATGCCATATCCAATTTTATCAACCGATTTGACGACCCGGCAATCACCCTGAAGTATCTTCAGCTCTTCGACACCGTATGGAATGACGCCGACAAGGTGCAGGATGTCACCGAACAGGTCTGTGAACACATTTCCTC
Organism: uncultured Mailhella sp.; assembly: GCF_944324615.1. Lineage (GTDB taxonomy): Bacteria > Desulfobacterota > Desulfovibrionia > Desulfovibrionales > Desulfovibrionaceae > Mailhella. The sequence continues at coordinate 46,056 of NZ_CALUWY010000007.1, forward strand.
CGTCTATGTGGAAAATTCGCCGGAACGCCTCTACTTTCTCATTCTTTACAATATATTCAGGGAATTTCTGGACGACATCAGCGACGACGTGCTTCCCAACGACAGAACGGGCTATCAGAATACGCTTGTGTGGAAGAAGCTCTTCAACTATCAGCGCGACGCGGCCGTGGGCATCATCAACAAGCTTGAAACCTACAACGGCTGCATTCTGGCCGACAGCGTGGGCCTCGGCAAAACGTTCACGGCGCTTGCCGTCGTCAAATATTATGAGCTGAGAAACAAATCCGTGCTTGTTCTGTGCCCCAAGAAACTGGCGCACAACTGGCTGACCTACAACAAGAACGTGAAGGCCAATATTTTTAAGGAAGACCGTTTCAATTACGATGTGCTGGCCCATACGGACCTTTCACGCACCAGCGGAGAATCCTTCGGCATTGCGCTGAATCAGGTGAACTGGGGCAACTACGATCTTGTGGTCATCGACGAGTCGCACAACTTCCGCAACAACAATCCCTACAAGGAGCATGAAACCCGGTATCAGCGACTCATGAACAAGGTCATACGCGAAGGCGTGAAGACCAGGGTGCTCATGCTTTCGGCAACGCCGGTGAACAACCGTTTTTCCGATCTGCGCAATCAGCTCGCCCTGGCCTATGAAGGAGATTCGGATAACCTGAGCAAGAAACTCCGCGGTTCCAGAAGCGTGGAGGAAATATTCCGCCGGGCGCAGACGGCGTTCAATGCCTGGTCGAAGCTGCCGCCGGAAGAACGCACGCCCAAGGCCATTCTGGATCAGCTGGATTTCGACTTCTTCGACCTTCTGGACAGTGTGACCATCGCCCGTTCCCGCAAGCATATTCAGACATTTTACGACACAACGGACATAGGCAACTTCCCGCAGAGAAGAAAGCCCGTCTCCTTCCGCTGTCCTCTGACGGAGCGGAAGGATGTGCCCGACTTCAACGGTATTTACAAGCAGCTTTCGGTACTGACGCTCTGTGTCTATACGCCGCTTGCCTATCTCTTTCCCAGTCGGATAAAAAAATACGCCGACCTGTACGACACCAGAGTCGACGGGAAAAGCGTGCTCCGTCAGGCGGACCGTGAACGGAGTCTTCAGGCTCTCATGACCACCAACCTGCTCAAGCGTCTGGAAAGTTCGGTGGAAGCATTCCGGCTGACGCTTGGCGGGCTTCAGGAGAATTACGCGCGGATTCTGGAAAGTGTGGCGAACTTCAAAAAAAACGGCTCGGGCTTTGTCCATGAAGGCGAGCTTCCCCCCTCTCTGGAAGAAGAGGAGGAAGACATGCCTACCATCGGCAGCAAAGTGAAAATCAGCCTGGCAGACATGGACATCATCACCTGGGAACGCGACCTTGCCGCCGACCTTGCCGTGATTGAAAGCCTGCTGGAAGCCATGGCCCGCGTTACCCCGGAAGACGACGCCAAGCTTGCCCACCTGAAGGCGCATGTGGCGGAAAAGATTGCGCATCCCATCAATGCAGGAAACAGAAAAATCCTTCTGTTCACGGCCTTTGCCGATACGGCCCGGTATCTTTACGAAGAGCTTGTGCCTGAAGTCGGAAAGCTCGGCCTTCATGCGGCCCTTGTCACCGGTTCATCCGCCCCGAAGTCCACGCTGAAAAAATCGTATGACTTTGAATCGGTTCTCACGCTTTTTGCTCCCCGGGCCAAGGAAAAGGATAAAATCATGCCGGAGGAGCAGGGAGAAATCGACCTGCTCATTGCCACGGACTGCATTTCTGAGGGGCAGAACCTTCAGGATTGCGACTACCTCATCAATTACGATATTCACTGGAACCCCGTGAGAATTATTCAGCGCTTCGGCCGTATCGACCGCATAGGTTCTCCCAACGCGAGCATACAACTGGTGAATTACTGGCCCGATATTTCGCTGGATGAATACATCAATCTGAAGGAGCGCGTGGAAAGCCGCATGATCATTACGGACCTTACAGCCACGGGCGACGACAACATCCTCACGGCCAAAAGCACGGATGTTTCTTACAGACGGGAACAGCTCCGCAGGCTTCAGGAAGAAGTCATGGAAATGGAGGACCTGAAAACGGGTATTTCCATTACCGACCTTGGCCTGAACGACTTTCGTATGGACCTGCTTAATTTCGTCAGGGAGAACGGTGACCAGACACTGGCGCCCAAGGGACTTCACGCGGTGGTTTCCGCCCGGCCGGAACTCGGCCTTGTGCCCGGCGTGGTGTTCGCCCTGCGCAATCTGAACAAGGGGGTGAGCGTCGGTCAGTACAACCGCCTGCACCCGTACTACCTCCTTTACATAGGCAGGGACGGAACCATGGTTGCCGAGCATGCGGAAGTGAAAAAAATACTGGATCTGGTGCGGACGGCCTGCAAGGGGCAGGAAACGCCCCTGTATGACATCTGCCGGAAATTCAACGACGAAACCGCGGAAGGACGGGATATGAAGGCTTATTCCGCGCTGCTCTCTCAGGCCATACAGTCCATGATAGAGGTTAAGGAAGAACGTGATATCGACAGTCTTTTTTCCGCCGGCAGAACCACGGCGCTGGTCAACACCATAGCCGGTCTGGATGATTTTGAACTCATAGCCTTCCTGGTGGTCATGCCATGACGCTTTACGAGTATCCCCCGGCCGGTGCGTTCGGCAGAATCATCCCCAAGGAGAAGATTTATGCGCACGGCTCCGTGTCCCCGAAAGTCCGGGAGCTGTTTGTTTCGCAGGTGGCGCAGATACGCTGGAAGTACAAGCTGGCCCCGGAAACCATCCATGTGAGCGCTACGCCCGGCGTTCTGGAAATTCAGGTGTTCGATGTGACGTTGAAAGGGGAGGAGCTGAATATGCAGGTGCTCCGCTGCATGGATGAAGCCATCCCCACATCCGTCATCTACGAACTGAGGTATGGAGACAGGCTGCGCGTGGCCGCCGCGCCCAAGGTGCGTTCCGGGGAAACGGCGCTCATGGGCGACCATGTCTTTTCCGAATGGATGCCTGCGGACGCCCCGCGGGAACCGCTCCCCGTAGCGCTGGACTTGGAGCGGCTTTATGGGATACTCCTGTCGACGCTGGTGCCCTTCCGGCAACGAGCGGAAGAACCGCTGAAAGCGTGGATACTGCGCCTGAAGGCGATTCGGGAAAAGCAGAAGGAAGCGGCGGCGCTGGAAACCAGCTTGCGACGGGAAAAGCAGTTCAACCGGCAGATTCCCATCAACAGGGAACTGCGGCAGGCCCGCCGGGAACTGGAAGAACTCTGCCGCGAGTAAGAAAATATATCGGGGCTCCGCCCCGTACCCCGCCGGGGGAAATGATTTCCCCCGCCCCCCCACAGCAGGGCGCGCCCGATGGGCCCGCCCGGATGAAAGGAACCTATCGTGGACAAGCTCAAGATGCACACCCCGGACATGACGCAGGACAACATTGCCCGCATACGCGAACTGTTTCCCAACTGCGTGACGGAAGCGAAGGACAGTAACGGCAACCTTTCCCTTGTCGTGGATTTCGACGCCCTGCGTCAGGAGCTTTCAAACAGCATTGTGGAAGGGGAACGGGAACGCTACCGCCTGGACTGGCCGGGCAAAAAGGAGGCCATGCTCGCCGCCAACGCGCCCATAGCCAGAACCCTGCGTCCCTGCCGGGAAGAAAGCGTGGACTTCGACACCACGCAGAACCTCTTCATCGAAGGCGACAACCTCGACGCGCTGAAACTGCTGCAGGAATTCTATCTCGGCAAGGTTAAAATGATCTATATCGACCCGCCCTACAACACGGGCAACGATTTCATTTATGAAGACGACTTTGCCGAAAACACCGATGACTATCTTGAACGCTCCAGCCAGAAGGACGAAACCGGCCGCCTTGTGGCCAATACGGAAAGCAACGGCCGTTTCCATTCCGACTGGCTGAGCATGATGTATCCGCGCCTGAAGCTGGCAAGAAATCTGCTGAGTGATGACGGGGTGATATTTATCAGTATAGATGATAGCGAAGTTGAAAATTTAAAAAAACTTTGCAATGAAATTTTTGGTGAGGATAATTCTATCGGTACAATATTATGGAAGAAAAAAACTAATGGAAATAATATGGGAATTATTCCACCTGTCCATGATTATATTATATCATATTCAAAAAATATTAATAAAATTTCAGATATCGGATATAATATAACACAAAAACACATTGAGAAAAATTATTCAAACCCTGATAATGATCCTCGCGGTGACTGGACAACCATGGATTTGTCTGCAAATCATAAAGGACCATATTTTCCTATTACTAATCCAATTACTGGACAAATTTTTTATCCTCCTGAAGGAAGATATTGGGTTTTTAATGAAGAAGAAGTAAAAAAACGAATTTCTGAAAAGAGAATTATATTTGGAAAAACGGGAAAATCTAGACCAGTACAAAAAGTTTTTGCATCTGAAAGGATGCAAGGAAAAATTCGTGCTGAATCTTGGTGGGATAATCATGGAATGAATGAAGATGCAACTGCCGAACTTAGAGAACTTTTTGGACAAGGAAAACTTTTTACTCACCCTAAGCCTTCAAAATTAATATATCATCTCACAAAAATTACCAGCGTAAATAATGATCTCATCCTCGACTTTTTCGCCGGTTCCTCCACCACGGCCCACGCCGTGATGCAGCTCAACGCGGAAGACGGGGGGAATCGCCGTTTCATCATGGTGCAGTTGCCGGAAGTGTGCGACGAAAAGAGCGAAGCCGCCAGGGCAGGCTATAAAACCATTGCGGAGATAAGCAAGGAGCGCATACGCCGCGCCGGAAAGAAGATTAAGGAAGAGCTGGCCGCAAAAGAGACGGGCGTTTCTTCCACGGGGCAGGGAAGTCTTTTGGAAACGGCAAAGCCTGCTGCCTCCTCGCTGGATACCGGCTTCCGCGTGCTGAAGGTGGATTCCTCCAACATGAACGACGTGTTCTACAACCCCGACGCCGTGACGCAGAAAACGCTCATGGAGGCGGTGAGCAACATCAAATACGACCGTTCCGACGAAGACCTGCTCTTTCAGGTGCTGCTGGACTGGGGCGTGGACCTTTCCCTTCCCATCCGCCGGGAAAAGAGGCAGGGCAGAGACGTGTACCTTGTGGATGAAAACGCGCTTGTCGCCTGCTTCGACAAGAACATCACGGAAGAACTCGTGCAGGAACTGGCCGAACTTCAGCCTCTGCGCGTCGTGTTCCGCGACGACGGCTTTGCCTCCGACGCGGTGAAAATCAACGTGGACCAGATATTCCGTCAGATTTCCCCCGGCACGCTGGTCAAGTCCCTGTAGGAGAGCCACGTATGAAGATTGAATCCATTTCCCTGCACAACTTCAAGGTATTTCAGAATATCGAAATACGCGATATCCCGCCTTTCGCCGTGTTTGTCGGCGCCAACGGAGCCGGCAAGAGCACGTTGTTCGACGTGTTCGGCTTTCTCAAAGACTGCCTCACCTACAACGTGACCCGGGCGCTTCAGGTCAGAGGCGGCTTTCATGAAGTCGTTTCCCGCGGACATAGGAACGAAAGCATCGCCATTGAGATTCAATACCGCCTGCCCATCAACGACAAGAACCGCCTTGTCACCTATCGCATAGAAATAGCGCTGATAAACAACCGGCCGGCCATTGTCAGGGAACTGCTCCGCTATAAGAGAAGCTCCTACGGTTCTCCTTACCATTTTCTCGATTTCTCCCACGGCAGAGGCTATGCCATCACCAACGAAGAGGATTTTGACAAGCCGGATGAAAAACTGGACAGAGAAGAGCAGGATCTCGGAGCCCAGGACATTCTCGCCATCAAGGGGCTGGGACAGTTCCAGAAGTTCAAGGCGGCCAACGCCCTGCGTCAGACCATCGAAAACTGGCATGTTTCCGACTTTCACATCAGCGCGGCCCGCGGTGCCAAGGACGCCATCGGAGAATACGAGCACCTTTCCGCCAGCGGGGATAACCTTCAGCGAGTCGCCAAAAACCTTCTTGAAAATCACCGTGATGTCTATGATGCCATTGTGGCGGCCATGAAGCGGCGTGTACCCGGCGTGACCGACATCACTCCCGAGGAAACCGTGGACGGCAGACTGGTGCTCCAGTTCGGCAACGCCTCCTTCAAGGATCCGTTCATCGACAGGTACGTTTCCGACGGAACACTTAAAATGTTTGCCTACCTTGTGCTTCTCTACGACCCGCGTCCTCATCCTTTCCTTTGCGTGGAAGAGCCGGAAAACCAGCTCTACCCCCTTCTTCTGGGCGAACTGGCGGAAGAGTTCCGCCTCTATGCCGAAAAGGGCGGGCAGGTCATGGTATCTTCCCATTCGCCGGACTTTCTCAATGCCGTGGAGCTTGACGAAGTGTTCTGGCTGGAGAAGGGGGAAAACGGCTTTACCCGCATACTGCGCGCCAGAGACAACGCCCAGATTGCCGCCTACATGAAGGACGGAGACAGAATGGGGGAACTCTGGAAGCAGGGATTTTTCGGTAAGGTGGCCCCCCGATGAGCGCCCTTGTCTTTCTGCTGGAAGAGGAATCGGCAAAGAACATGCTGGAAGGCATTGTTCCCCGCCTTGTCCCGGAAGGCGTGCATGTGCAGTACATGACCTTCAGCGGCAAGCAGGATCTGGAGAAACAGATGGAAAGGAAAATCCGCCTCTGGATGGAGCCGGATTCCCGATTCATCATCCTGCGCGATCAGGATTCCGGAAACTGCTTCGACATCAAGGCGCGTCTTCTGGAGCTTACGAAGAAAACAGGAAAGGCGGACGTCTGTCTTGTGCGCATTGCCTGCCATGAGCTTGAAAGTTTTTTCCTCGGCGACCTTGCAGCCGTGGCGCAGGGATTGAACATGCCTGCCCTTGCCGAAAAGCAGAACAAAAAGTCCTACCGCAAGCCGGATACCATTGCCAATGCGGCGGAGGAGCTTAAAAAGCTCACCGGCAACAGATACAGCAAGCTTGCCGGTTCCCGGGCCATCGGCCCGTGCCTCTCGCTGAACGGCTCCAACCGTTCCCACAGCTTCGGCGTGCTGGTGGAGGCCATATTCCGTCAGGCCTCTCTGCTGCCCCGTCAGGCATAAAGGATTTCCTGCCGAAGGCAGTTCCCATGCGTCTATAGAAGGCAAGGTGCTGAAGCCCGACGGTCCGTTTGCTTTAATTCCTGTTATTTCAATATGATATTTCTTTATGCAGCCGTTGCTAAAAAGAAACGGTGCAGAAAGAAAAAGCAGGTTCTCCCATGAAGCTCAAATTCAAGATTCAGCCGTATCAGACCGCCGCCGTGGAATCCGTGGTGGATTGCTTTATCGGTCAGCCCAATATTGCCGGTGTTTCGTACCGTATGGACCCCGGAAAGAACTCAAAACTCCCCGACATGGATTCCGCGTTCAAGAACGCTGAAATCGTTCTTTCCCGGAAGGAGCTTCTGGAGAACATCCAGAAGGTGCAGCTCAGGCAGAATCTGCCCGTATCCAAAGCGCTGAAGGACGGCGCGGGCAGGGATATCGGGGAGAGCGAAACGGCTTTTTGTCCTCATCTCGACATAGAAATGGAAACCGGCACGGGCAAGACCTACTGCTATATTAAAACCATGTTCGAGCTGAACAGACGCTACGGCTGGAGCAAGTTCATCGTCATGGTGCCGAGCATCGCCATTCGTGAAGGGGTATACAAGTCCTTCTCCATCATGGCGGAACACTTCGGGGACACCTATGCCCGGAAGCAGGTGCATTTCTTCATCTACAACTCCAAGAATCTGACATCATTGGAAGGCTTTTCCTCCAACGGCGGCCTCAATGTCATGATCATCAATATTCAGGCCTTCAATGCCACGGGCAAGGACAACCTGCGCATCTATGAAGAGCTGGATGAATTCGGCTCCCGCAGGCCCATAGACGTCATCAGCGCCAACCGGCCCATTCTCATTCTGGACGAACCGCAGAAGATGGAAGGCAAGAAAACACTGGAGGCTCTGAAAAAGTTCAACCCTCTCATGATGCTCCGTTATTCCGCCACGCACCGCGTGGAGCACAACAAAATTCACCGGCTGGACGCGCTGGATGCCTACAATCAGAAACTGGTGAAGAAAATCGGCGTGCACGGCATAGCCGTCAAAGGGCTTCCCGGTACGAGCGCCTATCTGTATCTGGAAGACATAGAAGTTTCCTCCAAAGCCCCCGTTGCCCGTATGGAGATGGAAATAAAGCAGAACGGAGGCTCCATAAAAAGAATGACCAGAAAAACGGGCGTGGGAGAAAACCTCTTCGAGATATCCGGCGGCCTTGATGAATACAAAGGCTATGTCGTCTCGCAGATAGACGCGGGCAACTGGACTGTGGAGTTCACCAACGGCGTCGTGCTCCATACGGGCGAAGCCTCTGGCAACGTGAATGAAGGCATGCTCCGCCGTCTTCAGATTCGGGAAGCCGTGCGCGCCCATCTGGAAAAGGAAATGCGGCTTTATCCTCTCGGCATCAAGGTACTGTCGCTCTTTTTTATTGATGAAGTCGCAAAATACCGCGATTACGCTCAGCCGGACGACAAGGGCGAGTACGCCCGCATATTCGAAGAGGAATATAATCTTCAGGTCAATGAGCTGCTTCACTACACCCTGCCGGTACAGAATGAGCGTTACCGGGAATACCTGAAAAGCATTTCAGCAGACCGTACGCACAACGGCTATTTCTCCATCGACAAGAAAAACAGACTGGTGAATCCTTCCGTCATCAAACGCGGTGAGGACAAGGGCCTTTCCGACGATGTGGACGCCTACGACCTTATCCTGAAGGACAAGGAACGCCTGCTTTCTCTTGCGGAACCGACGCGTTTCATCTTTTCCCATTCCGCTCTGCGCGAAGGCTGGGACAACCCCAATGTTTTTGTCATGTGCATGCTGAAGCACAGCGACAACACCATATCCCGCAGGCAGGAAGTGGGCCGCGGGCTTCGCCTCTGCGTCAATCAGCAGGGCGAACGCATGGATAACCCTGTAACCACGCATCAGCTGAACGTGCTGACCGTCGTCACCAGTGAAAGTTATACGGACTTTGTCTCCAACCTTCAGAAGGAAATACGGGAAACGATTTCCGACCGGCCCCGCAAGGCCGATGCCGACTTCTTCAAAAACAAGGTGCTGAAGGGTGCGGACGGCTCTTCCGTAAAAGTCGATGACGTCATGGCCAACAGAATTCATGCCTGGCTTCTGAAGAATGACTATATTGACGAATCCACCGATGAAATTTCTCAGAAGTATCATGATGCCAGGTCGCAGGAAACGCTCTGTCCCATGTGTCCCGAACTTGAACCGTACAGGGAAAGCATTCTTTCGCTGGTCGATTCTCTGTTCCTCTGCGCCAAGGGCATTCCTGTAACGGATGAAAGCAAATCCAGGACCAACCACCTGAATGATAATTTCAAGAAAAAAGAATTTCAGGAACTCTGGAGGCGCATCAATCACAAGGCCGTCTATCGAGTGGACTTCGACAGTGATGAGCTTATCCGTAAGTGCATCGACACGTTGAATGCGGAATTGAAGGTCACCCCGTTGAAATATGTTGTCGTTACCGGCATACAGAACGATAATATGACCACGGAACATCTGGAACAGGGAACCGGCTTCACCATAAAAAATACGGAAACCGCATACAACAAGGCTTCCGTGCATTCTCTGGTGAAGTACGACCTGCTCGGAAAACTCGCGGAACTGACGAACCTGACACGGAAAACGCTGGCTTCCATACTTTCCGGCATTCATGCCAGTACGTTTGACATGTTCCGAAAGAACCCGGAAAACTTCATTTCCGAAGCCGGGCGCATCATCAATGAACAGAAGGCAACCTGCATTATTGAACGGCTGAGTTATGACTGTCTTTCGGAAAGCTACGACAGCAATATTTTTACCGAGGCGCAGGTAAGGCTGGAGGGGGACCCGGGCCGGAAGCTCCAGAAGCATGTCTATGACTATGTGGCTACCCAGTCGGGCGTGGAGCGTCGCTTTGTCAAGGAACTGGACACGGATCAGGATGTCGTGGTGTACGCCAAGCTTCCGAGCGGCTTTTTCATTCCTACGCCGGTAGGTCCTTATAATCCCGACTGGGCCATCGCCTTCCGCGAGGGAAGTGTGAAACATATTTACTTTGTTGCGGAAACCAAGGGCAGCATGTCTTCCATGGCGTTGCGAGGCGTGGAGGAAACAAAAATTGCGTGTGCACGAAAGTTCTTTGCCATGCTGACCGAAAAGCTCACGAACAACCGCGTCACCTACGATGTGGTGAACAGTTACGACAAGCTCATGGATATTGTGAAGGCATAAGGCATGAACATCCTCTGCATAGGCGACAGCCTCACCTACGGCTACGGCATACGACGCGCGGAAACATGGTGCGCACTGGCCTCACAGCTTACGGGGCACACGTTCATCAACAAGGGCATCAACGGCGCAACCACGGGCGAGATGGCGGAACAGGAGCTTTCCGGCGACGAACTCTTCGTCATGGGCGGGCTGAACAACCTTTTCATGGGCATGAGCACTCGCGTGCCCCTTGCGGACATACGCGGGATATGCGAACGCGCAAGACTCATGAGCATCCGCCCCACCGTGGGCATTCCCATGCAGATTTCCGACACTGTCTCGGAAGCATGGTGTGAAGGCCCCGTGGACATGGACATCGTGCGCGCCTCCTATGCCGCCTTTGCGGATGATCTTGTGCTGCAATGCCGGGCGGACGGCACGGCTTTCATCGACCTGCGCCCCGTCATCGGCCCGGAACAGCTCTCCTTCGACGGCATACACCTGAACAGGCAGGGACACGCGCTTGTGGCTGAGGCTGTGGCCGCGCACTGGAACACGCAGAGGCGCTGAAGCGCCCTTCCGCCCGTGCCTTCCGGGAAAAGTCCGGAAACGTCCTTCCCCTGCGCGCCGTATCTTCCCTCTGGCATGAAGGAAGGCTGCTTCTCTTCCCGGAACACGGGGTGCTTTGCACCATGCAAGGCAGTTTTCCCCGGAACGGCGCAGGCATGGGAAGCCCGCCGCCACGTCGCCGGGCAGAGAGTTCTCAGAACAAACTTCCCGGGAAAAGGCGCCCCCATGCCGTGTTCTCCGCACGCCCCCATGAAAACATGCCCCTCGCTGTTTCCTGCAATCTCGCTGCCGGCACCTTCCGGCAAAGGAACATACCATGGATGACATTCTTACCGAAATTCCCTTCCATACCATCCCGGGCCTGAGCACCGGGCACGCGCAGGACAATGAAGGCCTCACCGGCTGCACCGTTCTTCTGGCCGATACCGACATGGCCGCCGCCGTGGACGTGCGGGGAGGCGGCCCTGCCTCCCGCGAGACGGAACTGCTTTCCCCCACGGCTTCCTGCGAGCGCATACACGCGCTGCTTCTGAGCGGAGGAAGCGCCTTCGGGCTGCGCGCGGCAGAAGGAGTCATGCGCTTTCTGGAAGAACAGGGCCGGGGCTTTGATACCGGCTTTGCGTATGTTCCGCTGGTATGCGCTTCCTGTCTGTATGATCTGGAAATCGGCGATGCGCACGCAAGGCCCGATGCGGACATGGGCTATGCGGCCTGCCTCGACGCTTCCCGCAACAACACCGCATGCGGCAACGCAGGTGCGGGAACAGGCTGCACCGTGGGCAAGCTCGGCGGGGTGGAAACCATGATGAAGTCAGGCATCGGCTTTTATGCCGTGCGCGCGGGGGAAGTCATGGTGGGGGCCGTGGTTGCGGTGAACGCCCTCGGCGACGTGTTCGACATGGAAACGGGCAGGCAGATTGCCGGAATGCTCACGGCTGAGGGCAACGGCTTTGCAGAAAGCGAGAAAGCGCTGTTCCGCACCTGCGCGGAGCGCGCCGACAACCTCTTTACCGGGAACACCACCATAGGAGCCGTGGTCACCAATGCCTGTTTCGACAAAAGCAGGCTGAAGAAAATCGCCTCCATGGCGCATAACGGGCTTGCCCGGACCATTCGCCCGGTGCACACCTCCGCCGACGGCGACAGCATCTACGCGCTTTCCACGGGAAATCTCCGCGCCAACCTGGACGCCGTGGGCACCCTGGCCGCCCATGTCATGGGAAAGGCCGTGAATCGCGCCGTACTTGCCGCCCGGGGCATGGCAGGATATCCCGCCGCATGCGACCTTGCCTTCCTTTCCGGGCAAACGGCATAAGGGCGGGCCTTTTCCCGCAGTCCTGCGCCTGCGGCAGACAGGCACGGAAACGGGCCGCCTTGCGCGGCAGGCCCTGCCCCCCAAAAAAAAAGCGCTGTCCGGCACGCCGCAGGCAGGGAAAGCGCCTGACGGAAAACTACGCCGTATGTCCCTCCACGGGCTTCAACGTGCCTGCAAGGGACGGCATGGCGCGTATGGCGGCAAGAAAGAGCGCAAGCCCCAGACAGGGCGCGGCGGCCAGAGCGAGAAAGGCCGCGCTGTAGCTTGCATGGTGAGCAAAGAGCCCGCCGTAGGTATTGCTGAGGGAAGCCCCAACCCCCTGAATGGTCAGCACCAGCCCGAGCCCCATGTTGATGTGCCCGCTGCCCTGAAGCAGCCGGGCGACGATGCCCGGCGTGGCCACGCCGAGAAGCCCGGCCCCCACCCCGTCCAGCATCTGCACGGGAAGAATGTTCCAGGGGCTGGTCCAGAGCCCTGCAATGGCCCCGCGCAGAGGAAGAGCCAGCAGCGCCAGAAGAAAGAGCCATCCGTAGCCTTTTTTCTGCGCCACGCGCGAACCCCACAGGGCCACAAGAATCATGGTGGCCTGGGCAAGAATGACGGTGCCTGCGGTATAGGCCGCGCCGTTCACCTCAAAGCGCGCCACGGCCGACTGCCCCAGAAGCGGAAGAAGAGCCGCGTTGCCGAGATGGAAGAAAAACAGCGTGAGCGCCACGGCCAGAAGAGCCTTGTCGCCGAAGAGCAGGCGCACGTCGCGCAGATGCCGCTTTTTCGGCTCCGCGCCGTTTCTGTCCAGCCCGCGTGCCGCATTGTAGTCAATATGGGAAGGATTGATGCGCGAAAGGCTGAACAGGGCCAGAAAGCCCATGGCGGTCATGACGAAGAACACGCCGATGATGCCGAAAAAGTAACCGATCAGCCCGCTCAGCGCCGCCGTTGCCGCGTTGCCGCCATGGCTCCACGCCTCGTTGACGCCGAGGCGCGCGGGAAGCCCCTTCTGCCCCACCATACCGAGCGTAATGCCGGTAAGCGCGGGCATGACGGCCGCCGCCGCAACGCTCTGCAGAATTTTGGACGAGCCCGCCGCCAGGGCGCCGTGCCAGCAGAACACCATGCCGCACCCGATCACGATGAGTATGACGCTCAGAGCGATGAGCCCCCGCTTGAAGCGCGTATGGTCGGCCAGTGCGCCGAGAGGCGTATTACAGAAAAGTTCCGCCAGCCCCCCCGCCGTCATCACAAAGCCTATTTCATCGGGAGCCCAGCCCTGCTGCTGAAAATACACGCCGAGGAACGGCCCCAGCCCGTCGCGCACGTCTGCAAGCGCGAAACAGAGCAGGGAAAGAAACATCAGCGAACGCTGTCTGGACATGTCTTCCGTCATCTCTTCTTGTCACCTCGGCATGGAATGTTCGGCATACGGCCGCACCGGCGGGAACAAAAGCCTGCTTTTTCCGGGTGTTGTGCAGGATGCACACCGTGCAGCCCCCTTTTCCGGCAACATCATGCAGCCGTACCGGAGAGCGACGATACCTTCCCCTCCCCTGAAGTTCAAGAGGCCTGATATTCCGCATGGAGCGCCCCTCTCCGGGCATGGCCGGCAGGAAAGGCAGGCCGCGCAAAAAAGCCGGAAGCGCCCCGTGCATGAAAAAAGCCCCCTTCCGTACGGACGGAAGGGGGCAGGACATCAGAAGCTTACCCGCAGGAATCAGAGAGCCTGAAAATATTCACGGGGATGCGCGCAGGCCGGGCAGGATTCGGGAGCTTCAAGGCCTTCGTGCACATAGCCGCAGTTCTGGCAGCGCCACACACGGGGCTTGTCGGACTTGAACACGGTGCCGGCTTCAATGGCGGCGGCAAAGGCAAGGAAGCGCTGTTCATGGTGCTGTTCGGCCACGGCGATGTTGCGCATCACGGCGGCGATGGCGGGGAAACCTTCTTCATCCGCAACCTTGGCGAAGGAAGGATACATGTCGGAATGTTCCTCGTTTTCACCCGCGGCGGCGGCCTTCAGATTGTCCAGCGTGGAACCGATCACGCCCGCAGGGAAGGTGGCGGTGATTTCCACGGCGCCGCCTTCAAGGAACTTGAACAGGCGCTTGGCATGTTCCTTTTCCTGATTGGCGATTTCCTCAAAGACCTTCTGCATTTCCACATAACCGTCCTTCTTGGCCTGGGAGGCGAAGTAGGTGTAGCGGTTGCGGGCCTGAGATTCACCGGCGAAAGCGGTGAGAATGTTCTTTTCCGTCTGGGTTCCCTTCAAAGATTTCATGGCAAAAACTCCTGGTGGCAGAGAAAGGGGTATCAGCAGGCGCGCCTCTGATTCGACGCCTGCATCTCGTCCGCCATTTCGGCGGCCTTGCGCTCACATTCCTCACAAATACCGTCGTATTCCACACGCACGGTGGTAATCCTGAACCCCGGGACGCGAAGCGCCCCTATGCCCGGATCATCCGCCTCGTAGGTGAACACGTCGGCCACTTTTCCACAGACCTGACAACGCACATGGCGGTGAGGCTCCACTCTCCCATCGAAACGACGCATGGTTCCGGCGGAATCAATCTTCAATACTTCACCCATGTCGGCCAGAAGATCGAGATTGCGGTACACCGTCCCCAGACTGATATGCGGCATGCGCGCCTTGACGATGGTGTAAAGCTCATCAACGGTAGGATGTGTGTCCACCTTGCGCAATTCCTCAAGAATGATCCGGCGCTGGTTTGTCATCCTTGTCTTGGGCATGTTCGCTCCTCAAAAACACTGATCTCTTGTCTGAAATCAGATAACAATAATAAGAACGATTGTCAATAAGAATGAAAAGAAAAATCATGCCGCGCCCGCCTTTCTCCGCGCGGGAATCGCCGCCCGGCCACAGAAGCGCCCGGCGGAAAATCATGGCCGAATCACCGGGATTGCGCCACCCTTGAGCTGCATGTTCCCTCATCGTTTTCCGGGAGGTTCCATGGACAAAGGCAGACAGGGCGCGCTGCGCCCGCTTTCACGGCGCAGTTTTCTGCGCTCTTCCCTCAGGGCGGCGGCACTCGGCGGCGTGACGGGCGTCTTTGATCCCGGTGTCGCCCGGGCGCTTGCCGAAACGCTCTCTGCCGTGCGGCCGCCGGTATTCTGGTTGCAGGGCATGGGCTGCACGGGCTGTTCCGTCTCTCTTCTGAACAGTCTTCATCCCACCATAGCCGAAGTGCTGCTGCATGTCATACGCATGGATTTCCACCCCACCCTCATGGCGGAGGAAGGGGAAGGAGCCATGTCCTTTATGCTGCGCACGGCGAAGGAAAGCGCCGGCCGGTATCTGCTGGCGGTGGAGGGCGCGGTTTCCGAAAAGGACGGCGGGCGTTACTGCGTCATAGGCGAAGCCGGTCACGAGGAATTTCCCCTGTCCGTCATTCTGGAAAAGCTGGCCCCCGGGGCGGCCGCCCTTCTGGCCGTGGGCGGCTGTGCGGCCTACGGCGGCGTGAGCGCGGCAAGGGGCTGCGTCACCGGCGCCTGCGGCGTGGGTGATTTTCTCAGGAAAAAAGGGGTAAAGACCCCGGTCATCAATATTCCCGGCTGTCCGCCGCACCCCGACTGGATGGTGGGCACGCTCCTTCTGCTGCTGGCGGCCGTGGAAGAAAAAGGACTTGCCGAAGGCGTGGCGGAGATGACCCGGCAGCTCGACAGTCAGGGCAGGCCCCTTGCCTTCTACGGCAACAACACCCACGAAAACTGCCCCTACCTTTACCTGTTCGACGAAGGACGCATGGCAAAAAACCTTGCGGACAAGTCGGGCTGCCGCTACGGCACGGGCTGCAAGGGACCGGGGGCATGGTGCGATTCCCCCCTGCGCCGCTGGAACGGCCGCGTGAACTGGTGCGTGGAAAACGCGCTGTGCATAGGCTGCGTACAGCCCGACTTCCCCGACGGGCAGTCGCCCTTCTACCGAAAAAGGACCTGAGCCTCCTGCAAAGCCCGCGCCCGGAAAAAACGCTTCACAACACGCCCTGACGGCTTCTGCCGCAGGAGAACAAAGGAACAACCATGGCTGTCTCCCTTGCCATAGATCCCGTTACCCGCATTGAAGGACACCTCAAGGCCCGGCTGGAGGTCGATGGAAACATGGTCCGCGACGCATGGCTTACCGGCGGCATGTTCCGGGGCTTTGAAACCATTCTCATGGGGCGCGACCCGACGGACGCGCCGCAGATCGTGCAGCGCATCTGCGGCGTATGCCCGGTTTCCCATGCCCTCGCCTCCTGCATGGCACTGGAGGACGCCTTCTCCATCGACTGCCCGCGCAACGGCGTGCTGCTGAGAAATCTCATGCAGGGCGCGAACTTTCTTCAGTCGCACATCCTGAGCTTCTATCAGCTTTCCAGTCAGGATTTCTTCCAGGGGCCCGCCGAACCGCCGTTCTTTCCCCGCCGGAAAAAATCCGACCTCCGTCTCGGCGAGGCGGCCACGGCCATGATGCTTGCACAGTATCTGGAATCTCTCGACATCCGCGCCCTGTGCCATGAAATGGCGGCTGTCTTCGGCGGAAGAATGCCCCATGTACACGGCATCGTGCCCGGCGGAGCCTCCTCCGCCGTCACCTC
Organism: uncultured Mailhella sp.; assembly: GCF_944324615.1. Classification (GTDB taxonomy): domain Bacteria; phylum Desulfobacterota; class Desulfovibrionia; order Desulfovibrionales; family Desulfovibrionaceae; genus Mailhella. The sequence continues at coordinate 62,826 of NZ_CALUWY010000007.1, forward strand.
CGAAAAAAAGGAAGCCTTCCGCTCCCGCCTGAAAAAGGTGCGCACCTTCATTGAAGAGCGCTACGTTCCGCTGCTCTACCTGCTTTCGGAACGCTATGCCGACCTTGCCCGTGTGGGCAGAGGCTGGGCAAACGCCCTGTGCATGGGCGTGTTTCCCCACCCCGATACGGGAAGTCATTCCCTGCATGCCGGAGTGTGGGCAGGCGGAAGGCTGTACCCCTTCGAGCCGGACAAGGTCATGGAAAACGTGGGCCATTCGTGGTTTTCCGAACAGTCCGGCGGCAGTCCCTTCCGTTCTCCGCCTCCTGTGGTGGATCTGGACAAGGCCGGGGCCTACAGCTTTTCCAAGGCCGCACGGTACCACGGCATGCCCATGGAAGTGGGACCGCACGCACGGCTGTGGATCAATGATACCGAACTTTCTCCCATGGGGCGGGAACTTGCGCCGAAGCACCTCGGCAGGCACGCCACGCACTTTTGTGAACTCGGCGAAGCATTCGTGTTCTCCATCATGGGCAGGCATCTGGCCCGGGCGGAGGAAACATGGATGGTGGCCGAGGCCATGGAAGGATGGCTGAACGCCCTCACTCCCGGGGAAAGCACCCTTGCGCCCCTGCCGGACATGACGGACGGTGAAGGATACAGCCTTACCGAAGCGCCGCGCGGTTCGCTCATGCACTGTCTGAAGGTGAAGGACGGCCGCCTGAGCTTTTATCAGATTCTGCCCGCCACGTTGTGGAACGCCTCACCCCGTGACGATGCCGGACTGCGCGGCCCCATGGAAGAGGCGCTGGTGGGCCTTCCTGTTCCCGACAAGAACAATCCGGTGAATGCGGGAAGGCTGGTACGCGCCTTTGACCCGTGACTGGGATGTGCCGTGCATGTCATGCACGGAAGCAGAGCCTGACCTTACGCAGGTACGGAAAAAGGCGGACATGGAACCATGCCCGCCTTTTTTCATAATCACCCGGAAATTCCGGCTGTACGCCGGTTCAGTACCGGAACACCATGCCTACCCGGCCCTTCGTCCGCTCTTCTGCGCCATGCGGAAGAAGAACAGCACACAGAGCCCCGTAGCCACGGCCACCACGGCCATGGGCACGGCAGTGCTTGAGCCGCCGAGGCCCACCAGCGGGGAAGCAACCGCCCCGAACACGAAGGAGGTCACGCCCAGAAGCCCGGAAGCGCTGCCCGCGCCCCCCTGCTGCGAGGCAATGGCCAGGGAAAAACTCGTGGTGGTGGTAATGCCTATGCACGACACGAACACGAAAAGCGCCGCTATCATGAAGCCCACGGGAAGATGCAGCAGCGCCACCACGGCCACGCATACGGACGCGACGAGGGAAAGCACGGCGCCGGCAAAGAGCAGGTTTCTGTCACCATGGGCGGTGCAGAGACGCCCCGTTATCTGGGCGAAGATCATGATGCCGAAGCCGTTGAGCCCGAAGCACAGGGCATACTGCTGCGCCGAAAGGCCGTAGAGATTCTGAAGCACAAAGGGGGAGGCGGAAATGTAGCCGAAAAATCCCGCCATGACGAAGCCCTGGATCAGCATGTAGGCCACAAAGACCCGGTTGCCGAAAAGACGGAACATGGCGCGGAGGGAATGGCCCATCCCACCCTGCACACGCTTTTCCCTGGGCAGCGTTTCCGGACAGCCGAAAAAGACCAGGGAAAACTGGGCCACGCCGCAGAGCATGAGGAAGAGGAAAATGGCCGGCCACTCAAAGAAGTTCATGATCTGGCCGCCGATGACGGGGCCGAAGATGGGGGCCACGCCGTTGATGAGCATGAGCAGCGAAAAGAATTTCGTCAGCTCCGTTCCCCGGAAAAGGTCACAGGCAATGGCGCGTGAAAGCACGACGCCGCCGCTGCCCGCCAGCCCCTGAATGAAGCGGAGAGCCACAAGTTCCCCCACGCCCGAGGCCCGTGAGCAGAGAAAGGATGCCAGAATGAACACGACGAGGGAAAAAAGCAGTGGAAGCTTGCGGCCGCGGGCGTCGCTGAGCGGCCCGAGAACGATCTGCCCGAGGGAAAGCCCCAGAAGGCAGGCGGTGATGCTGAGCTGCATCTGTGAAGCGCTGCTGGAAAGTTCCGCCGCCATGCCGGGCAGGGCGGGCAGATACAGATCCGTGCAGAGGGGGCCCATGGCGGCGAGGAAGCCGAGAACGGCCGCCATGAAAAGACGTGATCCCGAGTTTTTAAAGGGTGAAACAGACATAGAAACTCCCTGGGACGAAAGAAACCGATTATGGCTCGGCACAGCTCACCCGCGCCCTCCAAGACGCCGGTGGAGGAAAAATAGGAAAGAAAAACCATTTCGTCCAGAGGTACGGAGGCATAAAAAAGCGCTCCCGGCCTTTCTTTTCGGAAAAACCGGGAGCGCGGAGGGAAGGCGGGCGACATGCCCGCCTTTTCCTGGCCGTTATTTCTGATCCAGCGTCACCGTAAGGAAGAAGGTGTCGCCGCGGCGGTTGATCTGCAGCATGAGCGCGCCGCGTTCCTTGCCGTCCTTGCGGACGATGGAGGCAAGCTCATCCACACTGGTCACGGGCTTGAGGTTGGCGGAAAGGATCACGTCGCCGGGACGCACGCCGCCTTCAGCCGCGGCGCTGCCGTTCTTCACGTCCACCACCAGCAGGCCCTTCACGTCGCCGGAAAGCTGGAGGGCACGGGCGTCTTCAGGGCTGAGGGGCTGTACGCTCACACCGAGTTCCGCACCGTCGCTCTGACCGCCGTTCTTGGCAACCGTGCTGTGGGAGGCGCGTTCGCCGAGCTTCACGGTCACCTTCACTTCCTTGCCGTTACGCATGGCGACCACATCCACCTTGGTGTCGGGCTTGAGGTTCGCCACGCTGCGGGTAAGAGCGGAAGCGCTGTCGATGTCATGGTCGCCCACGCGGATGATCACGTCGCCTGCACGCAGTCCGGCCTTGTCGGCAGGTTCGCCGGGCATGACGGAACCGATGAGCGCGCCGCCGGCGTCCTTGAGACCCAGAGCCTTGGCCACGTTTTCATCCACATCCTGAATGGTCACACCGAGCCAGCCGCGGCTGACCTTCTTGCCGACGCGCAGATCGTCGATGACGCGGGAGGCAAGGTTGCTCGGGATGGCGAAGCCTATGCCCTGACCGTTGGCGGAAATGGCGGTATTGATGCCGATGACCTCACCTTCCATATTGATGAGCGGGCCGCCACTGTTGCCGGGGTTGATGGAGGCATCGGTCTGCAGGAAGTTGTCGAAGGGGCCGGAATGGATGTCGCGGCCCTTGGCGCTCAGAATACCGGCCGTCACGGTGTTGCTCAGGCCGAAGGGGTTGCCGATGGCCACCACCCAGTCGCCCACTTCCATGGCGTCGGAATTGCCGAACTTCAGAACGGGAAGCTTGTCCTTGCTTTCCACCTTGAGCAGGGCAAGGTCGGTTTCCTCATCGGTACCCACGATCCTGGCGGGAAGACCGGCGGACTTGTCGCCGTTGAGCTTCACGGTGACCTTGTCGGCGCCTTCCACCACATGGTTGTTGGTGACGATGTAGCCGTCGGCGGAAATGATGAAGCCGGAACCGAGGGCGGTGCTCTTCTGCTTGGGCGCAGGCTGGCCGGGGCGCATATTGCCGAAGGGGCCGCCGAACTGATCAAAGAAACGCTCCATGCCCGGGAAGTTGAACATGCCCATCACGGGGCTTTCCACTTCCCGCTCGGTGCTGATGTTCACCACGGCAGGACCCGCCTCCCTGGCCAGAGGCGCAAACGTGGGCAACGTGGTCGCCGCAGAGGCGGACGAAGCCAGAAAAACAAAACCGGTAACGGCAAGAGCCGTTTTTTTAAGGATGCCGTTCATAGGATCTCCTTGTCGAATCAAAAATGTATGCGAAAGAAGGCGTTGCCTCTCTGCTTGTCATACTATGCCGGGGGGATGTGCCGCGCCATTGTAAAAACAGGCGGCCGATCCGTCCTATTCCGTCCCTCCGGTGGAACTCCCGCAGGAGGAGCAGTTGCCGTGGCAGGGGCTGTTGCGGTTGAGCCTTTTGTCGTTCATCCATGCCGGGCGCGGCCCTATCTTGAAGGGAAAGGCCCCGGTTTTGAGGGGGCTGGGCGCGGAAACCAGGCGGGCCGTATCTTCGGAGCCGCATTTCGGGCAGCGGATCACATCATCGTCGTCGAAAGCCAGCTCCTCAAAGGTGTGCCGGCAGGCCTTACATTCAAAATCGTACAGCGGCATGTCAAACTCCTCGCGAGAAAAATGGAAGGCGGTGTTTCCGCCCTCCCTGCTGCTAAGTAAGCACCCTACACCAGCTGGCAAGGTTAAGGCAAAAGCCTTTTTTGTGCCTGAAGAAGGCGTCGGAAAGATTTGGTAAGGATTTTTTGTAAAGAATCTCTGAATGTTATATTTTTTCTTATCAGAAATTCCACGCGTAACCCCGCCTCACGGGTAATTCTTGCATAGTGTTACAGTAAAAGGCCCCTTTCCGGGCCCTTTTCCGAGGCAGGAACATGCGTTCGGGCGAAGATGCAGAAAAAAAGCATGCACAAGCCTGCCATACAGAGGGCACGGGCGGCCTTGCGCAGCGCCCCGCGGCAGACAATGAGAATGGTAGTAGCTTTGAACGCTTGCGGCACAGTGCGCAGCGCCCCGCGGCAGACAATGAGAGAGAGCTCATGCACAAAACACACGGCAACGCGCGGGGAAAAAGCCCCGGAACAGGGCCTTCACAAAGACTCAGCGCCCCGGGGCGCGGTGAAACAGAAGCCCCCTGCCGGAAAGCTCGGCCTTCACCCCTCCGCCGAAGGAAAAGCGCCGGGGGAAAAGCCGCCTCAGCCATGCAGCCTCCACCCGCTCCAGCGTGTCGGCCCGGGCCTCTCCGCCGAGGCGCTCCACGGCCTCAGCCATGCAGCGCATTCTGTCCGCTCCGTCCAGCCCCTTCAGCACCCCGTCGGCAAGCAGAATGCCGCCGTCCGACTCCTCAGAGAGCGAAGCGAGCCGCTCTTTCCAGGCGCGCCTGTCTCTCTGCGCACAGCGCCATATCCGGCGTACGCTTTCATGAAAGCGGGGATTTTCCGCCAGAAACAGGGGCATGATCTCATGCCGCACGCGGTTGCGTCTCCAGGCAAGGCTTGCATTGGAGGCATCCTCCCGCCACGACACGCCGAGGCGCTCCAGCATGCCGGAAAGCTCCTTTTTTTCCAGCATGAGCAGCGGCCGGAGCACGCGCCGGCCCTCTTCCTCCACCACCGCTTCCATGCCGCCGAGTCCGGGCCATGCCGCGCCGCGCGCAAGACGCATGAGCACATCTTCGGCAAGATCTCCGGCATGATGCGCCGTGAGAATCCACCGCGCGCCCACGTTCCGGCGGCATTGCTCAAGAAAGGCATAACGCGCCCTGCGCCCCGCCTCCTCCACGCCGCAGCGCCATGCCTGCGAAAGCTTCCCCACGTCTTCACGCCGCGAAAAAAACGGAACGCCGAGTTCCCGGCACAAGGCTCCCGCCGCCTCCGCCTCCTCCGCACTCTCCGCCCTGAGGCCGTGGTCAAGATGCGCGGCAAAGAGGCTGATATCGTACTTTGCCCGCAGAGCGCAGAATATGACCAGAAGCGCCGTGGAATCCGCTCCGCCGGAAAGCGCGATGAGCAGCGTTTCCCCGGAAAGCGGCACGCCGAGTTCCTCCCGGGTGAAGCGCGCGACGGAAAGCGCCATGCGCGCGTCCCCGGCGGAAAGATCCTTCAGAGAAAAGGATGGGTGCAGCATGAAATATCCTCCGGCCTCCGGTTGCCCGGGAATGTCCGTGACGCATGGCGCCATGACGGCCCGCAACGGTATCTGCCGCGCCCGGCGCCTGTCAAATACGCGATACGAAAAAGGGGCCGGAAGGCCCCTCCTGTTCAGATGTCGTGATGAAGCATGCGGTACTGCGCCATTTCCTCATATTTCGTGCCCGGCCTGCCGTAGTTGCAGTACGGGTAGATGGAAATGCCGCCCCGGGGCGTGAATATGCCCGTCACTTCGATGTAGCGCGGATCCATGAGGCGGATGAGATCCTTCATGATGATGTTCACGCAGTCTTCGTGAAAATCGCCGTGATTGCGGAAGCTGAACAGATAGAGCTTGAGGCTCTTGCTCTCCACCATTCTCACGTCGGGAATGTACTCGATGCGTATTTCCGCAAAGTCCGGCTGACCCGTGATGGGGCAGAGACTGGTGAATTCCGGGCAGTTGAAGCGCACCCAGTAATCATGTTCAGGGTGTTTGTTCTCAAAGGTCTCCAGCACTTCCGGGGCATAATCCTGCCGGTAGCGCGTGGGGGAACCAAGCTGCGTGAGATGCTCTTTTTCTCTGTCATTCATGTGCCGTTTCTCCCGCCGGAGAAGGGAGGCCCCCTTCGCCGGAACGCTTTTTCCGTTCAAGGTACTGTTCCAGCCCGTGCCTGCGCAGCCTGCACGCAGGGCATTCTCCGCAGCCGTCGCCCGGAATGCCGTTGTAGCAGGTGAGCGTGCGGCGGCGGACAAGGTCGAAGATGCCGAGTCTGTCGGCCATTTCCCAGGTCTGGGACTTGTCGAGCCACATGAGCGGCGTGTGAATGATGAACTGCTCTTCCATGGCCAGGTTGAGGGACACGTTCAGGGAACGGATGAAGGTGTCCCGGCAGTCGGGATAGCCGGAAAAGTCCGTCTGGGAAACGCCGGTCACAATGTCCCTCATGCCGTGTTCCCGCGCGCATACGGCGGCGATGCTGAGGAAGAACAGGTTCCGCCCCGGCACGAAGGTGTTGGGAAAGCCCCCTTCCGGCACCTCCCTGTCCATGGTCATGCCCTCGTCGGTGAGGGAGCTTTTCCCGATGCGGGAAATGAAGCTCACGTCCTGCACCTCCCAGGGCACCTTCGCCTCTTCGGCAATGGCGCGGGCCATGTCCAGTTCCAGGCGATGCCTCTGCCCGTAGAAGAAGCTGACGGCCCGGACCTTCTCAAAGCGCTCCCGCGCCCAGAAAAGACAGGTGGTGGAATCCTGACCGCCGCTGAATACCACAAGCGCGCCGCTCATCAGGCCATCTCGCGCACTTTCAGAATGTTGTAGGAAATGCCCTCGTCATACACGTCGGTCTGTTCCGTGCGCTTGATGAAGGCCACCACGCGGATGGTCACGGGCAGAACGAGGATTTCATAAAGCGTCTTCAGCGAGGTCTGGGCCAGCATCATGGGGATCATGTCGGAAAAGGGAATGATGCCCGCAAAGGCGCAGGGGAAGAAAATGAGCGAGTCCACGCCCTCGCCGAGCAGCGTGGAAACGATGGCCCGGAGCGAAAAATACCGCCCGTGGGAAGCCACCTTCATACGGCTCATGACATAGGCGTTCAGGAAGGAACCCGCCAGAAAGGCGAGAAAGCTCGCGGCCGCAATGCGGGGGGCAAGGCCGAAAAGATAGTTGAAATGCTCCGCCCCGTCCCAGAAGGGCGCAGGGGGAAGACACACGGCCGCCTGCCCGAGTGCCGCCACAAAAAAGTTCATGGCAAAACCCGTCCAGATGATGAAGCGCGCCCGGCGGAAGCCCCATACCTCGGCAATGCAGTCGTTGATGATGTAGGAAACGGGAAAAATGATGACGGCCGCAGGCAGAGCGAAGGAACCCAGCATGAATATCTTGGCGGCCAGAAGATTGGAAAGGATGAGGCAGCTGCAGAACACGATGCCGAGGGTCATGAACGTCGCGGAAAAGGAATACTGTTTCATAGCTTGTTTTTAACGTGGTTCTCAAGCACACGGTGAAAAAGGTGAACAAATCGGGGCCAGAGGGCACGGCAACAGGCCCCTCCGGGGCAAAGGCGCAATCTCCTCCCTCTCTGCGCCAGCGTTCAGCGTTTCCGAACCCGGAGCGACTATGCCCTAAAGTGCAGAACATGGCAAATGCTCCGAAACGCCCTCCCCGCCTGACCTTTTTTCATGAGACGCTCTCCGAAATTATACAAAAGAGTCATATTCCGCCCTGCGGCGGCTCAGCATCTACGGCTTGACAGATGGATTCTTTCATGGAAAAGATGTCAGGCGTCCCGCTCTTTTTCCGATTTTGTAAAAGAACGGACCCCTTACACGGCCGGACGCCGCACGGAGCAGCAGGCGGCCGGACGCCCCTGCCATTCTTCCCGTCGCTTTTTCTGCGGCGGCTTGCGTATCGGAGAAGTTCCATGAAAACCCGCATCAGCCTGCCCGCGCAGATGGCCATAGGCATGGCCCTCGGTGTGGCTGCCGGCCTTGCCGCGCCCTCCATGGGGTTCGACACCGCCTGGTTCAAACCCATCGGCCAGCTGTTCATCAACCTTATCCGCATGGTCGTCGTGCCCCTGGTGCTGACCACCATCGTTGCGGGCGCCGCCAGCGTGGGCGATCTGAGCAAGCTCGGCCGTCTGGCATCCAAGACGCTCATCTATTATTTCTGCACCACTGCCGTGGCCGTGTTCATCGGCCTTCTGTTCGCCAATATCCTGAACCCCGGTGAAGGACTCAACCTTTCCACCGAAGGGCTGAAGGCGCAGGCCGTTCAGGCTCCGAGAATGATGGATGTGTTCCTCGACATCGTGCCGCTGAACCCCATCGATTCCATGAGCAAGGGCAACATGCTGCAGGTCATCTTCTTTGCCATGATCTTCGGCTTCGGCCTGAGCGCCGTGGGCGAAAAGGGCAAAACCGTGCTCTCCTTCTTTGAAGGCTGCGCCGAAGTCATGATCAAGGTGACCAACATGGTCATGATCTACGCCCCCTTCGGCGTATTCGGCCTCATCGCCTTCACCGTGGCCAGCCACGGCGCGGCCGTGCTGCTGCCCCTGCTCAAGGTCATCGGCGTCATGTATGTGGCCTGCCTCTGCCACGTCATCCTCTGCTACATGCCTCTGGTGAAGGCCTGCGGCCTCAGCGTGTCCCTGTTCTTCAGGATGCTTGCCGCGCCCATGATCATTTCCTTCACCACCTGCTCCAGCGCCGCCGCCCTGTCCACCAACCTCATCCAGGTGCAGAAGCTCGGCGCTTCCCGCCCCGTGGCCTCCTTCTCCATTCCTCTCGGCAACACCATCAACATGGACGGCACGGCCGTGTACATGGGCGTGGTGGCCATTTTCGTGGCCGAGCTGTACGGCATCCCCATGCCCTTCGACAAGCAGTTTGAAGTCATTCTCGTGGGCGTGCTGGCCTCCATCGGCACCGTGGGCGTGCCCGGAGCCGGTCTTCTCATGAGCTCCATCGTGTTCACCCAGGTGGGTATTCCGCTGGAAGGCATTGCCATCATCGCCGGCATCGACCGTGTGATGGACATGGCCCGCACCTCCGTCAACGTCCTCGGCGACGCCACCGGCGCCATCGTGGTTTCCCGCTGGGAAGGCGACCTCGACCCTGAGGCCGGGGCCCGCTTCGCCGCCGAAGAAGGCGACTGATCAGCCTCACTTCTTCCCGTCATCCGGCAGAGACTGCTGAACAAAGCATCTCTGCCGGATTTTTTTATCTGCCGCACACGCCCTTTTCTCCAGACATCGCCCCAGCCCCTGCAGGTCCTTGCCGCAGTATCATCTTCAGGATATATATACCGTATATCAATATTCCATATTAAGGATACCCGCCATGGAATTTCCGGAAAGCATCCTTTTCCTGTGCATGGTCATGGCAGTTCTGGTCCTCGTCTTCCATGTGTTCACCCTCCCCATCAGCATTGGAAAAAATAAACATCTTCCCCCCGATAAAATGACCTGTATCCGCGTGTTTACCTGGTGCGGCATCGTTACCGGCGTGTTATGGTTCATTGCTCTGGTCATGGCGCTGGCCTCTGAAAAAAAGACGCAGGACGAATAACAGGCAGGGCGGACCTTCCCTGCGGCCTCACGCGGAAAATCCGGAGCATTTCCGGCCGGCCGGGCATGAAGCATTCCTTCTTGCCATCCCTTTTTCTTGCCGGTACAAACAAAGGCCAAAGGAGCATATCATGATAGCCAAGGCCCGCGCCGACCAGCTTGTATTTGAACAGGGACTTGCCGAAAGCAAGGAACAGGCCCGCCGCCTCATCATGGCGGGAAAAGTGGCCCTCGCCCCGGATGAGGAGAACCCCGGAAAAGCCCCGGAACCGGTACAGAAGCCCGGCCACCCCTACAAGATCACCACCCGCTTCCAGCTTGTGGGCGTGGAACGCTTCGTCAGCAGGGGAGCCTACAAGCTGCTCACCGCGCTGGAACAGTATCATATCGACGTGACCGGCTTCGTCTGCCTGGATGCGGGAGCCTCCACCGGCGGATTTACCGACTGCCTGCTTCAGTACGGAGCCGCGCGCGTGTACGCCGTGGATGTGGGACACGCCCAGCTTCATGAACGCCTGCGCGCCGATGCCCGCGTCATTTCCCGCGAAGGCGTGAACCTTCGCACGGCCCCGCCGGAACTCATCCCGGAACCGGTGGACATGATCGTGGCCGACGTGTCCTTCATATCCCTCACCATGGTTCTGCCGCACTGTCTGCGCTGGCTGAAGGAAGGCGGCATTGCCGTGGGCCTCATCAAGCCGCAGTTTGAAGTGGGCCCGGGGCAGACGGTGAAGGGCGTGGTGCGCGACGAAGCCCTTCGACAGGAAGCCGTGGACAGGGTGCTCCGCTTCATGGAAGGCGAAGGCCTCACCTGCCTCGGCGTCACCCCTGCGGCCATCCGGGGCCCCAAGGGCAATCAGGAATTTCTGGCCTACTGGAAAAAGGCCCCGCAGGCCTGACGGGCCTTCCGTTTCCCCGCCGCCCCTGAACACGGGCGCAAAGGATTTCCATGAACGATCTTTCCACGTTTTGCCCCAGGCGCATCCTTGTCTGCCAGCAGCGGCAGATAGGCGACGTTCTGCTTTCCACACCGGTGTTCGAGCTTCTGAAACGGCGCTTCCCCGAAGCGGAACTTCACCTGTTCACGGAAAAAAAATGTGAACCCCTGCTGCGCCACAATCCCTTCATCCACGCCTTTCACCTTATTGAAAAGAAAGGCGGCTTCTTCCGCCAGCTGGCCTTCTACCGTGAGGTGGCCGCCCTTGGCTTCGACCTTGTCATCGACCTGCAGCAGCTTCCGCGCTGCCGCATGATGACGCTCATGAGCCGCGCCCCCGTGCGCCTTTCCTTCCCCTCCTCCATCTTTTCCCGCCTGCGCTACAACTGCCTTGTCCGGCCGGAGGAAGGCTATGCCTCGCAGACCAAGGTTTCCCTTCTCGCGCCTCTCGGCATACACTGGCAGGGGGAAGGCCCCCGCATCTACCTTACGGAGGAAGAACGCCGCCGCGCACGGGAAATTCTGAAAGACTGCGGATTCAAAGAGGGACAGCGCCTTGTCGCCATCGACTCCACGCACCGCCGCGCCTCCAAGCGCTGGCCTGCGGAACGCTTTGCCGCCCTCATGCGCCTTCTTGCCGGGCATGACGCCTCTCTGCGCTTTCTGCTGCTGCGCGGCCCGGGAGAGGAAGCCGACATCGCCGCCCTGCAGAAGCTCTGTCTCGATGCGGGCCTTGGGCAGGAACATCTTCTGGTGCCCGAGCCTCTGCCGGACATACGCCTTTCCGCCGCCTGTCTGGCCGAAGCCGCCCTGCTTGTGGGCAACTGCTCCTCCCCGCGCCACATGGCGGCCGCGCTCAACGTGCCGAGCCTCATCATTCCCGGTGCTTCCGGCACGGCATGGCGCTACCCTTCCCCCATCCATGCGGAGCTGCGCCCCGACCTGCCCTGCCAGCCCTGTTCCAAAACCGAATGCAACGATCCCCAGTGCCTTCTGCGCGTCACGCCGGAAGACGCCTTCGCCCTTGCGCTGAAGCTGCTGCATACCCCGGAAAACGCCGCCTGACACGCCGCTTCTCTTTTCCGATAATAACAAGGCCGGGCTCCCTGAGGAACCCGGCCCTTTTTATCATGCTACTGCTGCAATGTTTTTTCCGCCCCGGACTGCGCGGACGCATTACCCTGCGGTGCCCCCGCAGAAATCGCGGATGACGGCGCGGCCCCTGCCTGCGCCGGAGCTTCCGCCCCCTTCTCCGCCGGATGGGCAGGGGCCATGCTTTCCGCTCCGCCCTTGTCGCCGGGGGCCACTTCCGCGGCCTTGTCCGGAACTTCCGAAGAAACGGCGCTCTGCGCTTTGACGGAAGGTTCCGCCGAAGGCACGGCACCCGAAGCAGCCGAGGTCCCGGGCTGCGCTGCGGCCGCATCGCCCTGTAATGCCCCCGCAGAAAATGCGGGTGACGGCGCGGCCGCTGCCTGCGCCGGAGCTTCCGCAGCTTCCGCCCCTTTCTCCGCCGGATGGGCAGAGGCCATGCTTTCCGCTCCGCCCTTGTCGCCGGAGGCCACTTCCGCGGCCTTGTCCGGAACTTCCGAAGAAACGGCGCTCTGCGCTTTGACGGAAGGTTCCGCCGAAGGCA
>NZ_CALUWY010000008.1 GCF_944324615.1 uncultured Mailhella sp.
AAAAGTTCCTTCATGGCATCCTCCCTATGCCGACAATAAGAACTTTTTACCCTTTTGGCAATTAATGAGTCCTGAGCTTAATACCCTGCGGCGAATCCGTCGCTTCTGGGATCGGTGGCTCCCTGGAGCACCCCTGTATTCTCGTCGATGAGAATGGCCCCGGCATGCCCCATGGTGTCGGTGAAATCCTCCACCACGCTGACGGGGTGGCCGCGCCGCGCCAGTTCCTCCACAACGCCGGACGGAATGCGGCCTTCCAGCTTCACGTCGTTGGAAGCCGCGCCCCAGGTGCGGCCGTAGAGCCAGCGCGGAGCCGTGACGGCTTCCTGCGGCGTCATGCCGAAATCCACCACCCGCGTCACAATGGCGGCCTGTGTCTGGGGCTGTCCTTCGCCGCCCATGGTGCCGTACACAAGGAAGGGGCGTCCGTCCTTGAGCAGCATGGCGGGGTTCAGGGTGTGCATGGTGCGCTTTTGGGGCATGAGGCAGTTGACGTGGGCGGGATCGAGGGAGAAGAAGCTTCCCCTGTTCTGGAGCAGCACGCCGGTGCCTTCGGCCACGATGCCGGAACCGAAATCGTGATAGATGCTCTGGATGAGGGAGACGGCGTTGCCGTCCTTGTCCACCACGCCCAGCCAGACGGTGTCGCCCTTGGGGTCGAGGGGCGCCTGCGGCCCTGCGGCCCTGTCCATGCGTATGCGCGCGGCCTGTTTTTGGCCGTGTGCTCCGGAAAGCAGCTCATCCACCGGGATGGAGACGAAATCGGGGTCGGAGAGGTAAAGGTCGCGGTCGAGGAAGGCCTCCTTGGTGGCCTCGATGAGCACATGGTAGTAGTCCGCGCTGCCTTCTCCCATGCCTTTGATATCGAAGTTGTTGAGGATATTAAGAATTTCCAGCGATGCCATGCCCTGCGTGTTGGGTGGCAGGTTGCAGGCGGTGAGGCCGCGGTAATCGACGCGGAGAGGCGTCACCCAGTCTGCCCTGTGCGCGGCGAAATCCTCCATGCCGAGCAGTCCGCCGTGCTTTTCCAGGTCGGCCGTGATTTTTCTGGCGATATCGCCCTCGTAGAACTCCTTCGCCCCTTTTTCGGCAATGGCTTCAAGGGTTTTTGCAAGGTCGGGCTGCCGCAGGATGTCGCCCACGGCAAGGGGTGCGCCGTCATGCAGGAACACGCGGGAAAATTCCGGGAAGCGCTGAAGGTTGCGGAAGGTGGTATCTTTCGTGTCGGCGTTGACGGCGCTCCAGCGGGCAAGGGAGGTCGAGACGGGAAAGCCGTCCCTTGCATAGTCGATGGCAGAGGCGAAAAGCTCCTTCCATGCCATGGGCGTGTGCAGGGCACGGCGGCTGAAGCGGTAGGCCTCATCCCAGCCGGATACCGCGCCGGGCACGGTATTCACCGCAAGGTACCCCCGGGAGGGAATGCTTTTGAGTCCTCTGGAGGCATAGAAGTCGATGGTGGCCTTTTTTCCCGCGCGGCCGCTGGCATTCAGGCCCAGAAGTTCGCCCGTCTTTGCGTTGTAGATGAGCCAGAAGTTGTCGCCGCCGGGCGTGCACATCTGCGGGTAGACCACGGCCAGGGTGACGGCGGTTGCAATGGCTGCATCCACGGCGTTGCCGCCGCGGCGGAGGATGTCCAGCCCGGCCTGTGTGGCCAGGTGGTTGGGAGATGTCACCATGCCGCGGGTGGACAGCGGATTGGTGCTCTGGGAAACGGTGGCGCAGTAGGAAGGGGACACGGCAAAGGCTCCTTCGGCGGGGAGAATGAGCGCGGCGCCGAGCGCCGCCTGCAGAAAGGCCCGCTTGAAAAATGGTGGCATGACAGCTCCTTCAAGGTAAGGGTTTATGGAACTTTGTCCATGGATGTTTTTTCTTCTGCAAGGAGCGTGCCGAAAAATTTTTTATGATATACCCATAAGATACATTTTTCCGGAACAGAGGCGCGGCACGTTTTTGCCCCGCGCGGCGCAGGAAAAGGCGCGTGTGATGACTCCGGGCCTCTGCGGCGCGGGTCTTTTGCCGTGCAGGCGGCCCGGTTCAGAAAAGAACTTCCGGTACGCGGATGTGCCCGCCCGGAAGTTCTTTCGCGGTAAAAAAAAGGATGCCCGGAGGCATCCTGAAAAAAAGAAGGGAAGGCGGTCAGGCCTGATCTTCGCTGAGGTCCCGCGTGTAGCGGCACTTGGGGTTGGGGCAGGCTATGTGTCTGCCGCGTGCCCGGGTGGTTTTGATGACGAGAACGGGCGAACCGCATTCGGGGCAGGTTTCGGCCACGGGCCAGTCCCACACGGCGTAGTCGCACTGGGGGTACTGGTCGCAGGAATAGAAGAGCTTGCCCTTGCGGGAGCTTTTTTCCACCAGCATGCCCTTGCCGCACTTGGGGCAGGCCACACCCGTGGAGAAGGGCGCGGCATAGTCGCACCTGGGATAGTTGGCGCAGCTTAAAAAGCGGCTGCCCGTGCGCGCCTGCTTGAGGATGACGTCGCCCCCGCACTTGGGGCAGGTGCCCACCTTCTGGTGTTCTTCCTTCTGCCGTTCCTGGGGAATGATGTGCCCCTTTTCGTCACGGGTGAAGTTGGTGGTGTAGCGGCATTCCGGGTAGCCGGTGCAGGCCAGGAATTCTCCGCTTTTTCCGAATTTCACCACCAGGGGCTTGCCGCATTCCGGGCAGGGCACGTCGGTGGTGAGTCCGCCCTTGACGGGAGCCATGTTTTTGGCCGCCGCTTCCAGGGTGGGATTGAACTCCTTGGAGAAGCCCTTCATGAGCTCCACCCAGCCGAGCTCGCCGTCGGCCACCTTGTCGAGATTGTTTTCCATTTCCGCGGTGAAGCCCACGTCCATGAGCCGCTTGAAATGGTCGCGCAGCTGGGAGCAGACCACCTTGCCGAGATCCGTGGGGATGAAGTGCTTGTCCTCCAGGCGCACATATTCGCGCTCCTGAATGGTGGAAATGATGGTGGCGTAGGTGGAGGGGCGGCCTATGCCCTTTTCTTCCAGTTCGCGCACCAGAGAAGCTTCGGTGTAGCGCGGTGCGGGCTGGGTGAACTTCTGTTCCTTTTCCAGCTTCTGCAGCGTGACGACTTCGCCTTCGCGCAGGGGCGGAAGGGCGCTTTCCTCTTCTTCACTGGTGCGGGGCATGACGGCGAGAAAGCCCGGGAAGAGCAGCCTTTCCCCTTTGGCCTTCCACTGGCCGGGGCCGCAGGTCAGGGTGACGGAGGTGTCGTGATAGGTGGCGGCAGCCATCTGCGAAGCGACGAAGCGGCACCAGATGAGGTTGTAGAGGCGGTACTGATCGGAAGAGAGAAATTCCTTCACGTCCTGGGGGGTAAGGGTGACATCCACGGGGCGGATGGCTTCATGGGCATCCTGCGCGGTGGTCTTGCCCTTGAAGGAGCGGCCCTTGCCGCCGGGAGCCATGTAATCCTTGCCGAAGCGCGCTTCCACATATTCCGCCGCGCTTTTCTTCGCTTCGTCGGCAATGCGCACGGAGTCGGTACGCATGTAGGTGATGAGCGCGGTGGTGCCCCTTTCGCCGAGTTCTATGCCTTCATAAAGGCGCTGGGCCGTGGTCATGGTGCGCTTGGAGGTGAAGCCGATGCGCTGGTTGGCCGTCTGCTGAAGGGTCGAGGTGGTGAAGGGCGGCAGGGGCGTGCGCGAACGCTCCTTTTCCTCCACCTGGGAAACCACGAAGGGCTGACCGGCCATGGCCTGTTCCATGGCGTCGGCTGCGGCCTTGCTGGCGATGAGAATCTTGCGCGCGCTTCTGGCTTCGGCATCTTCGCCGGAAAGCTGCTTCAGCGTTTTTGCAAAGCCGGTTTCCACCTTGACCAGTTCCGCCTTGAAGGGCGGGGGCGTCGCTCCGGCGAGAAGGGCGCGGAAGGTCCAGAATTCTTCGGGCACGAAGGCGAGGCGCTCTTCCTCTCTTTCCACGATGAGGCGCAGCGCCACCGACTGCACGCGGCCTGCGGAAATGCCCCGCTTCACGGTTTTCCACAGCAGGGGAGAGATCTTGTAGCCCACGAGCCTGTCGAGCACACGGCGGGCCTGCTGGGCGTTGAACAGGTCGGGATTGATGTCGTGCGGGTTCTCAAGCGCGTTCTTCACGGCGCGGGCCGTGATTTCGTTGAACTGTATGCGTTTGATGTTCTTCGCCTTGTTTCTGATGACTTCGGCGATGTGCCAGGCAATGGCCTCTCCCTCGCGGTCGGGGTCGGGGGCGAGGTAGACGGTGTCGGCCTTGGCGGCGGCTTCCTGCAGGTCGCGCACGACCTTTTCCTTGCCCTTGATGATCTCATAACGGGGGGCGAAGTCGTGGGATTCATCCACGCCTATTTCCTTGGTGGGCAGGTCGCGGATATGGCCCACGCTGGCCTGCACCATGTATTTGCCGCCCAGAAATTTTTTGATGGTCTTCACCTTTGCCGGTGATTCCACAATAATGAGATCTTTGCCCATAAAACGCTCGCAGATAGGAATTTGATGGGAAGCTTTTCCCGCCTCAAGGAACATACGACAAAAGGGGGGGGCGTCAAGCCCCGGAGGGGAAAAAGGACCCGCTTTGCCCGATTCTCCCGCGGAAACGGATACAAAGCATGCCCTGCGGCCGAAGAAGCCTCCGCCGCTTTGTCCCCGGGGCGGAAGAGAAGGCGTTTTCCGGAAGCAGAAGCGGATGGTCAGAAAAGAGTCGCCTCGTGGGCCGTTTCCTCAAAGCGTATGCGTTCCGGTCTCAGGCCGAGCAGGCGCCAGCGCGCCTTCAGCGCTCCCTTGTCGCCGTAGAGAAAACCCTGACAGAAGCGGGGCAGAACCAGCATCTCCGGTTTTTTCCCCAGAGCGTCCGCCGCATCCTGTGCGGCAAGAAGAAGCGCTTCGGCCTGAATGAGCGCGCCGAGAGCCGGATGCCGCGGGCCGGCGAGAAGCGCTTTGTCGAAGGCGGGTTCCGGGGCCACGGCCAGCCGTATGACGGGAACGCGCGCCTGCCAGGCCATGTTCAGCGCCGCTCCCAGGGTGCGGACGGTTTCCTCCACTGTCCATGGGCGGTAGCTTCCCTCCCGGTACCAGCGGGCGAGCACCGTGCCTTCCGGCACGAGGCAGGGATAGAAGCGCAGGCAGGCGGGGGAGAGGGAAAGAGCCTTCCGCACGTCGGCAAGAAAGATGTCGGGGCTGCTCCCCGGCATGCCGGGAAGCAGCTGTATGCCGAGTCTGAGTCCGGCTTCTGTCACGGCAAGGCAGCCTGCTTCCGCGTCCTTTCCCGTGTAGCCCCGCCGGGAAAGGGAAAGCGCCTTGTCGTCGAAGCTCTGTATGCCGAGTTCCACAAGGTCGATGCCGTGCAGGGAAAGTTCCTTCAGAACGGAGGGCGGGAGGGCGTCGGGTCTGGTGGAGCAGCGTGCATGGGTGATGCGCCCGCTCTGGCGCATGTCGTGCAGCAGATCGAGGCAGAGCGCGCGGTCGGCGTCGGGCAGGGCGGTGAAGGTGCCGCCGTAAAAGGCGAGTTCCCGCTCTTCCCCTGTGCCGCAAGGGCGCAGCTGCTCCAGTCCGGGGCGCACGGCGGAGAGAATCGACGCTGTGCCCCGGGCATTTCCCTGCCCGGTCTGCCTGTCCTGCGCACAGTAGACGCACTGGCCGGGACATCCCAGAAAAGGTAGAAAAACCGGAAAGATGCGTCCGGCTCTGTATTGTCTTTCTCCGGCAGGAAAATGAACGCACCGTGCGTTTTCTGCGGGAACAACATGGGAAAAATGCGACATTTTTTTGCCTCGGAAGAAAAGCTCTTGATGTTCTAATCGCTTGCGCTTAGGATGACAAGGTGTCCCCCGTGTTAAAAACACGGGAGGTTTCTGGAGGTCTGTACTGTCATGTCTGAGGAAAAGTGTATTTTCTGCCTCATTGCAAAGGGTGAGATTCCCTGCGCAAAAGTGTATGAGGATGATAGTGTCCTGGCGTTTCTGGATCTTTCTCCTGTTCATCCCGGGCATACGCTGGTCATTCCCAAGGCGCATTACAAGGATATGCTCCATGTGCCCTGTGAACTTGGACCGGCGATATTCTCGGCCCTGAAGAAGGTGGGCGCCGCCGTGATGGGCGCTACCGGCGCTTCGGGGTTCAACGTCATGCAGAATAACGGATTGTCCGCCGGGCAGACCATGTTTCATATCCATTGGCACATCATCCCCCGTTTCGACGGGGACGGTCTCGGCGCCTGGGAGCAGGGGAAGTATCCCGACGCCGCGGCTATGCAGGACATGGCCGCCAGGGTGGCCTCGTACCTGGAAAAATAATCCGTCTTCAGGAAGGAGTGGCAGGAGGAACGTATGAATAAGGCTCTTACCAAGGCAGACATTGTGGAAGCGGTGTACAACGACAAGAATCTTGGCCGCAACCGTGCGGAAGTAAAGAATATTGTTGAAAATCTGCTTTCTTTGATGAAGCAGGCCATCAAAAAGGACGACGCGCTTCTGATCAGTGGTTTCGGCAAGTTTGAAGCCTACGACAAGAACGCCCGCAAGGGGCGCAACCCTCAGACCGACGAATCCATCACCCTGCCGCCGCGCAAGGTCGTTGTGTTCCGCCTGTCCCGCAAGTTCCGCATGGAGCTCAACGGCGGCGAGGAAGTATAAACGCCGCAAGTTTTCTGAAAGGCCCGCTCCGGCGGGCCTTTTTTCTTTGCCCGGAAAAGAGGGGCGTGCTGTACTCCCTGATTCTTTTGCGTTATATCCTGTGGGCAACTTCCGGTTTTTCCGGGGGAAAATCCTGGCCGTTCGGTCAGATAGGAGAGGATATCATGTCTGTTCCCGTTCTTGATGCCGCCGCCTGGTCGGCAAGGCTTATGGAACTGCCGCGCCACGGAGCGGCGAAGGTTACGGCGTTCTATGAGCATCGCATGGGGGCCGTGTGCAGGGATGCAAGGTTTCTTCTTGTGCCGCTGGACGACCATATGGTGCACCGCGGCGACGCCATTTTTGAAAGCCTTTCCTTCCTGGAAGGACGCATCGTGCAGCTCGATGCGCACCTTGCCCGCATGAGGCATTCCGCCGAAAGGCTGAAGCTCACGCCTCCCTGCTCCTGGGACGAGGTGCGGAGCATCATGATCGACGTGGCGAAGGCGGGCGGCGAACCCTGCGGCGGGCTGAAGGTACTGCTCGGGCGCGGCTGCGGGGGGCTCGGCGTGGATCCCGGCGAATGCCCGGAAACCAGCCTGTACATGGTGGCCACAAAGGGCAGTCCGCTGCAGGAATCCTTCTGGCAGAAGGGGCTCACCGCGGCGAAAAGCGACATTCCCGCCAAGCAGGAATGGCTTGCCCAGATAAAATCCACCAACTACCTCGCCAACGCGCTCATGGCCATGGAGGCCCGGGAAAAGGGCGTGGATCTCACCTTCTCCTTCGACGAGCAGGGCTATCTTGCGGAGGCCGCCATTGCCAACGTGGCCATGGTGGACAGAGAGGGCAGGCTCCTTCTGCCGAACTTCCGCAACGCGCTGCCCGGCACCACGGCGATTCTGGCCATGGACCTGGCAAAGGCGTTCATGAACGTAGTTCTCACTGATATCACGGAAGAAATACTGGAACAGGCTTCCGAGGTTCTGGTACTTGGTACTACATGCGAGTGCGTGGCGGTCACGCACTACAACGGCAAGCCTGTAGGCGACGGCCGTCCCGGTCCCATGGCGGACAGGCTGCGCCATCTGCTGCATGACGCTCTTGTGACCGGAGGCGTGCCGTTCCTCGAATGATCAACAAGTGAGGAACTTATGCGCATCAAAACTCTGTTCACCGGTTTGTGCTGTGGTATCATTCTGGCCCCCGCGCTGGCCTTTGCGGCCGACACCGCTCCCAAGGCGAAGCAGACCGTGGCCGACACTCCCTTTGTGATCGTGGCCCCCAGCGAGGAAATCGTGGTCACCTTCCCCCTGTTCCTGGTGGAACGCGGCGTGGTGGAGAATGTGGACGCCAAGAAGGGCACCTTCTCCCTCAAGGACAAGGACGGCGATGTTTCCACCATCAAGGTGACGGATAACACGCTTATTGAAAACGTGTACGCCGACATCTTCACCTGGGAAACCAAGAAGGGCATCGCCGACCTGAAGAAGGGCGACAAGGTGCGCGCCCGCGTCTTCCCCGGTGATGAAGGCGAACCTTCCTCGGCCATTTCCCTGGATGTGTATAAGTTCTAACTGAAATCAGAAAGCCGCAGAGGCATGTCAGAAGGCCGGGCCGCCCGTCATGGGCGGCCCGGCCTCTGCTGTCTTTACCCCTTCTCGGAGGGGGGATGCCTAAAGCATGTTCACCGGGTCGAGATCCAGGGAAATGCGCATGTCGTGCTGAAGGTTGCCTGTGTCCCTGAGCGCCAGGGCGTAGGCCTGCCTGACGATGTGCCACGCGCCCGCCTTGATGAGGCACTGAAAGCGCGCGCGGCCCTGAATGCGGGAGAGCGGGGCGGGCGCAGGGCCGAGGACGGTGAGCCCGAGTTCCCGGCCGTGCTTTCTCAGCGAGGCGGCAAAGGCGTTCACGCATTTCTGCCCTTCGCTCCAGTCCCAGGGGTAGGAAAGGCGTATGAGCGCCAGTTTGACGAAAGGCGGATAGCGGCGCTGTTTTCTCAGGGCTATCTCGTGCGCGTAAAAGCCCTCATAGTCGCCCGTTTCCACGAATTTCCAGCAGTAGTGATGGATGTCTCTTGTCTGAATGAGCACGCGCCCCGGCTTTTCGCCGCGCCCGGCGCGGCCTGCGGACTGCACCAGAAGCTGAAAGGTGCGTTCCGCCGAACGGTAGTCGGGCATGTTCAGGCCCATGTCGCCGTCGGCCACCACGGCCAGGGTGACGTTGGGAAAATGATGCCCCTTGGAGAGCATCTGCGTGCCCACGAGCACCTGCGCCTCCTGCCGGGCGAAGGCGGAAAGGATTTCCTCCATGCGGCCGGGGCGTGCGGTGCTGTCGCGGTCCAGCCTGAGCACGCGGCCGCCCGGCGGGAGCGCTCCGGCAAGTTCCTCACCCGCCAGAGATTCTTCCAGCTTTTCCGTACCTTCCCCCATGGGCAGGAAGTTCATGCCGCCGCATTTTTCGCAGGGGGAGGGATAGGGGCGCGTATGGCCGCAGTAGTGGCAGACCAGCTGTTCGCGCTTCTTGTGGTAGGTGAGGGCTATGTCGCAATGGGGGCACCGGGCCACGGTGCCGCAGTCCAGGCAGTACATGAGGGGCGAGTAGCCCCTGCGGTTGAGCAGCACCACGGCCTGTTCGCCCTTCTGCACCGTTTCCCGCAGGGCCTCCACGGCACGGGGGGAAAGCAGGCGCGAGGCGGGCTGTTCCTTGATGTCCACCAGTTCTATGGCGGGCAGGTTCCCGCCCCCCGCACGGTGGGTCAGCCGCGCCATGGGGAAGGCGCCCTCCATGGCGGCGTGGAAGGTCTTGATATCCGGCGTGGCCGAACCCAGAATGAGCAGCGCCCTGTGCCTGCGCGCCCTTTCCCAGGCCACTTCCTTGGCCTGATAGGGCAGGCGGTCCTCCTGCTTGAAGGAACCGTCGTGCTCTTCGTCCAGCACAATGGCCCCCAGGGGCGGCATGGGCAGGAAAAGCGCCGAGCGCGTGCCGATGATGAGGCACGGTTCCCTGCGTGCGGCGAGGCGGCGGAAGGTGCGTTCCCGCTGCTGCTGGCTCTGGTAGCCGTGATAGAAGAATATGGGCGTGCCGGGGAAGCGCTCTGCGGCGTCGCGCCTGAGCTTGAGGGCAATGGCCACTTCCGGCGCGAGAATAAGGGCTGAACGTCCTCTGGTGAGGCAGGCATGGGCAAGTTCCAGATAGACGGCCGTCTTGCCGCTGCCCGTGATGCCGAAAAGAAGATGAGGGGAGGGGCGTTCCTCGCCCCGGGCGAGGGCGTCCATTTCCTCGCAGTAGCCGTCAAGCGCAGCCTGCTGCTCTTCGGAGAGCGCAAAGGGAGGCTCCGGCGGAGGGAGCAGTTCTTCCCCGGGTTCCGCCTCTTCGTCGTCCGTGTCGCAGGGGCGCAGTTCCACCAGCTTGTTTCTGACAAGGCCCGTCAGGGCCGTCGCGCTGTCCGGCAGAGCCTCGCGCAGTTTCTTGCGGGGAACGACGCCGTTTCTCAGCAGCCAGTCCAGCACTTCGCGCTGCTTCACCGCATTCGGCCGCACGGGCCAGGGCGGATCGCAGGCCAGGGCGCACAGTTCCCCCTGCGCCGCATCTTCGGCCAGCATGAGCATCTCGGCGCGGCCGTTCATGAAATCCTGCGCCAGAATCCCGCGTTCTTCATGAGACAGGGCGGGAATGTCCCGCAGGGCGAGAAGCCGCGGCCTGCGTCCCCTGCCCTCCAGATCGGGCAGATACTGGCGCAGGCGGATGCGCGCCGTGATCCTCAGCCCCTGGGGCAGAAGGTTGCCGAGAATGCGTCCGGGGGAGGAATACTGCCGGGCCGCAAGCTGCGCCACGGTGTCCATGTAGTCGGCGGGAAGAAGCGGCGTTTTTTCCAGAGGCCAGGTGAGGGGCCGGAGGGTGATACCCTCTTTCTGCGGCATGGCGTGCTGCCCGGAAAAGACCTCTGCGGACTTCTGGCCTTCTCCGCTCACGGCAATGATGACCCCTGCGCGTATGGCGCCGTTTCCCAGGGGAACGGCCACGCGCATGCCCGCCTGCCAGGGAAAGCCCGGAAATTCCTCCGGGCTGAGATAGCTCAGCGTGGCATAGGGAGGGGAGCACAGGGCGACGTGGCAGATCATGCGTTTTTTCCTTGCCGGAAACGGGCGACGCGGCAGAGCGCTCCCTTCAGAAAAGGGCGCGGGGCGCTCTCTTTTCGTCTAGCCCTTGAAGACGAAGAAGGCTCCGGCCACGATGAGGGCAAAGCCTATGGCATGGTTCCAGGTGAGGCTTTCACCGAGGTATACCGTGGAGAAGATGCCGAAGATGGTCAGGGAAATGACTTCCTGTATGGTCTTGAGTTCGGCGGCGGAAAAATAACCGTACCCCACGCGGTTGGCGGGCACCTGAAGGCAGTATTCAAAGAAGGCTATGCCCCAGCTGACGAGAATGGCGCCGAAGAAGGTGAGGGAGTGGTGGCGCAGATGTCCGTACCAGGCATAGGTCATGAAGATGTTGGAGCCTATGAGAAGGACGACGGTGATGAGAGGAATGGGGAGATGAAGCGTCATGGCGGCTCTCCGGTGTTCGCCCTTGGAGCATTTGAGGGATAGGGGTTTCGCCCTGCGCGGCGGCGGGCGTGGCCTGGAAAGTGTCCGGCCCGGAAAGAGGAAGCGGGGACGCCTTTCCCCGTCAGGAGGAAAGGCGGTCCCGAAAAAGAAAGGGGAGCATGCTCCCCTTTGATGATCGGCGTTGCCTTGGCCTGCGGCCTACAGGTCGAATTCCTTGTGCAGGACGTTCACCGCAAGTTCCAGGTCGGCTTCGTCCACAAGGCAGGAAATCTTCACTTCCGAGGTGCTGATCATGATGAGGTTGATGCCCGCCTTGTAGAGGGCATCGAAGGCGCGGCTGGCCGCACCGCTGTGGTTGCGCATGCCCACGCCCACCACGGAGACCTTGGCGATGTTGGAGGAATGTTCAATGCTGCTGCACGAGGGAGCGGCCTTTTCCAGAACATCCAGGGTGCGCTTCAGGTCCTTGCGGGACACGGTGAAGGCCATGTCGGTCACGCCGTCGCGGCTGGCCGTCTGGATGATCATGTCCACCACGATGCCCGCCTTGCCCAGCGGGCTGAAGATGCCGGCCGCGGAGCCCGGGCGGTCATGCACGTCGCGGAGCGTGACCCTGGCCTGATCTTTGTCAAATGCGATGCCCGAAACGAGCACGGACTCCATCATACTGTCCTCCTTGGTGACCAGCGTGCCCGGATCGTTTGAGAAGGTGGAACGCACCCGGACAGGAACATTATATTTTTCGGCGATTTCCACGGAGCGGATCTGCAGGACCTTGGCGCCCATGGAGGCCATTTCCAGCATTTCGTCGTAGCTTATGCGCTCCATCTTGTGGGCATCCTTGCACATGCGCGGATCGGTGGTGTACACGCCGTCCACGTCGGTGTAGATGTCGCAGAGGGTGTCGTCGCCGAGGGCGGCGGCAATGGCCACGGCGGAGGTGTCGGAACCACCGCGTCCCAGAGTGGTGAGACGCATGTCGGGCGTGCGGCCCTGGAAGCCGGCCATGACCACCACGTCATAGGTCTGGAAGGCTTCCCGGATGGTATCGGCGCTGATGGTGTCGATACGGGCGCTGCCGAAGGCGTCGTCGGTGACGATGGGCAGCTGGAATCCCAGGAAGGAACGCGCCTTCACGCCGGAATCGCGCAGGAGCATGGAAAACAGCGCCACCGATTCCTGCTCGCCGGTGGTAAGCAGAACGTCAAGTTCCGCGGGATCAGGTTCATCCGACCACTGGTAGGCCCTTTCCAGCAGGCTGTTGGTCTGGCCGTAACGGGCGGAGAGGACCACCACCACCTTGTTGCCTTCCTCAAGGGCGGCGAGCACCTTGGCGCGCACTTTTTTCATGCACTCCAGGTCGGCGACGGAAGATCCTCCGAATTTCTGCACAAGAATACGCATAGCACATCCTGAAAAAAGGAGATAAGGAACGGTTACGCCTCATCAGCGGGCAAAAAACGCATCCAGAGCGCGGGGCTCAGGTCGCGCAGAAGCGCGCCCGCCTTTTCCCCCCTGGCTTCGATGCTTGCCAGCCGGAAAGCTTTGCATGATTTGTCATCGTTGTCCAGCTGTTTTGCCCCCTCCCCGTCCGCAGGCTGAAGGGACACGTCGATACGTTCTTCCGCCCGGTACCGGGGGGCGAGGTATTCCGGCCATTCCAGCAGCAGAAAGGGGTCGCCGTCATCCAGCATTTCTTCCATTTCCTCCGGCAGGGAGGCGCCTTCCGAAAGGCGGTACAGATCGGCGTGGAGCACTTCCGGCCGCGTGGGGTACACGTTGCACAGCGTAAAGCTCGGGCTGGCCACTTCGGCCGTTTCTCCGCCGGGAAGCGCGGCGACGAATCCCCGGGCAAGGGTGGTCTTGCCGCCGCCGAGATCGGCGAAAAGGTACAGATTGCGCACGGTGGATGCGCTCATGGCCCGGGCCAGCATGGCCCCGAGTTCCATGGTGTCTTCGGGAGATGTCAGAACAAGGCGCATATGTCCTCCTTGCCGGGTTCCCCCACCTGATGCATCACACGGGGCAGGGCGTTAGCGATATCAAGAGGTCCGTTGCCGCGCAGGGGAAATTCCCGGGAAAGGGCCATGCCCGCGAGCGCGTGCAGCCATACGCCGCGCGTGGCGGCCATGCCCGCGCATGCGCCCTTTGCCAGAAGCGCGCCGATGATGCCGGCGAGCACGTCGCCGGATCCGGCCACGGCAAGCTGAGGCACCTGCCACGGAGAAATGACGGAAGGTTCGCCGGGAACGGCGATGAGCGTGCCTTCCCCCTTGAGCACCCATACGGCGCGGCCTCTGCCGGCGAGGGCCTCCAGGGCGGCGAAACGGTTTTCCTGCACTTCGCGTGCGGAGATGCCGAGAAGGGCGGCGGCTTCTCCCGGGTGCGGGGTGAGCACGTCGCAGGGGCGCAGCAGGGAAAGAAGTTCCGGTCTGACGGCCAGAGCAAAGAGCGCGTCGGCATCAATCACCATGGGCGGAAGACCGGGGATGCCGAGAAGCGCCTCCATGCAGGCTGCCGCGCCTTTACTTCTGCCGAGTCCCGGTCCGAAGACCAGCGCGCCGCATGTCTTTGCGGCTCCGGCAAGGGCTGCGGCATGTTCCGCCATCCAGTCGTGCGCGGGAGCGGAGGAAAGGGGCCGGGTAACAACGGCGGGCATGGTGCTTCGCGCAATGTCGAGCACAGGGTCGGGTCCGGTAACGGTCACAAGGCCCGCCCCCGAACGCAGCGCGGCCCATGCGGCAAGGCAGGGCGCTCCCGTGTAGGCGGCGCATCCTCCCGCAATCATGACGCGCCCGGCATCGCCCTTGTGTGCCGGGCCTCTGGGGGAGGCGTCGGCGGCGTGTGCCAGAAGGCCGGCCATGCGGGGGCTGATGCCGTGTTCCAGGGTATAGGGCGCGCCGCCGTCCTGTTCCCGCTGACCGGGGATGAGCCAGGTGCGGAAGGAGAGGGCCTTTTCCGCATCCACGGCGCGGGGTATGCCTATGGGGCGCACGTCCACTTCACCCGTGAAGGTTTCCGCCCACGGCACCACGAGTCCGGGCTTGGCCGCATGAAAGGTGACGGTGGCGTGGGCGCGCACGGCGTCCGGGCAGGGACGGCCCGTTCGGGCGTCGAGTCCGGAGGGCACGTCCACGGCAAGAACGAGGCGGCAGCCGAGGGCGTTCATTCTTTCGACGAGTACCGCTTCCTTTTCCCGCAGCGCGCCGTGGAATCCCGTGCCGAGCAGCGCATCCACAAGAATGTCCGGCCTGAAGGAAAGGGCGCTTTCCCAGTCCGCTGCGGAATATACGGGTATGCCGAGGCGCTGGGCCACGCACAGCCAGTGTCCGGCCGCGCCCTGAGTGTTGCAGAGATCGCGGGTGCTCAGCACCACGGGCTTTGCACCGGCGTCCAGAAGGTGCCGCGCCATGCAGAAGGCGTCGCCCCCGTTGTTGCCCCTGCCGGCCACGAGCAGCACACGGGAAGAGGCGAGGCAGAGCCCTCTTTTCCCGGCCTGCGCACGCAGGCAGTCCATGGCGGCGCGGGCGGCGCTTTCCATGAGCGTTTCCTCCGCAATGCCCGAGGCGACGGCCCCGGCATCCCGGAGCGCCATTTCCTCCGGTGTGGGAACAGGAACAAACATGCGTTTTCCTCCGCGCGGCCTTGCCGCGCAAGGGCCTGCGTTTTCGCCACAGCTGACGGGGCAGGCCGGAAAAGGTTGCTCAGGGCGACGGATGTCCCCCGCAGAACGCGGCCGCCGGAGCAGAGCTTCAGGATTCGAGAATCACCACGGCCCCGGCCATGTCGCGTTCATGGGAAAGGGAAAGGTGCAGGGCGCGCACGCCCATGCTTTCGGCTCTGGCAAGGGCTTCTCCGTGCAGGTGCAGTTCCGGCTTTCCCGAGGGCAGGGTGAGTATTTCCACATCCTTCATGCCTATGCCGCGGGAAAAGCCCGTGCCGAGCGCCTTGACCGCGGCTTCCTTGGCGGCGAATCTTCCCGCCACATAGGCGACGCGCGCCGCACGCGGCGCAGGAAGGGCGGCAAGCTCCTTCGGCGTGAGCAGACGGGCAAGGAAACGCTCGCCGTATTTTTCCAGCATGTTCTGGATGCGCGGCAGTGCCGCGAGGTCGAAACCCGTGCCTTGAATCATGGGGTCCTCAGTGCAGGATGTTCCAGAGCATTTCGCCGGCCGTCACATAGAGGAACACGGCGAAGAAACGACGCAGCACGGGCACGGGCAGGCTGTGGGCCAGCTTCGCGCCGAGGGGGGCGAAGAAGACGCTGGAACAGGCTATGCCCAGCGTGGCGGGCAGGCTCACATAACCGAGGCTCCACGCGGGAAGCTGCGGATCCCCCCAGCCCACGATGATGAAGCCCACGGTGCCCGAGATGGCGATGGGCCAGCTTATGGCCGCCGAGGTGCCCACGGCCTGGCGCATCTCCACGCCGCACCAGCGCAGAAAAGGCACGGACATGCTTCCGCCCCCCAGCCCCACGAGACTGGACACGCCGCCGATGGTGAATCCCGCCGCCGCGAGTGCGGCGTGGCCGGGCATGGTCTTGCGCGGATGGGGGTAGAAATCAAGGAGCATCTGCGTGGCGATGCACACGAGAAAAACGACGAAGAAGCCCCGCAGGCCCGCGGTGGACATGCGCGAGGCCAGCCAGGAGGCGCAGAGCGTGCCTATGACGATGGCGGGGGAAAGGCCGAGAACATATTTCCACAGTACGCCGCCCATGCGGGCATGGGAGCGCGTGCTCGATATGGCCGTGAACAGAATGCTGGAGAGCGAGGTGCCCACGGCAAGGTGCATGATGAGCTCCTGCGGGATGTCGCTCTGGAGGCGGAAGATCATGTTCAGAAGCGGTACGACCACAAGCCCGCCGCCGATGCCGATGAGCCCGGACAGAAAGCCTGCGGTGGCTCCGCAGAGAAGATAGAGCAGAAGGATGGTCATAACAGCGCATTCGGCAGGGACGCTGTGCCTTGCCGGAAACAGGTCGTGCAGGGGGCCGGCCCGGGGTACCGGGCCGGCCGTATAGTCAGGCCAGAATGTCGGAAGTGATGGAGGCAATGTCGGCACAGCCGGTGAGGGCCATGGCCGAGGTGAGCTGAGCCTTGATGTCGGCCACATAGGCGGCCACGCCGTCGGTCTGTCCGCCGATGGCGGCCACGGAGAAGGGCCGGCCTATGAGCACGGCCTTCGCGCCGAGGGCGAGGAGCTTGAGCACGTCCGTGCCGGAACGCACGCCGCCGTCGGCCAGGACGGGGATTCTGTCGCCCACGGCCGAGGCAATGCCGGGCAGCACTTCCGCGCCGCCGCGCGTGCCGTCGAGCACGCGGCCGCCGTGATTGGACACCACGATGGCGTCCACACCGGCGTCGATGGCGATGCGGGCGTCGGTCACGGTCATCACGCCCTTGATCATGAACTTCGCGCCGCGTTCATGCACGAAGCGGGCGATTTCCGCCAGTTCTTCGGCGCTCTTGGGAGCCACGGGGCGGCCCTGCAGGCGCAGGGTCACAAGACCGGCGGCATCCACGTCCATGCCCACCACGGGGCAGCCCGTGGCCGTGGCGGATTCGAGTCTGTTCCACAGAAAATCGCCTTCCCAGGGCTTGATGAAGGGGATGCCCCAGCCTTCCGCCTTGCGGATGGCCGCAAAGGCGCAGTCGGGAATGAGGGAACCCACGCCGTCGCCGCCGCAGCCGATGATGCCGGCCTTCTTGGAACCGCAGATGACGGCTTCGGCATAGGCGGCTTCATCCACGGGGTTCTGCGAAGCGTCGCCCATGTTGAAGGCCACGCCGCCGATGGGAGCGGCCATGAGGGGCAGGGCGAGCCTGAGGCCCAGAATTTCCGTGGAGGTGTCGGGCTGGGCGGCGTTGTGCAGGCAGCGCATGGCCAGTTTCACACTGGCCAGAGCTTCCACATTGGCGCGGAAGGAGGAACCGGTGCCGAGGCCCCCCATGCCGGGGACTTCCCCGGCGCAGACGCGGCCGTCGCATTGCGGGCAGACACGGCAATGGCCCTTCATGCGTTCACGGGCCAGCTGTTTGATGGATGCGTCCATGCTGTCTCTCCTGTACGGGTAAAACGGTTCTTACGCGGCGCGCAGAGCGCGCCGCAGCGGTGTCAGTTCTGGTGCCTGGCTTCCAGTTCGGCGGCGGCCTTTTCCACGGAAGCCTTGTACCCTTCGCGTTCGGCGCGGATAAGTTCCGCCACGCGCTCATCGTGCAGGGCGATGATCTGGGCGGCCAGCCAGGCGGCGTTCTTTGCGCCGTTCAGGGCCACCGTGGCCACGGGGAAGCCGGAGGGCATCTGCACGGTGGCATAGAGCGCATCCAGCCCGCCGATGGTGGAACCGGCCACCGGAATGCCGATGACGGGCTTTATGGTGCGGGCCGCCACGGCGCCCGCGAGATGGGCGGCCATGCCGGCGGCGCAGATGTACACTTCGCAGCCGTCCGCTTCCAGCTCCTTCATGAGCTTTTCGGTGCGTTCGGGCGTGCGGTGTGCGGAGGTGACGGTGTAACGGTAGGAAATGCCGAGCTTTTTAAGCACTTCGGCGCATCCGTGCACGACGGGATCGTCGGAGGCGGAACCGATGAAAATGGCAACTTGAGTCATGGGAAAGATCCTTTTTTCCGGAAAAAACCGGCTGTGCGCATCCTCTGAGGCGCGCGGATTCATGCGGACATCAGGCGAGGTGCAGCCTTTTCAGGCCCTTTTTGCCGATATCGGTGCGGAACTGGCTGTGCTCCATGGAAAGAAGCGCCATGCCTTCGTAGGCGCGGGTCTGGGCATCCCTGAGGTCCGCACCCAGAGCGGTGACGCAGAGCACGCGCCCGCCGTTTGCCAGAATACGTCCGTCCTCGGCCCGGGTTCCAGCCTGGAATACGCGCACGTTTTCCAGCGCTTCGGCCTTGTCTATGCCCGAAATGGGCATGCCCTTGGGGTAGGAGCCGGGATAGCCTTTGGCCGTGAGCACCACGCCGAGGGCCGAGCGTTCCTCGAGGTCCAGCTTCACGGTATCGAGCGTGCCGTTGATGCAGTGGAGCATGATGTCCGCAAGGTCGCTTTTGAGGCGCATGAGCAGAGGCTGACATTCGGGGTCGCCGAAGCGCACGTTGTATTCGAGCACCTTGGGGCCGTCCTTCGTCATCATGAGGCCCGCATACAGAATGCCCTTGAAGGGCGTGCCCCGGCGCGCCATTTCTGCAAGAATGGGGCGCGCCACGATGTCGGCCATGGCGGAAAGCTCCTGATCGGGCAGAACAGGGGCGGGGCTGTAGGCTCCCATGCCGCCGGTGTTGGGACCCTTGTCGCCGTCGAACACGGCCTTGTGATCCTGAGCGGAAGGCAGGGGCAGGGCGGTTTTGCCGTCGCAGAAGCTGAGCAGCGAAACTTCCTCGCCTTCCAGGAATTCCTCGATGAGCACGGTGCTTGCGGCGTCGCCGAAGGCGCTGTTTTCAAACATGAGGTCGAGGGCGGCGTGCACTTCCTCCATGGTCATGGCCACGATGACGCCCTTGCCCGCGGCAAGGCCGTCGGCCTTGACCACCAGCGGCGCGCCGTGCTTTTCCACAAAGGCCTCGGCTTCCGCACGGCTGGTGAACACGCCCGCCGCCGCCGTAGGCACGCCGGCCTTCTGCATGACTTCCTTGGCGAAGGATTTGCTGCCTTCAAGCTTCGCGCAGGCGGCCGAAGGACCGAAGCAGGGAATACCCGCCTCCTGCATGGCGTCCACCACGCCGAGAGTCAGGGGAAGCTCGGGCCCGGGCACCACGAGATCCACGGCCTTTTCTCTGGCAAAGGCCACAAGCCCTTTGATGTCGCTGTCTTTGATGGGCACGTTGACGGCCACGGAGGCCGTGCCGCCGTTGCCGGGAGCGACGAAGACTTCCGTCACGTCCTGCCGCTGCTTCAGCTTCCACGCAAGGGCGTGTTCGCGTCCGCCGGAACCTACGATGAGTATGCGCATAGTATCCTTCCTTATTTCATGAACAGCATTTCCTGATAGCTGGGCAGGGGCCAGAGATCGTCGGCCACCATGTTTTCCAGCCTGTCGGCCCAGTGACGCAGCTCTTCCATGGCGGGAAGCACGCTGTGCAGGCACGCTTCGGCGCTCTTGAGCAGTTCTTCCTCGCAGGGCGACCAGTTCAGGGCGAGGGTGCGTTCCTCCATCGTGCGGAGCGCGCCTTCAAACTTGCCGATGACCTCGGCAAGCTCCTTGAGGGAATCCAGGGAGGCGGGCACGCCCAGGGCCGTGCAGGCGGAGGCGGAGGAGGCGAGCTCCTGGCGGTACCGGACGGCCGCGGGGTAGATCTGGGTGCGCGCCATGCGCACGGCGAGGCAGGCCTCGGTGTGCATGGTCTTCAGATACTGCTCAAGCTGTATGTCTTCACGGGCCTTGAGTTCCTGCCGGGAGAAGACCTGATATTTCCCGCACAGTTCCACCACTTCGGGGGAGGAGAACACCGGCACGGCGTCGGGCGTGGCCGGGTAGTTGGGCAGGCCGCGGCGTTCGGCCTCCTTCTGCCAGATTTCGGAATAACCGTTGCCGTTGAAGATGACGGCGCTGTTTTCCTCCATCACGTTCTCGATGAACTTCTGCACGGCCTCGCCCAGGCTGAGGTGGTCCTCATGCAGGGCGTTTTCCAGGAAGGTGGCGGCATAGTCCAGCGATTCGGCCATCATGGTGTTGAGCACCACCAGAGCGTCCGCGGCGGACATGGAGGAGCCCAGGGCGCGGAATTCAAAGCGGTTGCCCACAAAGGCGAAGGGGCTGGTGCGGTTGCGGTCGCCGGGATCGGCGGGGAGCGGGGGCAGGGTGTCCACGCCCACGTTCATCATGCGCTTGCCCGCGGCGCCGATCACCTGTCCCACACGGAACTGCTCAAGCACGTCGGTGAGCTGGTCGCCGAGGAACAGGGACATGATGGCGGGCGGCGCTTCGTTGGCGCCGAGGCGCCTGTCGTTGGAGGCGGAGCTCACCACCGCGCGCAGGAAGCCGGCATGGCGGTGCAGGGCGCGGATGACCGCGCACAGGAACACGAGGAACTGTGCGTTTTCATGGGGGTTGTCGCCGGGCGCGAAGAGGTTGCCCACTTCGGGGCTGCCGATGGAGTAATTGAGGTGCTTGCCCGAGCCGTTGATGCAGTCGAAGGGCTTTTCGTGCAGCAGGCAGGACATGCCGTGGCGGCGGGCGGTCTTTCTGAGCACCGTCATGATGAGCTGGTTGTGGTCGCAGGCGAGGTTGCCCGACTCGAAGGTGGGGGCTATTTCATACTGGCTGGGGGCCACTTCGTTGTGGCGCGTCTTCACCGGAATGCCCAGACGGTAGAGCTGGCGTTCCACGTCGGCCATGAAGCCGAGCACGCGGCTCGGAATGACGCCGTAGTACTGATCCTCAAATTCCTGTCCCTTGGGAGGACGCGCGCCGAAAAGGGCGCGGCCCGCGATGAGCAGGTCGGGCCTTGCGGAAACAAAGGTGCCGTCGATGAGGAAATATTCCTGCTCCAGCCCGCCGTTGGAAATGATGGGCATGGTGGGGTTCACGCCGAACAGGCGCAGCACGCGGGCCGCCTGCTGGTTCAAAGCCTGGTTGGAACGCAGGATGGGCGTTTTCTTGTCGAGGGCGATGCCCGTCCAGGAAAGGAACACCGTGGGAATGCAAAGGACCATGCCCGCGGGGCTTTCCATGAGGTAGGCGGGGCTGGTCACGTCCCAGGCGGTGTAGCCGCGGGCCTCGAAGGTGGAGCGCAGACCGCCCGAGGGGAAGCTGGAGCCGTCGGCCTCGCCCTGCACCAGGGCGCTGCCGCTGAACTGGGCGAGGGCGCCGCCCTTGCCGTCGGGGTCGAGGAAGCTGTCGTGCTTTTCCGCGGTAAGACCGGTCAGGGGATAGAAGACATGGGTGTAATGGTCCGCGCCGCGTTCCATGGCCCAGGATTTCATGGCATTGGCCACAACGTCGGCCACGGCCGGGTCGAGACGCCTGCCGAGGTCGATGGTGGTGCGCAGGGACTTGTACACGGCCTTGGGCAGGTAACGGCGCATGGCCTTGTCGTCGAAGACGTTGCAGCCGTAATATTCCGTGGGATCGGTGTGGCTTTCGGCTGCGGCGGGGCGGCCCCCCGCTATGTATTCCGCGTCGTGCCGCCTTGTGGCGACGGAAAGAACGGCATGACTGCGGCTGGCGTTGGCGGAACTCATGCGAACTCCTTCAAAAAAATGATGACAGGCCCGGATGTCCGGGCCTTTCGGCTGTGAGTGGGAGGGCTTTCCGCCCCGGGATCAGTCTATGGAAACCACTTCCAGGGCGAAGGTGAGATCCTTGCCTGCCATGGGGTGGTTGGCGTCGAGGACGATATGCTTGTCGTTCACTTCGCAGATGGTCACTTCCAGTTCCCCCTGATCGGTGGAGACATGGAGCATCATGCCGACCTGCGGCTTGATGGTCGGCGGCACCTGCTCCAGGGGCACGGGGAAAAGAAGCTGCTCCTGCCTGGCGCCATAGGCTTCCGCCGCGGGAATGGTCACGGAGAACTTGTCGCCGACTTCATGGCCCGTCACGGCCTTGTCGAAGCCGGGGATGACCTGGCCGGAGCCGACCTTGAAGCGCAGGGGGCTGCCCTCGCGGGAACGGTCGAACTCGGAACCGTCGTTCAGGGTGCCAACATAATGGACAGAAACAGTGTCGCCGGGTTTAATGGGCATGGGAACCTCTGGGGAAGAGTGTTGAAAGGGAACGCGCGCGTGCCGCTGCCCGGAACGGGCGGAGACGGTGCACCGGAAAAGGAGCTTTCGGATTGACGGCATCGGCACAGGACGATACCTAACACAGAGATCGTCCAACTCCAAGCGCATTTAATGGATGGAGGCCTGCGGTATGACACCGGAAAAGAAAGACGGCGCACAGCCGGGGCAGTTCAGCCTTCTCGGCACGGCAAGCACCATGGGGCTGCACATGGTTTCCGGCCCCGTGGTGGGGGGCGGCCTGGGCTGGCTTGTGGATGAGTGGCTCGGTTCCTGGCCCGTGGCGTCGGGCGTGGGGCTTCTGCTCGGTCTGGCCGCAGGCTTCCGCAACGTGTGGCTGGATGCCCGGTATCTTGAGAAAAAGAACGCCGAGAGAGACGCGGAGGAAAAGGCCCGTCGGGAAAGGGAACGCGCGGAACGGGAAAAGGCCCGTCCCGCCGATGCGGGAAAGAGCGCCCGCAGGGCCTTTTACGCCGATGCCGCGCCGCAGGGAGAGGAAGCGGACAAAAAGGAGGATGCCGTAGCCTCCATCCTCGCCGGAACGGCCGTCCCCGGAGACGGGGAACCGGATGATCCCGAAGAATCCTTCGAGGCCATACGCCGGGCACTTGAGGAGGCCGCAGACGGGAAGCATTCCGGCGCAGGAAAGCAGCATGAACATAATTGAACAAGCGGATCGCCGGCTCTGGCGCAGGGGCTTCGTACATGCTCCTCTGCGCGGTGCCGTGAGAAATCTTTTTTTCTTTTCCCTGGGCCTTCTTATTGCCGGAATCGCCGCCCTTCCGTGGGGTACGCACCTTTTCTGGGCCGGGGTGATGGCAATGCTATCCTTCTGGAATTTTTATACTCTTGCCCTTTTTATCCAGAGGGCTCTGCCCGCGGTCATCCCCGAGGAGGATAAAAGGGGGGAGGCGAGCAGCCGCATTGTGAAAAAAGGTCTGCTCATCAGAACGCAATTGAGGCTTTTCATTACAGGAATTTTCGTGTATATAGCATTAGTCGTTTTTCAGGCGAGTCCGGCCGCGCTTGCGGCGGGTCTTTCCTCGGCGATCATCGTCATACCGGCATCTCTGATATTCCGGTACTGAATAGCCTGGGCACATACAGGAGGTTTCCATGGCTGCATCTGGACTGGCGCACCCTCTTCTGCTTTCGACCGTTTTCCACATGGATGAAATCACGGTCGCGGGCATGACCATCGAGACCAAGTATGTGTTCTTCACCTGGCTCGGCATGGCCATTCTGCTTGTCACCGGGCTTGTGCTCCGCAGAAACATCAGCACTGTTCCCGGCCGTCTTCAGCTCTTTTTCGAGGTTCTCGTGGACGGACTGGAGAAGTTCATCCTTTCCAACCTCGGCGAGGAGAAGGGCCGCCGCTATGTGCCCCTGCTGGCCTCCATCTTCATCTATGTGCTGACCATGAACCTGCTGGGTCTCGTGCCCGGCTGCGACGCCCCCACCGCCAATCTGAACACCACCATCTCCATCGCGCTGTGCGTGTTCATCTATTACAACTATGTGGGCATCCGTACCTGGGGATTCGGGTATATCCACCACTTCACGGGTTCCAGCAAGCCGCTGATTCCCCTGATGTTCCCCATTGAGATCATTTCCCATCTGGCCCGTCCGCTTTCCATGTCTCTGCGTCTTTTCGGCAACATCTTCGCCGAAGAAATGACGCTCATCATCTTCTTCGGCTTCGGTGCGAGCATCTACATCGGCGTGCTTCTCGGCACGGTGCCCATGTACTTCCTGTTCCTGCTCGGCAAGGTGCTGCAGGCCTTCATCCTGTTCATCCTTTCCATGATCTACATTCAGGGCTCTCTGGAACACGCCCACTAAGCCGCCGCAATCCTGGGGGAATGGCCTTACGGCCTCAACATTCATAATTGTAATGGAGTTTTACCATGCGCAAGATTTTCCTCACCACGCTGACCACCCTCATGCTCCTCGCTGTCGCCGCCGTTGCCTTCGCCGCCGACGGTGAAGCCTCCAGCAGCTTCGGCCTCGCCGCCGCCGGCATCGCTCTCGGCATCGGCCTCGCCGCTACCGGCGGCGCTCTCGGTCAGGGTTCCGCCATCAAGGCCGCCTGCGAAGGCATCGCCCGCAACCCCGATGCTTCCGGCAAGATCTCCCAGTCCCTCATCCTGGGCCTCGCCTTCATCGAATCCCTGGTCATCTATGCCCTTCTCGTGGCGCTTATCCTGCTCTTCGTGAAGATGTAGTTGCATTTATCGGGCGGGGAGGATATATTCCTTTCCGCCCCTTATTCTTTTAACCGGCAAAAAACATGAACCAGACTCCCAAATACGAACATATCCCCCGCGCTACCATTCAGCGGCTCGCCACCTATCTTCAGGTTCTTGAAGCCATGGACAAGGATGGCGTCCAGGTCATTTCTTCCGAACCCCTGTCCCGGGCGTGCGACGTCAACGCCTCTCAGGTTCGTAAGGATCTTGCCTACTTCGGCGAATTCGGCGTTCGCGGCGTAGGCTATTATGTGTCTTATTTGCTGGAAGTCATCAAAGCCTGCCTCAACGCCAACCGCGAATGGCGCGCCGCCCTCGTGGGCGTGGGCAACATGGGCAGGGCTCTGCTCAATTACCAGGAATTTCGCCGCCACGGCTTCACCATCGTGGGCGCCTTCGACTGCGACCCCTTCAAGATCGGTGAAAAGCTCTACGGCCTGGAAGTTTACTGCACCAAGACGCTTATGGAGAAGGTGCCCGAACTCGGCATTGAAATCGGCATCATCACCGTGCCGCCGGAACGCGCCCAGCGCGCGGCCACGCAGCTTGTGGACGCCGGCATCAAGGGTATTCTGAACTATTCCGCCGCGCGCATCACCGTGCCGGATCATGTGTTCGTGGAATACGTCAACTTCTTCCATCAGATCTATTCTCTGACGTTCAATATCTCCACCAAGCAGCGCTAGGCGCCGGTGCAGAAGACAGCCTGTCAGGGCCGCCCGTCGAAAGACGGACGGCCTTTTCTGTTCTGTGCGTTTTTTCTCGGGGGCGCATCGCAGAAGCGCAGAAGATGGCCCTGCTGGGGCGGAAAGGGCCTGTGAAAAGGCCGGAAAAACGGTTTCACGGCGTGAAGCGGGCGGGCAGGCCGTCTTCCTCCCGTTTTTCCGGCATGCCTTCCCTGTGTGCCGTCCGGCCAGGCCTCTCCGTCCCCACGGGGACGGGCCCGGGAAAAAGCGGCAGATCCTGCGGGGAAAAGGCGTTTTCCCCCGGCGCTTTTGCAGGAGCCTTCCGCCATATTCCGGGAGGGGCATGGAAGGGACGCGGCGGCTCCGGCCGGGCCGTGCGCGACCCGTTCAGCGGCAGAGAGGCGCGTTTTTGTTCCCTTTTTCCTGCCGGAGCATGAGATTTTCCGGCTCTCATGATGATTTTTGCCGTTACGGGCTTTTCCGCTCCTTTTTCAGGGCAGTGAAGGCCCTTTTCCGCCTCCCTCCGGCAGGGAGGGACCCGCGGCCCCCTACACGCTGAAGCGAGCCGATTCTTTTTTGTTTTTTCTGCGAAGTTTGTCGATAATGGGCGTTCTAGCTACTTGCTCATCCGGCCTCCATAGCTTATCAATAAGGAAAGGGCACAAGAGGAAACATAGCCGTCATATTCATGTTTCCCGCGCCCCTGAGAAGAAAGGCCGGAGAAGTCCGGCATGTACAAAAATGCTCTGAACCGGCGTGCCGTTTCCGCCCCGGTTCTTCAAGGAGATAGAAGAATTATGGAAAAGTTGGATCTGCTGGCTCAGCGTATAGATGGCCTCATTCAGGAACTGGATCGCCTCCGCGAGGAAAATCATCAGCTCCGTGAGGAAGGCAAGCGTCTCCGTGAAGATCTGGAACTGGGGCAGATGGCCTCCGAAGAGCTTCAGGAGCAGCTCAACCGTGAACGCAGCGTGCGCGACGAAGCCTGCAACCGAGTCGACGAACTTATCAGCCGTATCCAGAGCACGCTTCCTGCCGCGGAACAGCAGCAGAACGGCTAATGGCAGGCGGCCGCCATGCACAGTTACCATCTTGACCTTTGCGAAACGCACGTCGCCTTTCGTACCGAGGCCGATCCCGACAGGGTGGAAAAGGCCAGAGAGTATGTGGAGGAACGATACGGCAAGGTAAAGGCGCAGGGCGGCCAGTACGGCAGAGACAGGTTGATGGCCATGCTTCTTCTCAGCATGGCGGACGACCTGCTGGAACTGCGGGAGCGTACCAGTCGGGCGGATTCCCGGCTGGATGAGCTTCTGCAGAGTTTGAAGGAAAACACGCCGGGCGAAGGCGGGACGGAGCAACCCGCCGAAAAGGGGACAGAACCTCTTTCCCGGTAGCCCATATTCCCTGGGATGTGCGTGGGGAGCTAGCTTGCGCCGGCCTCACTAGCGTTAGCAGGGAGCCAGTCTCCGAAATGGTGTGCATACCCGCTGTGTGCGGGCAGCCTGAAGTTTCGGACAGGCGCCCACTTGGAGACCACAAGGTCTCGTGCCAGCAGCTTTTCACGGCATCCCGGGTTCTTTTTTCCTTCTTCCGTATCTTGCCCGCCTCTACGGCGGGCTTCCGACAATCCAATGCTGGAGCGCGGCGTGAGCCGCGCAGAATCCGTCGTGCCCTGCGCCGTGCGGACAGTATCGGGCGTTGCCCGTCAACATATCACAGGAACTACCATGGATGACATCATTTATTACGCCTTCGCGCTGGTCAGCCTTGTGGCCGGTGCGCTCCTCGGCGTCTTCATACAGCGGCATGTGACCACCAAACGCATCGGCGAAGCCAACGAACTGGCTCAGCGCATTGTGGAAGAAGCGCGCAAGGAAGCGCAGGCGCAGAAGAAGGAGATTCTGCTCCAGGGGCAGAACGAGATCTTCAGCCAGAAGCACGCCTTCGAGGTGGAATGCAAGGATCAGGAACGCGCCCTCAAGAACCGTGAGAAGAAGCTCCAGGACATCAGCGACCGCATGGAAGAGAAGATGGAGCGCATCACGCAGAAGGAGCACGACATTCTCGCCCAGGAAAAGGAGCAGACGCAGCGTGAGCGCGTGCTGGCCGAAAAGGAACAGCAGGTGGAAGCCACCCTCGACGAGCAGGAACGCCGTCTGCAGGAAGTTTCCGGCCTGACGGCGGAGGAAGCCAAGTCCCGCCTGTTCGAGGAAATAGAATCCCGCACGCGCCATGAAGCCGCGAAGATGATGCGCGTCATTGAAACGGAAGCCCGGGAAACGGCGGACCGCAAGGCCAAGGAAATTCTGGCCTGCGCCATACAGCGCTATGCCGGCGACTATGTGGGCGAACAGACGGTGACGGCCGTCACCCTGCCCAGCGAGGACATGAAGGGCCGCATCATCGGCCGCGAGGGCCGCAACATCCGTGCTCTGGAAGCGGCCACGGGCGTGGATCTCATCATTGACGACACGCCGGAAACCGTCATTCTTTCCGCCTACAGCCCCATACGCCGTCAGGTGGCCCGCATGGCGCTGGAGCGCCTCATTCAGGACGGCCGCATCCACCCCGCCCGCATCGAGGACATCGTGCACAAGTGCGAGCAGGAACTGGAAGTGCAGATCCGCGAGGTGGGCGAACAGGCCACCTTCGACGCGGGCGTGCACGGCATCAACCCCGACATCATCCGTCTGCTCGGCCAGCTCAAGTACCGCACGAGCTTCACGCAGAACGTGCTTCAGCATTCGCTGGAAGTTTCCGCCCTCTGCGGCATGATGGCCGCTGAACTCGGCATGGACATCAAGCGCGCCAAGCGCGCGGGCCTGCTGCACGACATCGGCAAGGCCGTGGACCATGAGGTGGAAGGTTCCCATGCCCTCATCGGCGCCGACATCGCCAAGAAATACGGCGAAGGCAAGGATATCGTCCATGCCATCGCCGCCCACCATGAGGACGTGCATCCCGAAACGGCACTTGCCGTGCTCGTGCAGGCTGCCGACTCCCTCTCCGGCGCACGTCCCGGCGCGCGCAAGGAACTGCTGGAAAACTACGTCAAGCGCCTTGAGGATCTGGAGAACATTGCCGATTCCTTTGAAGGCGTGGCCAAGTCCTACGCCATTCAGGCAGGGCGCGAGCTTCGCGTCATCGTCAATTCCGACAATGTGGACGACGACAGCACCTACCTGCTCTGCAAGGACATTTCCGCCAAGATCGAGGAAAATCTCACCTACCCCGGCCAGATCCGCGTCACGGTCATCCGCGAACGCCGCGCCGTGGGTTTTGCCAAGTAGCGTCATATCGCCGTCATGAACGGGAGGCATACTGTTCCCGTTCTCAGCTCCATAAGGATACCTTCATGTTCTACACCCCTTCCGATTTTACGCCCGATTTTTCCAAATCCGGAGGCCTTGTGGCCGCCGTCGCCCAGGATGCCGCCACCGGCGAAGTGCTGATGCTGGCCTGGATGAACCGCGAGGCATGGGAAGCCACCCTCGCCACCGGTGAGGCGCATTACTGGAGCCGCAGCCGTCAGAAGCTGTGGCACAAGGGGGAAAGCTCCGGCAACGTGCAGAAGGTTTCGGCCATACGTCTGGACTGCGATTCCGACGCCGTGGTGCTGGAAATAGAGCAGGTGGGCGGTTCCGCCTGCCACACCGGCAGAAGAAGCTGTTTTTACCGGCGGATCACTCCCGGCAGCGGGGAAGTGTCCATCTGTTCCCCTCAGGTTTTCGATCCCGCAGAAGTGTACAAGAAGTAGAGGCTCACAGCATGAAATCTCAGCTCAAGCTCGGTATCCCCAAAGGTTCCCTGGAAGAAGCCACCATCGCCCTTTTCGACAGGGCCGGATGGAAAATCCATAAGCATGTCCGCAACTATTTTCCCGACATCAACGACCCGGAACTGACGGCCAGACTGTGCCGCGTTCAGGAAATCCCCGAATACATCCAGAACGGCATTCTCGACGTGGCGCTCACCGGCAAGGACTGGCTGGAGGAACGCGGCGTTTCCTACGGCGGCAAGGAAGACAGCGACGCGCCCGTGGTGGTGATTTCCGACCTGGTGTACTCCAAGGTTTCCAACCGCAAGGCCCGCTGGGTGCTGGCCGTGGCCGGCGATTCCCCCTACCAGTGCGCGGCCGATCTTGAGGGCAGGCGCATCTCCACGGAACTTGTGGGCGTGAGCCGTCGTTATTTTGAGGAAAAGGGCGTGCCCGTCCAGATCAACTATTCCTGGGGCGCCACCGAAGCCAAGGTCGTGGAAGGGCTGGCCGACGCCATTGTGGAAGTGACGGAAACGGAAACCACCATACGCGCCCACGGTCTGCGCGTCATCGACGAGGTCATGGCCAGCAATACCGTGCTCATTGCCAACCGCGCGGTGTGGAACGACCCGGAAAGCCGTCACAAGATCGAGCAGATCGACCTGCTTCTGCAGGGCGCGCTCAGGGCGGAAAGCTTTGTCTGCCTCAAGATGAACGCTCCCACCGCCAGACTGGATGCCATTCTCGGCCTGCTGCCCGCCCTGAATTCCCCCACCGTGGCCGCCCTGCGCGATCCGGCCTGGGTTTCCCTGGAAACCGTGGTGGATACGCATGTGGTGCGCGATCTTATTCCTCAGCTGCATGAGATGGGTGCCGAAGGCATCCTGGAATACAGCCTCAACAAGGTCATCTAGTTTTTTTCATCGGCAACAGGAGCCGGGGCATGGCGTTTTTCGCCGTGCTCCGGCTTTTTTCGTTCCGGGGCGCTCTCAGGCAGAGCTGCGTGCTGTGAAAGGCGCGAAGTGCGGAAGGCTCCCGGTTTTTTCAGAACAATATGAAAAAGGCCGCCGCTTCGGGGGAAGCGGCGGCCTTTTTTGCATGATGCGGGGAAGAATTACAGGAACATGCCGGGGTTGGCCACGGAGACAAGATCGCGCTTCATGAGTTCCTCGGCGATCTGCACGGCGTTGAGGGCCGCGCCCTTGCGCACGTTGTCGGCCACGATCCACAGGTTCAGGGCGTTTTCGCAGCTTTCATCCTCGCGGATGCGGCCGACGAACACGTCGTCCTCACCGGCGGCGTCCACGGCCAGGGGGTAGAGGTTGGCGCGGGGGTTGTCGACGACCTGCACGCCGGGAGCCTGAGAAAGAATGACGCGGGCCTGAGCGGCGGTGAGCTTCTTTTCCGTTTCGATGTTCACGGATTCGGAATGGCCGTAGAACACGGGCACGCGCACGCAGGTGGCCGTCACGCGGATGTTCGGATCGAGCATCTTGTGCGTTTCGTTCACCATCTTCATTTCTTCCTTGGTGTATTCGTTTTCCTGGAAGACGTCGATGTGGGGCAGGCAGTTGAAGGCGATCTGATGAGGATAGGCCTTGGGTTCGATGTCCTGCATGTTGAAGAGGCGGCGCACCTGGGTTTCCAGCTCGTCGATGCCCTTCTTGCCCGTGCCGCTCACGGCCTGCATGGTGGTCACGACAATGCGCTTGATGACGGCGGCGTCATGCAGGGGCTTCAGGGCCACCAGCATCTGAATGGTGGAGCAGTTGGGGTTGGCGATGATGCCGTTGTGCTTTTCCAGGTCTTCGGGGTTCACTTCGGGAATCACCAGAGGGCAGCGCTCATCCATGCGCCAGGCGCTGGAGTTGTCCACCACCACGCAGCCGGCGGCCACGGCGTGGGGAGCGAACTCGGTGGAAACACTGCCGCCGGCGGAGAAGATGGCAAGATCAATGCCCTTGAAAGAGTCCTTCGTCAGTTCCTTGACCGTGATTTCATCGTCTCCGAAGGGAACTCTGGTTCCGGCGGAACGGGCGGACGCGAGGGCGGTAATGGAGGCGCAGGGGAAACGGCGTTCGGCGAGGGTTTTCAGCATCTCACGGCCGACGGCGCCTGTTGCGCCGCACACTGCAACATTAAGGGACTTTTTCATGGCGGGAATCTCTCCTGTTCCAAACTTGCGCAAAATCGCAAGTTTTGCATTATTGTAAAACGGATCTTTGCACCCGCCGCGCACACATGTCAAGCCATGCGTTCTTTTTCTTTAAGTTTTGAAAGGGAGTATAAGTAAAATCAGTAAGTTGGTGTGATAAGCCGTTTTTTTCGTCCCCGGGAAAGAAGGGCTTGCGCTGTTTTACGTCTTGGTTATGATGTCCGCAGGAGGACGCGACATGAGAATATTCCTTTTCCCGTTGGCGGTTACGCTCCTGTTCGCATGTTGTCTTACCGGATGCCTGAGTGAAGACCGCCTCGACGATGTGAAGATCGACGGCAGCATGACCACCGTGCTCGGCACGGGGAGCGGCTATTCCGGCGGCGGCAGTCAGATGCGGACCGGCATAAGTTTTTAGCCTCTTGGACATTTTCAACCAAGGTCATCCCGATGCTTGCCATTCTCGACTACAAGGCGGGAAACCAGACCAGCGTTCTTCGTGCGCTGCGCGCTCTGGGCGTTCCGGCCGAGATCACGGCCGACCCGTCGACCATACTTTCCGCCGAGGGCGTGATCTTCCCCGGCGTGGGCGCGGCCGGACAGGCCATGGCCCAGCTCACCTCCACCGGCATGGACAAGGTCCTCAGAGAGGCCGTGGCCATGGAAAAACCCCTGCTCGGCATATGTCTCGGCTGTCAGATTCTTCTGGAACACAGCGAGGAGAACGATACCGACGCTCTCGGCATTCTGCCCGGCGTCTGCCGCCGCTTCCAGCCGGAATGGAAGGACGGCGGGGAACCCATACGCATTCCGCACATGGGCTGGAATACCCTTGAGGTGAAGCGCCCCTCGGTGCTTCTGGAAGGCGTGGAAAAGGACGCGCGCTTTTACTTCGTGCACAGCTACTACACCGAACCGGCCCCGGAACTGGTCATTGCCACCAGCAGTTACGGGTGCGAGTTCACGGCGGTGTACGGCCGTCCCGGACTCTGGGCCGTGCAGTTTCACCCCGAAAAGAGCGGCAGGCCCGGCCTGCGTCTGCTGACGAATTTCTATCATTACTGCAGGGAGGGGGCCCGTGTCTGAGAAAAGCCATCTGAGCAGAAGGCTCATCCCCTGTCTCGACGTTCGCAACGGCCGCCTGACCAAGGGCATCAAGTTCAAGGGCAACGTGGACATAGGCGACCCTGTGGAAACGGCCCGCCGCTATTATGAGGAAGGCGCGGACGAAATCGTCTTCTACGACATCACGGCCTCCTGCGAGGCCCGGGGCATTTTCCTCGACGTGGTGGAGCGCGTGGCGAGCAACATTTTCATTCCCTTTTCCGTGGGCGGGGGCATTTCCTCCGTGGAAGACATGCGCGCCGTGCTGCTGGCCGGGGCGGAAAAGGTTTCCGTGAATTCGGCGGCGGTGAAGGACCCCTTCCTCATCAGCCGCGGTGCGGACGCCTTCGGTTCTCAGGCCGTGGTGGTGGGCATGGACGTCAGGCGCGTGAGCGTGAGCGAGGCATGCCCTTCCGGGTATGAAATCGTCATACACGGCGGCCGCATGCCCATGGGCATCGACGCCGTGGCCTGGGCCCGCCGCTGCGAGGAACTCGGAGCCGGGGAGCTGTGCGTCAACTCCATCGACGCCGACGGCACCAAGGACGGCTACGAGCTCACCCTCACCCGCATGATCTGCGATGCGGTGACCATTCCCGTCATTGCGTCGGGCGGCGCGGGAGCCCCTGAGCATCTGGTGGATGCGGTAACGAAGGGCGGCGCCTCCGCCGCGCTCGTGGCCTCCATCGTG
This sequence comes from uncultured Mailhella sp., assembly GCF_944324615.1. Lineage (GTDB taxonomy): Bacteria > Desulfobacterota > Desulfovibrionia > Desulfovibrionales > Desulfovibrionaceae > Mailhella. The sequence continues at coordinate 32,532 of NZ_CALUWY010000008.1, forward strand.
CATTACGGTCAGTATACCATTGCGGAATTGAAGGATTACATGGAAAAGGCCGGCGTTCCGGTGCGGAAGGTGTAGAGCCGCCCGCCATCCGGCGCAGAACGGTTGCGGCCGGAGGACAAAGCGTCTATGCTTGCCGCTTCCTATACGCCCATCATCCGAGGAGTACGACATGTCTCACGATTTCCCCACGCGCCGCGCGCGCATGGAATATGTCTGCATGAACTGCGGCCGACGCCATCCGGTGGACGCCCTTCTTTATACCTGCCCCGACTGCGGCGGCGTTCTTCTGCTGGAAGATCTTGATTTCGACGAGATGAAGGAAAAGGGCGCGCAGTACTGGCGCGATACCTTCGACGCGCGCCGCGCCACCCGCACGTCGGCCCTGCGCGGCGTGTTCCGCTTCTATGAGCTCATGGCTCCCGTGCTGGAGGAAGAGGACATCGTGTACCTCGGGGAAGGCGACACGCCCATCATCGAGGCTTCCGCCGAGCTTGAGAAGCATGTCGGCCGCCGCTTCGCCTACAAGAACGACGGCATGAACCCGAGCGCCTCGTTCAAGGACAGGGGCATGGCCGGGGCCTACAGCTATCTGAAGTCCCTGGTGCGCAGGAACGGCTGGAAGGAAGTGCTCACCATCTGCGCTTCCACGGGCGATACCTCGGCCGCGGCGGCCATGTACGGGGCCTATGTGGGCGCGCCCATACGCACCGTGGTGCTTCTGCCTCACGGCAAGGTCACGCCCGCGCAGCTTTCCCAGCCCCTCGGTTCCGGCGCGCAGGTGCTGGAAGTGCCCGGCGTGTTCGACGACTGCATGAAGGTGGTGGAATACCTGGCCGATCATTACCGCGTGGCCCTGCTCAATTCCAAGAACAGCTGGCGTGTGCTCGGGCAGGAATCCTATGCCTACGAAGCGGCCCAGTGGTACGGCTGGGACATGGCGGGCAAGGCCCTGTTCATGCCCATCGGCAACGCGGGCAACATCACTTCCATGATTTCCGCCTGCCTGAAGATGCGCCGCCTCGGCATCATTGAGGAACTGCCCCACATCGTGGGCGTGCAGTCCGAACATGCCGACCCGGTGTGGAGATACTACAGCACCCCGAAGGAGCAGCGTGCATATCACCCCGTGACCGTGCAGCCCAGCGTGGCGCAGGCCGCCATGATCGGCAACCCCGTCTCCTTCCCCCGCGTGAAGAATCTTGTGGAGCGCTTCGAGGCCATGGGCGGCCGTTTCGACGTGGTGCAGGTGACGGAGCAGGCCATCATGGATTCCATGATTCTTGCCAACCGTCACGGTCACATCGCCTGCACGCAGGGCGGGGAAAGCTTTGCGGGCATGCTGAAGGCCGACGAACTCGGCCTGCTCGGCAGGGAGGAATTCTGCATCCTCGATTCCACGGCCCACGCCCTGAAGTTCGCGGGCTTCCAGAACATGTACTTCGAGGATTCCTTCCCCGCCGAATACGGCGTGAAGGCCCGTCCGGAACTTGTGAATCACCCCAAGCTGCTGCTCACCGCCGAGGAGCGGGCCGCCATGCCTGCGGAGGAATTCACGAAGGCCGCCGCCCTTGCCGTGGCCGAAGCTGCGGGGCTGAACGCGAGAGCGTAGGGCGGCTTTCTCCAAAAGCCCGGATACGGGCCGTTTCCGGAGAAGCCGCTTGACAGCGTGTGGTTCACAGGCTATCCCTCATTCATCGGATACTCCAGACAAGTATCCCGACTCAACTCGGAATTATTAACTAGTGCCGGACTTTGTTTCGGCCGAACATTGGAGGCTGTTATGGGCTACAAGATTACTTTTGACGCTGACAAGTGCGTCGGCTGCGGCCAGTGCGTGGATATCTGCCCCGTGTCCGTGTGGGAACTTCACGACGGCAAGAGCGATCCCGTGAACGCTGAAGAATGCCTTGGCTGCGAATCCTGCACCGGCGTTTGCGAACACGACGCCATCGTGATCGAAGAAGACTAACTGCAGGTTTCAAGGGCGGCGCAGCCCGCCCGGCCTTGCGCGCCTTGCCGCGAAAGGCCGTGAAAGGCCTGAAGTCGCCCTGAACGCTGACGGTTCCGCCGTTTTCCGGCGGCCCGTGTGAGCCTGTTACCGCCGGATGGGCTTTGCTCATCCGGCGGTTTTTTAACCGTTTTCTGGTGGAATGTATGAAGATCAACCCGGAATTGGACGCTATCTTTCAGGAGTATGACCAGCTTGCAGCGCAGGCCGATCAGCTTTTCGACCGTGTGAAACAACAGTTCCCCGAAGAGGTGGCCTGCACCGAAGGGTGCAGCAGCTGCTGTCACGCGGCCTTTGACCTTTCTCTTGTGGAAGCCATGGCGCTGAACCGTGCGTTCAACCGGGAGTTCGACTTCGGTATCCGCCGTTCCGCCGTGCTTCAGGCCGCAAGCGACGCCGACCGTCAGCTCACCCGCCTGAAGAGGCATTATTTCCAGCAGGCCCGCCAGGGTATGTCCGATGAGGAAATCATGGTGGAGGCCGCGAAGGAGCGCGTGCGCTGCCCGCTGCTCGGGCTCGACAACACCTGCCTTCTTTATGAGCACCGCCCCATCACCTGCCGTATTTACGGCGTGCCCACGTCCATTCACGGCAAGGCCCATGTCTGCGGGGAATGCCGTTTCAAGAAGGGACAGCCCTATCCCACCGTGGCGCTCGACCGCATACAGGACCGCCTGGCGGACATGAGCCGCCGCATCGGCGCCGCCGTCGGTTCCCGTTTCCGTGAGCTGCACCGGGTGTATGTGCCTGTTTCCATGGCCCTCATCACCAAGTACGACGATGCCTATCTCGGCATAGGGCCGGCCCCCAAGGAGTAGCCCATGTCCATAGCTCCGCTTCTGCGCAACGAGAAGCCGCGCAGCCTCACCCCGGAAGAAGAAAAGCTCAAGCGCGATCTGTACGAGAAGATCCCGCCGCGCCGCCGCAAGTTCATCGACCGCATCGGCTACGACAACTGGGATCCTTTCCCCGAACCCAACGAGCCTGTGGAAATACGCAAGGACGTGACGCAGCGCACGGCCCAGCAGCTCATGCAGGAATTCATCCGTTCCAAGAAGTGCGAGGCGCAGCTTGCCGGGGAATCCGGGCCCAGCGAAGCCTTCATCCAGGGCGCCATGGAAGCCGCCGTGGGTGTGGTGAACAAGCAGGATAAATTTCTCGGCACCTATGAATTTGCCGCCTGGTACCATGAACTCCTAAAAAAGGAAGGCCACATCTGATGAAAGACCGCTATACCGACATCCACGAATATATCCACGATCTTCAGGAAGCCATTGAGAAAGACCCCAAATGCGCCATTCACCACTATAACCTCGGTGTGGCCATGCTTTCTCTCGGCGACTATACCGAGGCTGAGGAATGCTTCCTGAACGCCGTTCGCAACTCCGCTCACATGGCCGAAGCCTTCGTGCAGCTCGGCGGCCTGTGCCTGCGCCGCGGCGATCTCGACGGCTGCATGCAGTACAACAAGGAAGCCGCGGAATGCCGCGCCAAGTTCCCTGTGGCCTGGGGCAACATCGGCTTCGTGCACCTTCAGAGGGGCGAAGTGGATGAGGCCATTGCCGCACTTCACAAGGCCCTCACCTGGGATCCCAAGTACATTCAGGCCCGCGCCACCTTTGCTTCCGCCCTGTATATGAAGGGTGAATATGAAAAGAGCGCGGAAATGAGCAGAATGGTACTTGAACAGGAACCTTCCTTTGCTCCGGCCTGGAATAATCTTTCTCTGGCCTGCTTTGAACTCGGCGAGGTGGAAAAAGCCAAGGAATACGCCGAGAAGGCGTGCGAGTTCGGCTATGACGTTTCCGACGACTACTGGAAGCTGCTTGAGGAATCGGTGAAAAAGGCCTAGTTGGCGCTTGCGGAAAAAAGATTTTTTCTGTAGGAAGAGCGGCAGGTTTCAGGAGCTTTCCACCGGCGCGCAGACCCGCAGGGGTTCTGACGTCGCCGGTTTTGTCTTTCATGACGGCCGTGCTTTACGGCGGGCATATCCTTTCCTCCTGAGAAAAGGGACGATTTGCCGGCGGACAAATACTTGTCAATAAAGCATGAGTTTGTTATTGAAGGTACAAGTGTGCCTGAGGAGAGATTGTTTTTAATTTTTTAAGCAGGGGACTTTTTTATGGCAAATGAAAACATTGTCGTTGACGATGGCCGTTCGAAATGGTCTGACCTTTGGCTGAAGGAAGACTATTGGGCGATCTGGATCGGCTTCTTCATCCTGATCATATCTGGCCTCATCATGATGAATGGTCGTGCCGACATCGAGGCCCAGCTCAGCAAGTATGACGCCGTCATCACCGCTGAAAAGGCCAAGCCCATCAAGACCATCGAGCTGATTCAGGCTCAGGCCGCCAAGAAGGGCGTGGCCGGCAGCAAGCTTCCGGCCGCCAAGTCCATCATTTCCTACCTGAAGACGCCCGCCAAGTGGGGTGGGAATCCTCTTGATTCCTTCATCACCCATGCGGACGAAGCTGCCAAGCCCGCGGCCGAAGCTGCCGCCAAGGCCGCTGCCGAAGCCCTGACCGTCGCCAAGACCGCTCAGGAAGCCGCCGCCACCGCTTCCTTCCAGAACGCCGACCTGAACAAGGCTGCTGAAACCGCCATCGCCGACTGGCAGAAGGCCGACAGCGCCGCTGCCAAGGCCAAGGCCAAGGTGGGTTCCGACACCAACCTGATTCCCGGCCTCATCGCTCTCGGCATCGTCCTCGGCGTGATCACCGCCGTCGGTATGGGCGTCATGGGCGCCAACGTGGTGCAGTACTTCATCGGCTTCCTCGGTGTGTACGTCCTGTGCCTGCTCGCCAACTTCCTCGGCGGCTACAAGCCCACGGCCACCTACGGCCTGAACGCTGAAATCTGGTCCATCATCGTCGGTATGGTCGTTGCCAACACCATCGGTACGCCCAAGTGGATCAAGCCCGCCGTGCAGGTGGAATACTTCATCAAGTCCGGCCTCGTGCTGCTCGGCGCTGAAGTGCTCTTCAACAAGATCCTCGCCATCGGTATCCCCGGTATCTTCGTGGCCTGGGTGGTCACCCCCATCGTGCTGGTGTCCACCTACATCTTCGGCCAGAAGGTGCTGAAGATGCCCTCCAAGACCCTGAACATCACCATCTCCGCCGACATGTCCGTGTGCGGTACCTCCGCCGCCATCGCCGTGGCCGCGGCCTGCCGCGCCAAGAAGGAAGAACTGACCCTGTCCGTCGGTCTTTCCATGGTGTTCACCGCCATCATGATGATCGCCATGCCTGCCTTCATCAAGGCTGTGGGTATGCCTGAAGTGCTCGGCGGCGCCTGGATCGGCGGCACCATCGACGCGACGGGCTCCGTGGCCGCCGCCGGTGCCTTCATCGGCCCCAAGGCTCTGCAGGTTGCTGCTACCATCAAGATGATCCAGAACGTCCTCATCGGCGTGAGCGCCTTCTGCGTGGCCATTTACTTCGCCACCAAGGTTGAAGCCCATGAAGAAGGCACGAAGGTCGGTCCCATGGAAATCTGGAACCGCTTCCCCAAGTTCGTCATCGGCTTCCTCGCTGCCTCCATCGTGCTGTCCACCATCGCCGGCAACCTCGGCGCTGACCTCGGCAACGCTCTGATCTCCAACGGCACCAACAAGATCACCGTGCCTCTGCGCGGCTGGTTCTTCGCCCTGGCCTTCGTGTCCATCGGTCTTGCCACCAACTTCAAGGAACTCGCCGGTTACTTCAAGGGCGGCAAGCCCATCATCCTGTACGTCTGCGGTCAGTCCTTCAACCTGGCTCTGACCCTCCTGATGGCCTGGATCATGTTCTACAATGTGTTCCCGGAAATCACCGCGAGCATCTAACTCTGAACCTTTGAAACATTGCGCCCGCACCGCCGAAAGGCGGTGCGGGTTCTGGATGTGAAATGACAACTCTCTCCTCTTCCAGCAGAAAGGCCGCGTGGCTGAAGCTTGTTGTTCTCAGCCTCGCAGCATGGCTTTTTCTGGGTGAATTTCTGCCGTGGGTGTACGACGTGGTTCCGCCGCTTCGTCATTCCCGCGATCAGCAGGCAAAATACGACATTTCCGCCGGAGCCATTTACTATACGGATGTGCCGGTCTCTCTCGATAGTGAGATGGCCTCCCGCGAGGCTGTGCAGAAGGCCATAGAACTCCGGGCCTCCTCCATGTAGTTTTTCCCTTTCGGGAGACTCGCAAAATGCCGAAGGCGTCCGCCTGCGGCATTTTTTTTGGGCAGAAAGGGCTATTGTTCTCGCGGCGCTCCCTGTGGTATGTAGGGTGAAGACGCCGGGCCTTTTTCTACAGAAGGGCCGGCGCGAAATCTTTATTCATGGAAGAACATATGCAGCATCTCGAAAGCATGGGGGACAAGTGGTTTGTCCTCGGCGTCACTTCTGACGATATTCTCGGCGTCATTTCCACCACGCTGGACCTTGGCGGAAGCCGCCCCGCGTGGGGCATGAAGGACGAACAGGTGGAGCGCATCCTCATGGCCTGGCCCAGCGAATCGCTGCTCCGCACGTCCGTGCTCATGGCGGGCAAGCCGGGGGGCAAACTTTCCGTGGCGGCCGTAACTCCTTTTATGGAAGGCTTTCCCAATCAGCTTACCGTCAGGGACACGTTTGCCTGGAAGGGCGGTCATGCGGGAGAGATTCTGGCTCAGCCGGAAGACTTCCCCGGCCTGTGGTTCTATGATCCGCTGTTCTTCCGCGATGCGGAAGGCGACGTGAAGGAAAAGACCTGCACCTTCGTGCTCTCCGGCCTCTGCTTCGGCATCCGCCGTGCCCTTCTGGACGAGCTGACCGTGACGGAAGGCCCTGCCTATGAACAGCATGCGCTGGAATGGATGAAGGCCAACCCCACGAAGACCCGTCTGGACGTTCCTCCGCTCAAGATTCCGCTCAAGGGCAGAACCCTCATGGATCTCGGGGAGCATTACAGCGAATATCAGTGCCATGCCTCCATCTTCGATGTCGACAGCTTCATGTTCGGGTCTGAAAAGGGCCAGTTCAAGGTGTACCGCTTCGGCATTGCCTTCGGAAATCCTGAAAAGCCCGTCTATGCCATCATCTACGCGCCGGAAAAGGTCTGCCACAAGGGCTATGTGCCTGCGGAAGGCGATGATGTGGACATGGTGTTCTGGATGCAGGGCCGCATCGACGACACGGCGGAAGGCCGTGCTCCCGAAGAGACTTCCGGTCAGGACAATCAGTAGCATGGACGCTCTGAAGGATTCCGTGCTGCGCGTTGCGGGCGTTATCGAAGAGTCCATCGTCGATGGGCCGGGGCTCCGTTTCGTGCTTTTTCTTCAGGGCTGCCGTGCGCACTGCAAGGGCTGCCAGAATCCCCAGACCTGGGATTTTGAGGGCGGAACCCTGGTTCCCGCCGGGGATATTCTTTCCCGCATCCAGGGCGATCCGCTGGTGCACGGCATCACCTTCAGCGGCGGAGAACCGTTCGAGCAGGCCGTGGAGCTGCTTCCTCTGGCCGCAGAACTGAAAAGGCGCGGCTATCACCTCATGGCCTTCAGCGGCTATACTCTGGAGCAGCTTCTGCAGAAGGAAGGCTGCCGGGAGCTTCTGTCTCTGCTGGATCTTCTGGTGGACGGGCCTTTTGTGGAAGAACAGAAGTCGCTGGAACTGCGTTTCCGCGGTTCGCGCAATCAGCGTATCCTGAACATGGCCGCCACGCGGGAAAACGGGTGGAAGCCGGTGCTGGATGAGCTGCACGGCCCTATGGAACGCTAGCGTCGTATTTTTTTTGGTATGCACGGCCCGTCGCCTGAAAAGGCGGCGGGCTTTTCTCATATCCGGCGGCTTATGGAGCATACAGCGACTTTCTGAGCGTGCTGTGCAGACATGAAAAGCGGGGCAGGGGAGATATGGACCTTTCTTTGCCTTCTTTTCAGCTCTGAGACAGAGAAAGCATGCATCCTGTTGCACTCTTTTTGTTTTTTTACTACAGTTCCCGGCCGCAGGTATGTTTTTCTGCAGAAAACATACCTGTTGTTTTGAAGTGTATGGTTCAGGTGAGGCCCGTGTGCTGCAGAAAAGCATGCCGGGCCTGTTTTAAGGAGCAGAACAGCCATGAATATTGTTTCTTCCGTGGATGAGGTGCGCGCCCGGGTGAAGGCCTGGCGCAGACAAGGGCTGAGCGTGGGCCTTGTGCCGACCATGGGATATCTGCACGAAGGGCACAGGAGCCTTATCGTGCGCGCCGTTCAGGAAAACGACCGCGTGGTGGTCAGCGATTTTGTGAATCCCACCCAGTTCGGCCCCGGCGAGGATCTGGCGAGCTATCCGCGTGATATCGAGGCCGACGCGCGCCTCTGCGAGGCGGCCGGAGCGCATCTTGTCTTCCACCCCGCTCCTGAAGACATGTATGCGCCGGATTTCTGCACCTGGGTGGACATGCGTTCGCTCAGCGAAACCCTCTGCGGCAGAACGCGACCCATCCATTTCCGCGGGGTGTGCACGGTAGTGAGCAAGCTTTTCCATATCGTGGCTCCGGACAGGGCGTATTTCGGACAGAAGGACGCCCAGCAGCTTGCCATCATCCGCCGCATGGTGCGCGACCTCAACTTCGACATCGAAATCGTGGGCTGCCCCATCGTGCGCGAGGCGGACGGCCTGGCAAAGAGCTCCCGCAACACCTATCTGAACCCCGAAGAGCGCAGGGCCGCTCTGGTTTTGAGCCGCGCCGTGTTTCTCGGCCGCGACATGATGGAAAAAGGCGAAAGGGAAGCCTCGGTGGTGCTTTCGGCCATGAAGGCGTGCATAGAAAAGGAGCCTCTGGCCCGCATCGACTATGTGGACATGGTGGATGCCTCCTCCATGCAGCCCGTGGCGCGTGCGGAAGGCCCCGTGCTCTGCGCCATGGCCGTGTACATCGGCAGCACGCGCCTCATCGACAACTTTTCCTTTGAAGGCTAGGCCCATGCTTCTCAACATGCTGAAGGGCAGGATACACCGCGCCGTGGTCACGCAGGCGGAACTCGACCATGTGGGCAGCATCACCATCGATGAACGCCTCATGGAAGAATCCGGCATTCACGAGTACGAGCAGGTGCAGGTGGTGGACGTGGATAACGGGCTTAGCCTGGAAGCCTATGCCATTACGGGGACAAGAGACAGCGGCATTGTCTGCCTGAACGGAGCCGCCGCGCACATGGTGCAGCCCGGGGACAAGGTCATCATCATGGCCTATGCCCTGATGACCCCGGAAGAGGCGGATGTGTCCCTGCCGAAGGTCGTGTTTGTGGATGAGAAAAACAGGATCTCCCGGGTTACCCGTTACGAGAGACACGGCAGACGGGAGGACAGGGATCCTCTTGAAGGCGTGTAGGGGCGTCGTAAGGGCAGGAGGCCGTTTTCCGGCGTCTGCTCTCTGCAACGCGCATGGCCGTGGGCCGGAGCGCCGCGCCGTGTCCCGTGTTTTTGGTGCGGGCATCGGCTCATGGCAAGCGGCATCATTGCCGTGCATGCGGAAGAACATGGCGGGAAGCGGTGCACCTGCGCTCTTTCTGGTCTTTCTGCACAAGGGCGGCTTCCCGGGTTCGGAACGGCGGGATTTTTCCGCATGGACTGCGCGCAAGGGACCTTTTTCCCGGAAGCGGGCATGCCGGCGGCTTTGCCATGAATCCTCTGCCCCCTGCCGGGCGTGCTCTTCAGCACACGGCAGAACATTACAGGTTCCCTCTTCGCCTCCCGGCGACGGAAGGGGCGGCAGAAAGAGGTTGAGGCCGCGGGCTCTTGAGGGTTATACTTGGACTGGAACGAGAATGTCAGGCTGCTTCGCCATACGGGGCGGCCGTTTTTCGTCGTTACGGCGTGTTTCTGCAGCCCCGCCGGTGGGCGGTGCTCCGGGCAGGATGCCGGAGGCCCGCATGTTCCTCCGGAGGGGCAGGGAAACGTCGCGTCGAAAAATCAAGGGGGATATATGCGAAAGGCTTTCAGACAGGCCGACCGTGAGGCACTCATCACGCTCGGCCTCTATGCGTTTTTCTTTGTGTGGTGGACGGTGTTCGCCTTCGGACTCGGGTCCGGCGATGTGGAGGAATACGACTATGTGCTGGGGCTTCCGGCCTGGTTCTTCTACAGCTGCGTGCTGGGCTATCCCGTCATGACCCTGGTGCTCTGGGTCGTGGTACGCCGCTTTTTTGCCGATATTCCTCTGGATGAGGCGGAAGACGACGAAAAAGGGGAAAGGCAATGAACGTCGCGCTCATTCCTCTCATCGGCTACCTTGCCCTGACGCTTCTGCTGGCGCTGTGGGCGCAGAAGCAGGCGAAAAAGGGCGTCGGCCGGGGCTTTATTGAAGAATATTTCATCGGCGGGCGGACCATGGGCGGCTTTGTCCTCGCCATGACCATCATTGCAAGCTACACGAGTGCGAGCAGCTTTGTGGGCGGCCCGGGTGTGGCCTACAAACTGGGCCTCGGCTGGGTGCTGCTTGCCATGATTCAGGTCCCCACCACGTTCCTCACTCTGGGCGTTCTCGGCAAGCGCTTCGCCATTCTGGGCAGGCGCATCCATGCCGTGACCATTACGGATTTTCTTTACGCAAGATACAGAAGCGACGCCGTGGTCCTGCTCTGTTCCGTGGCCATACTGTTGTTCTTCGCCGCTTCCATGGTGGCGCAGTTCATCGGCGGGGCGCGCGTGTTTCAGGCCGTGACGGGGTATCCCTATGAGGCGGGACTCATTCTCTTCGGCGTGACCGTGGTGCTGTATACGGCGGTGGGCGGCTTCCGGGCCGTGGCCGTCACCGATGCCTTGCAGGGCGTGGTCATGCTCATTGCCTCCGTGGTCATCCTCTTTGCCGTGGTCCGGGCGGGCGGCGGCATGGAACAGTGCATACAGACGCTGAAGGGCATGGACCCCGGCCTTGTTTCCCCTTCAGGCGCAGGGGACTCCATTCCCACGCCCATGCTCTTTTCCTTCTGGATACTGGTGGGCCTCGGCATTCTCGGTCTTCCCCAGACCACGCAGCGCTGCTTCGGCTACAAGAATTCCAAGTCCATGCACGATGCCATGATCATAGGCACGCTCATCATCGGCTTTCTGCTGCTGTTCATGCACCTTGCGGGCGTGCTGGGCCGTGCCGTCATGCCCGGCCTCACCTCGGGCGATCTCATCATTCCTTCCCTTATTCTGGAGCTGCTGCCGCCCTTCTGGGCGGGTGTGTTCGTGGCCGGGCCTCTGGCCGCCATCATGTCCACCGTGGATACCATGCTGCTTCTGGTTTCCGCCTCCATCATCAAGGATCTGTATATCCGCTACCGCCTGAAGAACGACACTTCCGGCATATCGGCAAAGAAGATAGGCCGCATGAGCTTCTGCTGCACCCTTGCGGCCGGGGTGCTGGTGTTCTGCGCCTCCTTCAATCCCCCGGATCTTCTGGTGTGGATCAATCTTTTCGCCTTCGGCGGACTGGAGGCGGTGTTCCTCTGGCCCGTGGTGCTCGGCATGTACTGGAGAAGAGCCAATGCCACGGGGGCCGTCTGGTCCATGGCCGCAGGTGTGGCGGTATTCATGATTCTTTCCGTGTGCAAGGTGCCTCTGGGCGGGGTGCACGCCATCGTGCCCACCTGCGTCGTATCGCTTCTTGCCTTCTGGCTGGGGAGCCTTCGCGGCGACCCCGTGCCGCCGGAGGTGACAAGGATGTTCTGGGGCGAGGAAGAGGAAGCCTGACGCGTCCGCAGAGAAAAGGCCCGGCATTGCCGGGCCTTTTTTCATGCCGTGCGGTTATGGAGGATCATGAGGAAAAGACCACGGGGCCGAACCACATGCCGATGATCCAGGCCAGAAGCACGCAGACGATCACCATGGGGAAGGAGAAGCGGAAGAAGTCCTTCGGCGAGGCATAGCCGTCCGAACCGAGAATGCTGGCCGCGATGGGCGGGGAGGAGAAGGGAAACATGATGGCGAGATTGGCCACCATGCCCACGGTGAAGCAGGCCACGATGGGGTTTATGCCCTTCTGGGCGGCAATGAGGGCCGTGGTGGGAACCAGCAGGGAAATGACGGTGGCGGGGTTGGCCCACTGACAGAGCACGCCGCTGATGGCCAGCAGCACCAGCCAGGTGAGCGAGGGGGAGAGATCTTCGAGCAGGGGCGAGACAAGCCCGGCCAGCCATGTGTCGATGCCGCCGTCGATGCATACCTGTCCGAAGGCAAGAACGCCGGAAACGAAGATGAGGATTTCCCAGTTGATGGAGGCAAGAGCCGTTTTCCAGTCCAGCACGAAGATGATTCTGCCGTTATCGTCGTGACCGGTGGGGATGAAGAGCAGGCAGACGCCGCACAGAACGGCAATGGTGGACACATCGAGGAGCTTTGCCAGGGCGGGCATGCCGAAACGTTCCGCCATGGGCTGGCCCAGACACCAGAGCAGCAGCGCGACGATGAGCACGGCAAGGGAGGCCTTTTCGCGGAGCGTCACCGGGCCGAGATTCTCCAGCCTCCGGCTGATGACGTCCAGAGTGAAGCAGGAGTCGCTTTCCGAACAGCCGCGCAGGAAGAAGATCTGACAGAAGAGGAGCATGGCTGCCAGCCATGCGATGCAGAGCACCATGCCGAAGGCGGACCATTCCCAGAACTGTACCTGATAGTTCAGGGAAGAGGCGATGATGCCTATGACGAGCAGGTTTGGTACGCCGCCCACCGGGGTGCCCGTGCCGCCCATGGAGGCACCTACGCCGCTCGCGACCACCATGGCCCGGATGAGCGGATGCCCGGGCTGGGCATGCATGCTTTTCCCCAGGGCGACGGCGATGGACGTGAAGAGAATGGCGACGGGGATGTTCGGCATGATGGCGGAAAGGAGTCCGGCGGCCATGCCGAACAGGATCATCAGTCTTGAGGGGCTGTGGGCCACGAAGGAGGAGGTCACCACTTTGTAGGTGTAGCGTTCAATGAGATTGCTGTCCTTCATGGCGCTGAGCAGCAGCATGGAACCGAGCAGCAGCATGCAGGTCGGACTGCTGAGAAAGGCGAAGCCTCTGCTCAGAGGCAGAACGCCCATGAGACCGTAGAGCACGATGCCGAAAAGAGCGGTGAAGGGAAGCGGAAAGGCTTCGGTCATTCACCACAGGATGATCCATGCTATGGCCGCAAGGCTTTTCATACCCTGTTCTCCGAGCGAGGCAGGGGCGGGGCAGGCAAGAAGAACGAAACACAGAAGCGGCCCGGACAGAATGCCGAAGAGATGAGGGCGGATGGAGGAGAGGAGTGCTTTCATGAGCGGGTATTCCTGGTGCGGAGGAATGAGAAAGGCCGTGTCTGCCGGGAAGCGGACACGGCCCGGCCGGGGAACTACTTTCGTACTTCGCGCCACGAGGTCACGACGGTACCGTCGTCACGCCTGGTCACGTCGAGCATTCTGTCGGCAAGAAGCGGGTTGGTGAAGGTGAAGTCGGAGCGTTTGTGACTGCCGCGCGTTTCCTTGCGTTCCAGGGCGGAACGCAGGATGCATTCGGCGCAGTCGAACAGGTCGAGCACTTCGGCCGCCCGCATGAGCGTGTGGGAACAGGAGGCCTTCAGGCTGGCGTTCGTTTCCTTCCTCAGCTGGTTCAGATAGCTGAGTCCGGCATTGAGCAGCGATGCCGAGCGCACCTTGTAGGGCCCCACGTTGGCATAGTCGCTCATGATCTGGGTGAGGGCTATGTTCGCTTCCTGCCAGTCGGCGCCTTCTTTTCTTTCCATGAAGGAGGAGAGAAGTTCCATCTTGGCCCTGATGCCGGGGTTCAGAGCAAGGTCGCCGGTGGTGGTGCCGGCGGCGGAGATCGCCGAGGCTGCGGCGGCATGTCCGGCCCGCCAGCCCATCCATGCGGCAAGGCCGAGGCCGCAGCCTGCGTTGCCTACCATGTCGCCGGCGGCATAGAGCCCGGGAACCGTGGTCTGTCCGTCCTTGTCCACATCCAGGCCCCGGCCGTGCAGGATGGGTTCGTAACGGGTGAATTCAACGGCATGCTTCGCCGGATCGATGCCCTTGGAGTCCATGTAGCCGATGAGGGCGGAGAGACCTTCATCGAACATGGCCCTCCGCATGTAGGCCAGCGTTTCAGGGGTGTTTTCCGAGCAGTCGAGGTAGGCGGGGCCGCGCCCGTTCTGCATGACGTCGATGAAGGCGGAGTTCCAGATGTCGGAGGTCACGTCGCCGTATTCGGGGTCGGGCCGGGTGACGAAGGGGCCGAGCGGACTGCCGTCGGGGTAGCGGTAAACGCCTATCCATGTGGCCTTGCCCGCACGCTGCAGGTATTTGATGCCCGCATGGGTATAGGGAATTTCCATATTCACCATGCTTGCGCCGATGCGCCAGCCGAGGGCCTGTCCGCCGGCATTGTTGGGGCAGTGGGCGGTGTTGAAAAGATAGTTGGGGGTGGAGGCGTTGACGTACAGCCTGTGGGTGAGGCCCGTGGAGAGTATGACGCAGGGCGCCTTCACAAGCACGAAGGAAGGCTCGGGCGTGGAAGCGTTCAGGGCAAGGGCGCCGCATATCCGGCCGTCTTCCTTGGCAAGCTCCACGACGGGGTGATGGTTCAGCACGGTAACGCCGCGTTTTTTCATCTGTTCTGCCAGAACGGCCTTCTGCTTGCGGCCGTCGAACTTCAGAAAGACGCGGGGCTTGCCGGGGAGCGCGTGTCCCTGGAAATTCCAGCGTCCGAGGGGACGCATGTTGATGCCCCATTCCTCCCACATCTTCACGATGTCGAAGCTTTCCTGGAGATGCAGGCGCATGAGCTCCACATCCTTTGCCTGTCCTATGAGGCTGCCCATGAGTTCCCTGAGAATGGGCTCCACGTCGTCGCCGTGCACTTCCGGGCAGTAGCAGCTGAAATGATCGTTGCCGGTAGCCCCGGAACCGGAACGCCTGACATGGCACTTTTCCAGAACGACCACTCTCTTCGCTCCGCCGTCCGCCGCAGCAATGGCCGCCATGGCGCCGCCTATGCCTCCGCCTACGATGACAACATCAGCCTCAATGGTTCTGGAAACGGCGATCATCGGTTAACCTCCCGGCCGAGCGTGTCGGCATTGACGTGCAGAAGTGTGTAGGAAAGCGGCATACGGAGAGTGATGGCCCCCTTCGGGCAGTCGATGACACAGGAATCGCAGTGCCAGCATTCTTCCGGGAACCTGACCTGGGGAATGCTGTCCTTCGCACGGTCGAAGACAAAGATGTTGGAATTGCAGATGTCGGCGCAGGTGCCGCAGCCTACGCACTTGTTTCGGTCTATGACGGGAGGCATGCTGTACTCCTTGAAAAATGTGATCGGTGATTTCCGTTGCTCTGTCCCAGCGGATACCTCCACAGAAGCAAAAAGCGTGCCAGAGGAAATAGTGCTGTATTATCGCAGGGTTGAAGAATGTTTTTCTTTTTGTGATATTGAGCGTTTTTCAAATATATGATAAAAACACTTATTAAAAATCAAAAAAGATGAGGGCATGAAGAACAATTCTCTTTTAAAGCCGGAAACCGTGGCGCTGTCTCTTCGGGTCATGTACCGGATGGGCGGGCTGCGTAATGCTCTGGTGTATCTTCTCGACATCATCAAGCCCATGATGCCGGTAGCCAGGATAAACACGATTTTCGCCTACAGCGACGCCTCCACCGTGATAAGCGTGGCCGACACCAGCACCGTGAGCGTATCGAACAAATACAGCAGCGGCGGGCGTTCCAGGCCGCTGCTTCTGAGCGGCAGAGCGGGGGAAACGCTCATCATAGGAGATCTTTCTCCCTATCAGAACGATCCCGGCGTGCTCAGCGAACCTTCCTGGCGGGACATGCCCTATCTGCATTTCCGCTCGCTGCTGCGACTGCCCCTTTTTTCCAGCCGGGGCAATACGTTCCTCATCAATTTCTGGTCGGATGAGAAGGACGGTTTCAACAGCGGGGACGCCGCGTTTCTCCGGGAACTTCTCGATCCTTTTGTCGATGAACTGCGCGGCAATTTTCTGGACATCGCGCTTGAGGGAGCGCGACCTTCCCCGCAGACGCTTTCCGGCATGGAGAAGCTGGCGCTCTGCCCCGGCATGATGAAGGTACGGCAGCTTGTGGAAAGCGTGGCGAGGTGCGACAGCACGGTGCTCATTCTCGGAGAGACGGGCGTCGGCAAGGAATCCGTTGCCGAGGCCCTGCATCAGTGTTCGTCCCGTCGGGAACGCCCGGTCATCAAGGTCAACTGCGGAGCCATTCCCGGCGATCTCATCGACAGCGAGCTGTTCGGGCATGAAAAAGGAGCGTTCACCGGAGCATCGGCATCCCGCCCGGGATACTTTGAAATGGCGGACGGGGGCACCCTGTTTCTGGATGAAATAGGAGAAATGTCCCCGGAATCTCAGGTCAGGCTGCTGCGCGTACTGGATTCCGGCGTGGTGCGCCGTGTGGGGGGCGTGCGGGAATTCCGCGTGGACGTGCGCATCATTGCGGCCACCCATGAGGATCTGCCGGATAAGGTGATGGACGGGCGTTTCCGCCTCGACCTGTGGTACCGGCTTTCCGTGTTTCCCATACGCATACCGCCGCTCAGGGAGAGAATCGGCGACATTCCCGTGCTGGTCCGGCATTTTGTCCGGTCCAAGGCGCACAAGCTGGGGCTTGCAACGCTGCCGGACATTCCTGAGGAGGAGCTCTTGAAGCTTTTTCACCACAGCTGGCCCGGCAATGTGCGTGAACTGGAACATGTGGTGGAGCGGGCCATGATCACGCGGCATGTGGGGGCGGATGACGGCAGGCTGCACTTTGACGTGATGCCTGTGCCGGGGAGCGCGTCCGTTCCCTTTACGACGGGAGACGGCCTGCCGGCGCTTCACCTGCGGAGGCCGGAAGAGTGGCCGACGCTCAGGGAGGTGGAGGACCGCTATATCCGGGAGGTTCTGAAGCATTGCGGAGGCAAGCTGACGGGGGCCAATTCCGCCACCAGCATTCTGGATATCCATTACTCCACCTTGCGTTCCCGTCTGCGGGCGGAGGAGGAACAGCCCTCGTGAGTTTCTCACAGGCTGCGTGCCTGCATACGAAAAAGGCGGGGTCATGCCCCGCCTTTTTTCATGGATGAGAAGGAAGACTACAGCGCCGCTATGGAGGCGATGAGCGCATCCACGGCTTCTTCCGTGGTGGCCCAGCTCGTGCAGAAGCGCACGGCGCTGCGTTTTTCGTCCACCTTCTGCCAGAAGCTGAAGGAGTAGTCTCTGCCGAGTTTTTCCAGCGCCTCGTCGGGCACGATGGGGAACTGCTGATTGGTGAAGGAATTGAAGAGCAGCGGCCAGCCCTTGTCCGTGAAGGTGCGGCGCAGGCGCATGGCAAGGGTGTCGGCATGTTCCGCCATCTGGAAGTACAGGCCGTCCTGGAAAAGGGCCGTGAACTGCACGCCCAGGAGGCGCCCTTTGGCCAGCATGGCCCCGCGCTGCTTCATGAGGTAGCGGAAGTCCTTTTTCAGCAGGGGCGAGGTGATAACCACGGCTTCGCCGAACAGCGCGCCCACCTTGGTGCCGCCTATGGTGAACACGTCGCAGAGTCTTGCGTAGTCGGCAAGTTCCAGATCGTTGGTTTCGGCCATGATTCCGTAGCCCATGCGCGCCCCGTCCACGAAAAGGGTGAGGGAAAGCTCATGGCAGGCGCGGCTTATGTCCTCAAGTTCCGCTCTGCTGTACAGGGTGCCGAATTCCGTGGGAGCGGAAAGGTACACCATGCCCGGCTGTACCATGTGTTCGTGCGAGGCGTCGGCATAGTGCACGGCGCAGGCCTCCCGTATCTGCGCGGCGGAAATTTTTCCCTCCTTTGCGGGCAGGGCGAGCACCTTGTGCCCCGTGGCTTCCACGGCCCCGGTCTCATGCACGTTGATATGCCCGTTTTCCGCGCAGATCACGCCCTGCCACGGCCTGAGCGCGGATTCTATGACCACGAAGTTTGCCTGCGTGCCGCCCACCAGAAAATGCACGTCGGCCTCCGGTGCGCGGCAGGCTTCGCGGATGAGGGCGCGGGCCGTGTCGCAGTAGTGGTCTTCCCCGTAGCCGGGCGTCTGTTCCAGGTTGCTTTTCACAAGAAGTTCCATCACGCGCGGATGCGCGCCTTCGCCGTAATCGCATTCAAAACGCAGCATGGGTCATCTCCTGATTTCCAGTTTTTTCCAGCGGCAGAAGATCTTTTCGGCGATATGGCAGCTTTCGTATACCGCAAGGCCGAGCAGACTCATGGAAAGGATGCCGCAGAACATTTCCAGCTGATCGCCCCTGCCCCAGGCGTCCATGATGAGAAAGCCGAGTCCCTTCTGCGTGGCGAAGGATTCGGCCATGAACAGCACGGCCACGGCCGTGCCGCTGCTCACCTTGAGGGCCGTCATGGCGCTGGGGAGGGCGGCGGGCACGAGCACATGACGCACCAGCTGGGCGGGGGTGCCGCCCAGAGTGCGGAAAGCCTCGAAGTAGCGCGCGTCGAGCCTGCGGATGCCGTCGCGGGTGACCACGAGTATCTGATAGCCGCACGTCAGGGCGATGAGCAGTATCTTGGGCATGTCGCCCAGACCGAACAGTGTGAGAAACACGGGCAGGAGCACGATTTTGGGCAGAGGATAGGTGAGAAAGACCATGGGCGACAGGTAGCGGTCGATGCGCTTCCGGCAGCCCAGCAGTATGCCCAGGGGAAATGCCGTCACAAAGGCCAGCAGCATGGCCGAGAACACGCGCACGGCGCTGCTTCTGATGTGCCCGGGCATGTCCGGCCCGGCCATGGCCTGCCACCAGGCGTGCAGCACATCCACAGGCTCCGGGAGAAGATAGGGCCCGAGGGCGAGCGCTCCCGCCTCCCAGAGAAGCAGAATGGCCAGAAAGGCCACGACGTAACGCAGAAGAATATCCAGAATCTTCATGAGCGCGCCTCGCGGAGTCGTTCCCTGCTGTTTTCTTCCAGCGCGCCGCGCACCTGACGGATGAGGGAGAAATACTCGTCGCTGTTGCGGCAGGAGGCATTGCCGAAGCAGGGATTTTCCAGCCACAGTCTTTTGCTTGCCGGGCTTTGGCCCATGACCATGATGTAACGGCCGAGAAAGACCGCTTCCGCCACGTTGTGCGTCACCAGGATGAAGCTCATGCGGCGGCGCTGCCAGAGGTCGAGCAGAAGATTCTGCAGGTGTTCGCGGGTGATGGCGTCCAGCGCGGCGAAGGGTTCGTCCATGAGCAGAAGATCGGGCCGGGAAATGAGGGCGCGGCCTATGGCCACGCGCTGGCGCTGGCCGCCGGAAAGCTGCATGGGAAAGCGCATTTCCAGCCCTTCCAGCCCCAGTTCCTTCAGCATGGCGAGGGCCTTCTCATGGCGTGCGGCACGCCCGACGCCCTGAAGCTGAAGGGGCAGGGCCAGATTGTCGCGTATGCTCTTCCACGGAAACAGCCCGTAATCCTGCATGATGAAGGCCGTGCGGCAGTCCCGGGGAAAGGTGATTTCCCCTTCGGAGGGTCGGCTCAGTCCGGCCACCAGAGAGAGCAGGGTGCTTTTGCCGCAGCCCGAGGGACCGATGACGGAGAGGGTGGATGCCGCAGGCAGGGAAAAGGAAACATCCGACAGGACGCAGGTTTCCCCGAAGCTCTTGCCGAGCCGGGAAACGCGCAGAACAGGCGTTTCTTCGTTCATTGTTCTTCCTGAAAGACGATGCCGGCAAGGGGAGGCAGGTCTTTTTTCAGAATGCGGTTCTGTTTCATCCAGTCGGCATAACGGCGTACATCCTCTTCCGAGGGCAGGCCCAGCGGCGTGAGGGGCTCTTCAAAGCGCAGCATGCGGTAATGGGCTGCGGCCTGCGGGGAAAGCAGCTTGAACTTCTGCATCATGGCCTTGTAGGTCTCGGGATCGGCGTTGATGCGCGCGGCTTCTTCCGCAAGGGCCGCACGGAAACGCTTCACGCGGTCGGCAAAGGCCGCCTCATCCCCCTGAGCGGGCTTTTTCAGCGCAATGACGGCAAGGGGCAGGTTGAGCTTTCTGTCGTCGAGCAGCACGCGGGCGCCCTGTCCCTCCACCAGGGAAAGCAGCGGTTCGGGCAGCAGGGCCGATTCCATGCGGCCCGAAAGCAGCATCTGAAGGCGCACGGGGATCTGCCGGATGTCGCTTTTTTCCAGCGTTCCCGCCGCGTTTTCCCGGGCAAGCAGGGTGTCGAGCACGAATTCCACGATGGTGGCACGGCCTATGGCGCAGGGTCTGCCCTTGAGGTCGGCAAGGCTCCGGGCGGACGAGGAGGGGCTTACGGCCAGACCGAAGAAGCGCGCCTCTGGCGTGGAATGGGAGGTGGTGGCCACGATGATCTGCGGCGCACCGCTTTCGTTCTGCATGAGCACGTTGATGATGTCGCCGAAATGGCCGTCCAGAGAGCCTGCACGCATGGCCGCGCCGAGTTCCAGAGCGCTCTGGAAGGGCACCACGTTCACCTGAAGGTCGTGGGCGGCAAATACGCCGTCTTCCTTTGCGGCATAAAGGAGCAGGGAATCGGCGGCGGGCAGGGCGCCTATGTTCAGCGTATCTGCGGCAAGGGCTTGGCCCCGGAAAAGAAAGAGGGCGAGCAGAAGGGCGAGAATGCGGTATTTCAGCATGGAATGAGGACTCCGTGTCGTTTGAGGGAACATCAGGCGCGCCGGGCGCAGGTGGCGGCCTTCAGGTTTTCCAGCGCAAAGGTGACGGCCTGCACGGTGAGCGCTTCACAGGCATGGGGCGGATCGGAAGGCTGAAAGCCTCCGGGGCGCAGGTCGCGGCAGAGCAGCGAACCGAAGCGCTCCGTGAAATTCCCGGCGAAGATGCGGCACAGCTCTGCCGTCTGCTTGTCCGTGAGCCCCTGTTTTGCGCCGAGAATGCCGGTGAACATGAGCGCGCCTTCCACCAGACCGCACTGGGCGCGGAAACGGCCCGCGCCGTGCATGCCCGTGGCCGCGTGCAGCGTCTGCGGCAGAAGGGGGATATGGAAGGCCGTGCTGAGGCACTGGAGCATGGTCTTCGCGCAGTTGTCGTCTTTGTTCCAGTAAAGTTCGTGCACCTGCCGCTCAATGTCGTTCATGCCTGCCGTCCTTGGTTGCAATCGTATGGGGGAACTTTTTGCGCGTGCGCAGAGCGCCCGGGCCGGAGCGCCGGACAACACCGGAAAGGCTCCGTGCGCGTCACTGCTCTTCGTTCTTTTCCTTCCCCTGCTGGTGGAAGGGCGCCGTGGAACGGTTTTCCCTGAGGTGATGGGAGAATTCCACGCGGGTGATGTTGTTCGGGGCGCTTCCCCCGGTCATGCGTTCGTAAAGAATATGAAAGGCGTTGCGCCCTTTTTCCTCGATGTGATGTTCCACGGAAGTGAGGCCCACGGTGCGGAAATGCGAGGCGAAGAGATTGTCGAAGCCGCACACGCTGTAATCTTCCGGCACGCGCAGGCCCTTTTCGGCCAGAGCGTCCAGCACGCCGTAGGCCACGGAATCGTTCACCGCCACGATGCCGGAAATGCGGGAACTGCGCTTCAGGCACTCCATGGTCAGCTCATAGCCCACCCGATGTTCTATACCGATGTCGTTGAGTTCTTCAAGGGGTGTGATGTCGCGGGCAAAGACCTGTACGGAGGTGCCTTCCTCCTGGGCGTACACGGCGCGCACGCCGTCGAGCCTGCGCACACGCATGGCGTTTGCGCTGTTGAGCGTGGTGGAAATGAAGGCGATGTGCCTGTGGCCGAGGCCGAGCATGTGACGGCCCACCAGCATGCCCGCGCTGTAGTTGTCGAGCTCCACCGTGTCCACGTTCAGGCTGGTGTTCCTGTCGCCAATGACCACGATGGGGATGGAGCGGTTGATTTTTTCAAGCAGGGAACTCTGGGGCATCATGGTGAACACGATGCCCGAGACACCCATGTCCACGGCCATGTCGAGCAGCTCGTTTTCCTTGCCGGCATCCCGGTAGGTGGTGAAGATGAGCGTGGAAACGCCGTGTTCCTCGGCGGACTGCTGAATGGCCTGCACCATGCTGGAATAATAGGCATTGCCGATGTTCGGGCTTACGATGAACACGAGCTTTCTGGAGGAAAGGGGCCTTGCCTTGTGCCTGACCGGAGCACGGTAGCCCAGAACGTCCGCCGTGTGCCGCACGTTCCGCACCGTATCCGGGGAAAAGGAAACGTCGGGTCGCCCGTTCAAGATCATGGAGGCCGTGCTCAGCGAGACTCCCGCCGCCCGGCTCACATCTTCCAGTGTGATTCGCTTTTTCGTCGTCATGGCAACACTCCGAAAGCAGGCTAACGGCAAGGCCCGGTTTCGTCAAACCGGGAAAGAGAAGTTTATTAAAATTTTAAAAATGAAAAATCATGTTGCCGAAACTGGTGATTTCAAATACTAAATTTTTAAATATCGGAAAAATGAGCAAAATGCCTTGATTAATAGCAAAGATGCCCGTAGAAGAAGATACATGGAATACGGGAATGGCGAAGGATTTATTAAAATTTTAATAGAAATTTTTCCGAACTTTTAATTAAAATTTTAATGAATTCTTTCAGTGGTAGGGAGTTTTTTTAAACATCACAGGAGCTTTGTATGAGCGCGCCCAGCAAAAAAGAAATCCGCAAGGTGGTACTGGCCAGCCTGCTCGGGGCCACTATCGAATGGTACGACTTCTTCCTTTACGGCGTGGTTGCGGGCATTGTCTTCAACAAGCTGTATTTCCCCACGGAAGATCCGTTCATCGGCACCCTTCTGGCGTACAGCACCTTTGCCATCGGCTATCTGGCCCGCCCCTTCGGTGGATTCGTCTTCGGTCACTTCGGCGACAGACTGGGCCGCAAGAGCATGCTGGTGCTCACCATGCTCATCATGGGCCTTGCCACCATCGGCATCGGCCTTGTGCCCACCTATGCCCAGATAGGCATTGCCGCGCCCATCATCCTGCAGACCATGCGTCTGTGCCAGGGCCTCGGCCTCGGCGGCGAATGGGGCGGCGCCGTGCTCATGACCTATGAATACGCGAGCAAGAAGGAACGCGCCTTCTATGCCAGCATTCCTCAGATGGGCCTTGCCACGGGGCTGTGCCTTTCCTCCGGTGTGGTGGCGCTGCTTTCCTGGGGCCTCACCAACGAACAGTTCCTCGCCTGGGGCTGGCGCCTCGCCTTCCTCGTGAGCGTGTTCCTCGTGTGCATCGCTCTTTATATCCGTATGCACATCCTTGAAACGCCCGACTTCCAGAAGGCCCAGGAAAAGGCCCGTCAGGACAAGGCCAAGAAGGCCCTGCCCATCGTGAAGGTCTGCAAGGAACATCCCGGCAACATCGCTCTCGGCGTGGGCGCCCGCTGGATCGACGGCGTGTTCTTCAACGTGCTTGCCGTGTTCGTCATCACCTATCTCGTGCAGTATGTGAACGTGCCGCGCACCGAAGCTCTCACCATGGTCATGGTTTCCGCTCTGGTCATGTGCCCCTTCATTCTCATTGCCGGCCGCCTTGCCGACCGCTACGGCCGCGGCCGTGTGTACGGCATCGCCAGCCTGCTGTGCGGCATTTCCATCTTCCCCTCCTTCTGGCTCATGGGCGCGAGCGAGGGCAATCTGTTCATGATCGGCCTTGCCATCATCATTCCGCTCAGCGTATTCTATGCGGGTGTGTTCGGCCCCGAAGCGGCCCTTTTCTCCGACCTCTTCCCCGCCGACGTGCGTTATACCGGCATTTCCATCGTGTACCAGTTCCCCGGCTTCCTCGTGGCGGGCATAGTTCCCGGACTGTGCACCTACTTCATGAAGATAGCCGACGGCGATCCCATCTACGTCTGCCTGTACACCATGCTGGCCGCCGCCACCAGCGGCATTTCCGCCTTCATCGTGCAGCGCAAGCATGACGCCGCCGTGCGTCGCCTGGGCGACGACGTGGAACACATCTGACCCAGGAGCGGGAGGGATTCCCCCTCCCGCAAGGAATACTTATGCGCATACTTCAGATTTCCGATTTTCATCTTCGTGGCGACGGCAGGCTGTCCTTCCGTGTGGTGGATACCCCGAAGTGCCTGGAAACCGCGGCAAGGCATCTTCTGAACCTCGTGCAGAAGCCGGACATGATGGTCATTACCGGCGACCTTGCCGACAGCGGCGACGAGCATGCCTACCACATGCTCTACGAAGCCCTTTCTCCTCTGAATATTCCCACCTACGCCGTGCCCGGTAATCACGACAGGCGCGACAGAATGCGCTCCATTCTCAAGGGCTGGTGCCCGGAGAACGAGGAAACCGCGCCCTGGCTCTGCTATGCCGTGGAAGAGGACGAAGTGCGCTTTCTGATGATGGACTCCATGAGCCCCGGCTCCCATTCCGGACATGTGCCGGAACCGTGCGCCGCATGGCTGGAAAAGGAACTTGCCCGTCGTCCCGGCGTGCCCACCCTCGTGTTCATGCATCACCCGCCCTTCATCACGGGCATGGGCGCCATGGATGAGCCTTATGAGAATGTGGACCGCCTGCGCGGCATTCTGGAAAAGACCCCGTGGGTGCGGCTCTGCTGCGGGCACATGCACAGGCCCATCTTCACCCAGTGGGCTGGCGTGACGGCCGTTACCGCTCCCGCCGCCTCCATGCAGATCGACCTCGACTTCTCCCCCGAAGGCGGCGACACCTTCGTGATGGAGGCCCCCGGCTATCTGCTCCACGACTGGCGTGACGGCGCATGGAATACCCATGTCTGCCAGATTTACGGCACGCCCACCTATGCCGGGCCCTATCGTTTCCTCGACTCCGTGAATCCCACGGAGGAATAACGGAAGCACGTTGCGAAAGCGAGCTTCCCGGGCCGGCGGAAACTGCCGTTTTCCGCCCGGTCCGTCCTGCAAAGTCACGGAGCCGCCGACTTCGTGAGGGGTCCCCCTGCCCCGCATCCTCCTCGGAAAAGGCCGCCGCATCCTTCGATGCGACGGCCTTTTTCATGCCGTCTGTCCGGCAGAACATGCGTTTTCACGGAAGGCAGGCCCCTGCGGAGCGCTTTTTCACATTCCGGCAGCTCTGCCGTTTCTGCGGAAAAGGCGCGGAATTTCCGGCCGCGCCGGGCCTTCGGAGCTTCTGCGCTTCAGCGGCAGAGCTTGTCCTTCTTGGCCGTTTCCCACGGATTGCAGTATCCGAGGGAGCAGGCCTTTTCCAGGTCCGCGCAGGCGTCTTTGTTCCGGTTTTCCATGAAGGCTCCGGCGGCGCGGTACACATAGATGAGCGGTTCATCGGGGTTGATGCTTTCGGCATAGGAAAAATCGCGCTGCGCCCCGTTGGCATGGCGCTGCTTCAGGCAGATGAAGCCCCGCGTGGCGTATGCCTCCGCCGTGGGAGAAAGGCGTATGGCCCTGGTGGCGTCGTCGAAGGCCTCGTTCATGTAGCCGAGATCGCTCAGGGAACGGCTCCGCAGAAGATAGGGAGCGGGGTCCAGCGGGTCGGCCGCAATGGCCCGGTCCAGAAGGGCCGTCGCCGCTTCGGGATTGGTGCATTCCCCGGAGTCGGTCCAGTATTCCAGCGCCTCGGCGATGAGCCTCTGGGCCTCGGGGGAGACGCTGTGCACGGGAGCGGGTTCTTTGTTCTTCTTTACCGGCGCCGCGCTTTTTTCTGCCGTGCCGCTGTCGCCGGAAAAGGGCAGATGGAGGAAGCTGCAGCCGGAAAGCAGAAGCAGAAGAGGGAGGCAGAGCAGTCCTTTCATTGTTTCTCCTGTGACGATGGGTGGAAAGGCGCCGTGGAGCGGCGTTCCAGAAGGTGGTGTGCGTAGGCGACGCGGGTGATGTCGCTCACGGCGTTGCCGCCCCGGATGCGTTCGTAGAGAATATCCACGGCGTTGCGGGCCCAGGCGTCCGTCTGATGTTCCACGGTGGTGAGCCCCACATGGGAAATGCGGGAAGAGGAAAGGTTGTTGAAGCCGCACACGCTGTAGTCGTCGGGCACGCGCAGGCCGCTGTCGGCAATGGCGTCCAGCACGCCGTAGGCGATGAAGTCGTTGACGGCCACGAAAGCCGAGACGCGGCTTTTCTTCTTCAGGCAGAGCATGGTGAGTTCGTAGCCGATGCGCTGTTCCAGATCCGTGTTGCCGAGTTCCTCGCGGGGCGTGTAGTCGCGGGTGAACAGCTGCACGGAACAACCGGGCTGTTCCGCGTAGGTGTCGCGCACGCCGCGGAGCCTGTGCAGGCGTATGGAGTTGGCGGCGTTGGTCATGGCGGAAATGAAGGCGATATGCCTGTGGCCGAGTTCCAGCATGTGCCGCCCGATGAGCACGCCCGCGCTGTAGTTGTCGAGCTCCACGGTATCGACCTTGGGGCTGGAAGTGCCGTCGCCCATGAGCACGATGGGAATTTTGCCGTTCACCTTTTCCACTTTTCGTATGCTCATGGGGGTAAGCGTGAAGATCATGCCCGCAGCGCCCAGCGCGAGGGCCATGTCGAGCACTTCCTCTTCCTTGCGCTTTTCCCGGTAGGTGGTGAAGATGAGCGTGGAAAAGTCGCGTTCTTCCGCAGCCTGCTGTATGGCCTGCACAAGACCGGAATAATAGGCGTTGGCGATGTTGGGCGTGACGATGAACACGACGTTGCGGCCCGGAAGCTGTCCCTTGCCCAGCCTTGCCGGAGCGCGGTAACCGAGACTTTCCGCGGCGCTGCGTACCCTGCGCACCGTTTCCGGGGAAAAGGAAACGTCGGCCCGGGCGTTGAGAATCATGGAAACAGAACTCAGCGACACTCCCGCAGCATGGCTTATGTCTTCAAGCGTCACTTTTTTTCTGGTATGCACGGCTTTTCTCCAGAAAGGCAGGCTAGCGGGAAGGCGCGCTTTCGTCAAATGCCGTTCCTGCGCCGTGCCGTCAGGGAGCTTTTGCGCAATATGCCGGAATATCTGCGTTCTTTGCGGCCCGGCGTTTTGGGGGCCTTGAGCGTTCTGCCAGGGGGCGGAGGCGCCTTTTCGCCGTGCGGCGATGCGGGCTTTATGCTCCGCCGAAGATCCGGAAAGAGGGGAAACCCGGAAAGAAAGAACATCCGAGGGTTCCCGGACGCCTCCGGGAACCCGCACGGAACAGAATGGTTCAAGGTTGAAGGGAAGATCGCCGGAGGGCGGGGCGTTTCGTCCTGCCCGGAAGGCGTATTACTTGTTCATGGCCTCCGCCACGGCAACGGCCACGGCAACGGTGGCGCCCACCATGGGGTTGTTGCCCATGCCCAGGAAGCCCATCATTTCCACATGGGCGGGAACGGAGCTGGAGCCCGCGAACTGTGCGTCGGAATGCATACGGCCCATGGTGTCCGTCATGCCGTAGGAGGCGGGACCGGCAGCCATGTTGTCGGGATGAAGCGTACGGCCGGTGCCGCCGCCGGAAGCCACGGAGAAGTACTTCTTCCCCTGTTCCACGCATTCCTTCTTGTAGGTGCCCGCCACGGGATGCTGGAAGCGGGTGGGGTTCGTGGAGTTGCCGGTAATGGACACGTCCACCTTTTCGTGATGCATGATGGCCACGCCTTCACGCACGTCGTCGGCCCCGTAGCAGCGCACGGAAGCGCGTTCGTTCTTGGAGTAGGGCACTTCCCTCACTATGGAGAGCTTGCCCGTGGCATAGTCGAACTGCGTCTGCACATAGGTGAAGCCGTTGATGCGGGAAATGATCTGGGCGGCGTCCTTGCCGAGGCCGTTGAGGATGACGCGCAGGGGCTTTTTCCGCGACTTGTTGGCGTTCTTCACGATGCCGATGGCGCCTTCAGCAGCGGCGAAGGATTCATGCCCGGCGAGGAAGGCGAAGCATTCCGTCTCATCGCGCAGCAGCATGGCCGCGAGGTTGCCGTGACCGAGGCCGACCTTTCTGTCTTCCGCCACGGAACCGGGGATGCAGAAGGACTGGAGGCCGATGCCGATGGCTTCGGCGGCTTCGGGAGCCGTGGTGCAGCCCTTCTTGATGGCGATGGCCGCGCCGGTGATGTAGGCCCAGCAGGCGTTTTCAAACGCGATGGGCTGGATTTCCTTGACGATGCGGTAAGGATCGACGCCCTTGGCGGCGCAGATGTCCCGGGCTTCTTCCAGAGAAGCGATGCCGTTTTCTTTGAGAACCGCGTTGATGCGATCGATACGGCGTTCGTAACTTTCAAACAGTGCCATGACTTCTCCCCCTTTATTCCTTTCTCGGATCGATATACTTCACGGCGTCTGCGAACTGCCCGTAGCGGCCCTTTGCCTTTTCCAGCGCGGCGGCGGGATCTTCACCCTTCTTGAGCGCGTCGGTGAACTTGCCGAGGTTGAGGAATTCATAGCCGATGATTTCGTTGTCGGCGTTCAGCGCAAGCTGCGTGACGTAGCCTTCGGCCATTTCCAGATAGCGGGCGCCCTTGAGTTTGGTGCCGAACATGGTGCCTATCTGGCTGCGCAGGCCCTTGCCGAGGTCTTCAAGGCTGGCGCCGATGGGCAGGCCGCCTTCGGAGAACGCCGTCTGGCTGCGGCCGTAGACGATCTGCAGGAAAAGTTCGCGCATGGCCACGTTGATGGCGTCGCAGACGAGGTCGGTGTTCAGCGCTTCCAGGATGGTCTTGCCCGGAAGAATTTCGGAGGCCATGGCCGCCGAGTGGGTCATGCCGGAGCAGCCCAGGGTTTCCACGAGGGCTTCTTCGATGATGCCGTTTTTAACGTTGAGGGTAAGTTTGCACGCACCCTGCTGCGGCGCGCACCAGCCAATGCCGTGGGTCAGGCCGGAAATATCGCTGATCTGCTTCGCCTGCACCCATTTGCCTTCCTCCGGGATCGGGGCGGGTCCGTGATACGCCCCTTTCGCCACCGGACACATGTGTTCGACTTCCGAGGAATAAATCATGATCGACTCCTGTTTTTGCATGCCGTTGCACGCCCATAAAGAAAGGAGCTGACAATTCCTGCCTTCATGGATAAGCAGAAGTCATCAGCTCGACGAGCGGTTCAGGCATGACGCCTTGGGAGAACTTCATTCCCGGAGGCATCGTCGCATAAAGGACGATTGTGCGCAACACCCCGGAAAAGACCTGCGGGCGGCGCACAACAGGATGCACCGCCCGCAGGGTATCTCCATAATCTATAATAAAATCAGTCTGCTAGAGCGTTCTTTCCAGCTTGTAGCTCGGCTGGCGGCCGTAACCTTCGAAAGAAAGGGTGTAGGTTTTGCCTTTTTTTCGGATGTCGAGAACGCAGAACTGATTGTCATTGTGCAGGCCGCGGCCCTTTTCAAGGCTGGTGGCATCCCAGGTGCGGGTGTCGTTGACGCCCACGTTGCCGTTGAGCACCACATAGTGGATGCCCTTGATGTTGGAATAGCCGCCCTGATGGTCGTGCCCGGAAATGACGGCGAGCACCTTGCCGCTTTCTTCCAGCAGTCTGCGCACGGCCGAGGCGTTCTTGATGTTGTGGTCCTGTTCATCCACGCGGTCCAGCGTCTGATGGCTGAACACCAGCACGGGCTTGCCGGTGTTTTTCAGGTCGTTTTTCAGCCATTCCATTTCCTGGGGCGGAATGATGGTGTCCACCCACGTCCAGAACGTGTCTTCGGGGGTGTTCATGTCGTAGGGGCGGAAGTCTTTGGGCGTGTAGTCGGCATCGAGCACGATGCAGTGCACGTCGCCGGCGTCAAAGGAGTAATAGGTTCTGCCCTTTTCAATGCCGGTGTTGGTGACGCCGGAAAGGAAGGCCTCGCGCTTGAGATTGTCGAAGTCGTGGTTGCCCAGCACATGATAGACGGGGCCGGAAAACGAGGTGAACAGCGCTTCGATCTCGCGCAGATTGGCGGCGGGGTCGGTGCCCTGGGCCAGAGTGTCCACAAAGTCGCCGAGTTCAATGAGGAAGGCGGGCTTTTCCCGCTTCATGGCTTCCATGAAGACTTTCATCTTGTCCATGGAGGCGGAATAGATGCGGGTGCTGCTGTCGGCCTTGCTGGTCTTGTGCATGTCGGTGATGATGCCGGCCCTGAGCAGGCTTTTCTTTTCTGCCGCTTCGGCGGAAAGGGGGCGGGCAAGGGTTCCGGCGGCCGCGCAGACGGTGGCGGCCACGCCCATTTTCAGGATGTCGCGGCGGGCGATGTTCTTTTCCATGACGATCTCCATATCCTGCCTTTCTGCTCGACGGCAGGCCGTTGTTGATGAAGGGAAGGCGGCCTTCGGGCGGGGCTGCGTCCGTGCATGTGCTGCCGGTCGTTTTCCGGCTTATGCGGCATGCGGTGCGCGGCGGTGGTAGACTACTTCTGTGGATCCGCCCTGAAGGTGTATTCCCTGAAGGGGTATTGCCTCTGCGCGTCATTGAGCACCTGAGGCATGAAGCCTTGATGTCGGCAATATGGAGATATGGTAACGATGCCGTTTTTTCTTTCAGGGGAAAAAATCCCTTTCTGCGCGCCGCGTTTTTCCCGCACGCTCTCTTTGCGGGGAAAAGGAGCGTTGCGCGTCGGGAGCCGGGCCGGCCTTATGGGGAAAAGGCGCCGGCAGAGCGGCATGGGCAGAAGCGCCGGGGCGGGGAAGGGCGCGGGGCTTCTGGCGCGGTGGAGGAGCGGAGAAACGGGGCGTTCAGCGGGCCCATGCCCCCGCCGGCAGGGATCGGCGGGAGGCATGGGAAGGGTCGCCGATGAACGGCCCCCTGAGGGAGGCGGGCGTCATCGCAGCCCGTACTGATATTTTACCTGAAGGGAAACATGGATGGGGGCGGGGCCCAGAATTTCCGGCCTGCGCACGACGCCGCTTGCAGCACGCACGGCCCGCAGGGCCGAGGCGTCCAGCGCCTCTCTGCCCGAGGAATGGACGATGCGTATTTCGCTGAAGGTGCCGTCGGGCGCAATGGTGAAGGCGCACAGCGCCACGCCGATGAGCGAGGTGTCGCCGGAATCGAGCCTGCGGGCATGGATGGCGTCGTCCACTTCGTCGAGGTAGCGCAGGTAGGCGCGGCGTTTCCGGTTCAGCTCCTCCGCCTCCTCCCTGTCTTCGGGGGAAGAGGACTGCAGGCCCGTGCCCGGCCTGGTGCCTCCCCGCGTGAGGGTGGATTCTTCGTCCATTTCCAGCACGGCACGGAAGGCGGGCGCCTCTTCCGCGGGTGAGACGTGAAGGAGCGCCAGTGAGAAGTGAAGAAAGAGCGACAGCGCGATGCCTGTCCAGAGTCGTTCGCCGTCCGTCATGCGGGTTCACCTTTCTTCCGGGCGTGAGGTGGCGACCATGAGCTTTTCGCCGCCGAGCATGCGTACCTCGTCCACAACAAAAATGAGCGCTTCCACAGGGGCCTTCGGGCTGGCCTTGAGCACGAGCTGGCCCGGTTCCTTTTTGAAATTGCGCACGATGTCCTGCAGCTTGTAGCGCAGAAAGGCGCGTTCCACGGGTACGCCGTCGCAGAGGAAGCTTCCGTCCTCCTCAAGGCGCACCTCCACCACGCGGCCGGAAAGCGCCTCGCTGGAATGCGCGGCGGGCAGGTCGATGTCCAGCCCGCGCACGGCAAAGGCCGAGGCCACGATAAAGAAGATGAGCAGGATGAAGATGACGTCCATGACGGGCGTGAGATCAAGATCCACGCCGTGCTTTCTGCGGGGGCGCAGGGAAATCATGGTTCATCCTCCTCCTCTGTGACCAGCACGGCATTGGCCGCTTCCGACAGGGCGGAGGCCACTTCATCCACCCTTGTCTGAAAGTGATGGAGGAAGAACAGCGCCGGGATGGCGATGAACAGCCCCGCCGCGGTGGTGATGAGCGCCTGCCAGATGCCCCCGGCGAGCTGATTCATGTTGATGCCCGCCTGGGCGTCGGCGATTTCGGAAAAGGTGGAGATCATGCCGAGCACCGTGCCGAGAAGCCCCATGAGCGGCGCGAGTTTCGCAAGGATGGAGAGCATGGGAAGCCGCGCCTCCAGCCTTTTCACCACGGCGTCGCCTTCAATGCGCAGGGCGGCCTCCCTGCCCGGGCCTTCGGCGGTGAGAAGCCCGGCGAAGCGGTGCAGCATGTGCACCTTGCCCACGGCTTCCAGGAGAGGCTCCACATCGCCCTGCACGGCGTCTTCAAGAAGCGTGGTGAAGCCTCTTGCCGGAAAACGGCAGGTGGAGAACAGCAGCAGCCGTTCCACCACAATGGCCGTCGCCATGATGGAAATGAGGGCCAGCGGCCACATCATCCAGCCGCCCATCAGAAATATGTTCATGAGCCTCTCCGCGCGGGTTGACGGTGGGCCATGCCTTCCGAGGCATGGACATGGAAATCAGGGCCTTATCCCTTCAGGTCCGTGCCGATGAGTACGAGGTCGATGGGTTTCTCCTCCGGCGCGGGCGTGATGTCGAGCCGCCCTGCGGCATACTGTATCACACAGGGGCCTTCCCCTTCCATGGCAATGATGCCCTTGGCCCGGCACAGCCCCGGCCCTGCTTTGCTGAGAATTTCTTTGAGTTCCGGCAGGGAAAGGGGATGGTCGAAGCTTACGGCTCTGGCCTCATAGCCCTCGTCGGCATGGGTTGCGGCATGTTCTCCCATGCGCATGAGCCGGGGGCTGTGGGAGGGCAGGCGCGTTTCGCCGTGGGCGTCTATCCACGCATCCAGCTCCCCGAAGGGAATGTTGCCGAAGCGCGCGTGCAGGATGAGGGCCCTGGTGTTGAGACTGTGCAGATGATCGGTGAGCGCCTCCAGCGCCGCGGCCTCCACGGCGTCGCACTTGTTCAGGATAATGACGTCGGCTTTCTGCAGCTGGGCAAGGCGTATGCCCGTATCCTCCCTGCCGGGATCCTGGCCCGGGCGGCAGAGATCCAGCGCATCGGCCACGGTGATGACGAGTCCGGGGGTGACGAGATCGCGCAGGTTGCCGAGTTCCTCCATGATGTTGGCCGGGTTGGCCAGACCCGTGGTTTCCAGCACGAACTGTTCGGCGGGCATGGCGGAAATGATGCGTTCCAGTCCCGGACGCAGACTGTCCGCCAGAGAACAGCAGACGCAGCCTTCATCGAGGGCCTCCACAAGGGTGTCGCCCTTCATGAGGGTGGCGTCGAGTTCCACCTTGCCGAATTCGTTCTGAATCACGCCGGTGTAGCGTTCCCTGCCGTGGAGAAAGTCCAGCCAGCGGCGCAGAAAGGTGGTCTTGCCCGCGCCGAGAAAGCCCGTGAGGACATGGAGCACGGGGCGGAGCCTCTGTTCCAGCTCTTCCGGCCGGTGCCGTGCGGGCAGAGCGCGCAGGGCCCGGATTTCTCCCTCCACGGCGGGGCAGGGGCCGAAGCAGGCCGCAAGACAAAGCAGCGTTTCCTTTTCGGTTTCGCTCTCCGCCATGCTTGCATCGGCATGGAAGAGGCGGCGGGGCATGTCGCTTCTGCCGAGAAGAATCCGGGGCTTTTCCCCGAGCTGCTCCTCCGCCGTGGCGGCAAGGACGGAAAAAAGGCGCAGGAAGAGACTGAAGGCGGGCACGTCGCATTCCGCCTCGCCCGGAGCCACCAGCCAGCCCTGATCCACGGCTATGCCGTCGGCGCAGATGACGCGATGCCTTGCCGGAGCCTCCAGAGTGAGGGAGAGGGCGTTGCCGGCAAAGGAAACGTCCATGCCGAGTGCTCCGAGAAGGAAGGGCTGGAGATGAGCTTCTCCGCCGGAAAATTCGCGGACGGCGTGTTCATATTCCGGGGAAAGGGCGACGCGCATGGCGTCCAGAGGAAAGACATCGAGCAGGGGAGACTGCGCCGGGGGAAAGATGAAGAGGCTGAAGCGGCCGCGCAGGAACGGGCCGTATCCGGGGATCTGTTCGCGGCGTTCTCCGTCGAAACGGATGCCGAACACATGGTCGGAACCTGCGACGCGGCAGGTCCACGCAGGGTGGCTGGAGGCGCAGGGACGCACCCCCCGCCAGCCGAGCGCCCTTGCACGGGTGCGCTCGAAATGTGCGGCCATGATGAGGGAGGTGAAGATGCTGGCGCAGTCGGAATCGCTGTCGCCGAGAGCGCGCGGAAGAATTTTTTCCAGTTTCATGGCCGCTCCGTGAACCGGGGCGCGCGTTGCGCGCCCCGGAAGGATGGTCTTTTACCCGGGGAAGGTGATGATGTCGCCGTTACCCAGATAGTTGGTGGTCTTGGAGCGGAAGCGGGCCGTGCCCTTCACCACGGGGTAGCCCACGTCCACGAACTTCTGCGCGGTGATGAGGCCCGTGCAGTGGTTGCAGCCCACACGTTCCAGATTCCACTTCTTCAGGCCGATGACGAGGTCGTCGTACTTGGGATCCCAGTCGTCGAAGGGCGAGATGTGCAGGCCGCCGTAGAGGCCGTAGAACTTGTCCTTTTCGTACTGCAGTTCCTTGTAGGCCGTGTCGGCAAAGAGGATGATGCCCTGATGGCAGCAGCCCGTGATGCTCACAAGGCCCACGTCCTTCACGTTGCAGTACAGGGACATTTCGCCGAACACGCGGAAGATGATGGGGCATTCAAACTGATACAGCGCCACGCCCGGCTGAAGGGGATAGAGGCCCTTCTTCACTTCCGTCCATTTGCCCACATGCCCGGCCGCCTTGATGTAGTCCTTGCCTTCGGGATAGAAGGTGTTCGGGGTGTAGATGTGGATGTTGGGGGCGTACTTGGCCACCACGGGGAAGGCCCAGTAATGGTCCATGTGTTCGTGGGTCTGGATGAAGCCCGCGATTTCGCCGTTGGCGAGCATGTTGTCGATGCCCTCGCGCTTGAAGCTTTCCTCCATCCAGTCGTAGTTCCAGCCGCAGTCGAACAGGTACTTGGTCTTGGTGCCGTCCATGGCCTCGATTTCCACGAGGCAGGAGAAGCCGCCCGCGTTGTCGGCGTCCACGGAATTTTCCTTGGCAATGGCCCAGGCTTCGTGCAGATCGCCCTTCTGGATATAGGGCTTGATCTTCGCGAGGCCGTCCTGATAGGTGCCCTTGCCGATGCCCTTGCCGTTGCCGAAGGGCGCCCAGTTGTAGGTGTACTGGTCCACGAGCAGGCCGCCCGCGCCGGTGACGTTCGTCATGAACACGCCGTTGTCGAACCAGCTGGTTTCCGAGATGTTCGTTACCTTGACGGACTTGCAGACGCCGAAGTCGGTCATCTGGCGGTGCACTTCAGGCAGGAAGGCCTTGCGCATGGGCGTATAGGAATAAAGCCCCATGGCGCCGATGGCGCCGGCGCCGATGCCGAGGGATGCACCTTTCAGAAATTCACGTCTGTTCATAAGGACTCCTACTTCACCAGAGTGAAGGTTGCGCTACAGATGGGCAGCAGCCAAACGATGAGGAAGTACAGTGCCACGCCGCCGGCGATGCCGGTCACGAGGCCGCCCTTCATGGCGGGGTTCCAGGCGTGGTCGATTTCGATATGGCGCTTTTCCGCGGCGAGCTCTTCGGCGGTCTTGAATTCACGCCGCCAGCCCGGCCAGCCGTCCATGAACCACCAGTTGATGAGCCAGATGTCGATGAGCCAGATGGTGGGAATCATGGGGAACTGCTGCGGATGGGAGAAGCCCTTCTGGGTGCCGAGAATGAAGTGGGCGTACTGATAGTACAGGCAGTAGAGGATGATGCCGCCGACGATGACGAGACCGGTGCGGATGAGAATGTTCACGGGAGTGCTGAACTTCGTGGGCCAGTTTTCGCAGTAGAACTGCACGAACAGCGCGGGCACGAGGAAGAAGATGGCGGTTTCGCCCACATGCAGCCAGCGCCAGTCGGGAGCCGCGTCACGACGATGACCGCGGATGGCGTCGCCCCACACGAGTTCCTGCATGTACCAGAAGAACAGGCACAGCGCCCAGGCGATGACGATGATGCCCACGAACAGGGCGATGCGGCGCGGCCAGTCGCGCTTGATCATGGTGAAGGGATAGCGTTCCCAGATGCCTTCCACGAACCACACCACCACGGTGCAGCACATGATCCACGCCACATGGAAGTTGGCCGACACGGTTTCGGCGAACTGTTCCCAGTAGGGCGGGCAGATGGCGGTGAAGTACTGCCAGGGGTAGTACAGGATGCCCATGTGGTTGTGCATGGTCATGAAGTAGATGACGAGGCTCAGACAGAAGGTGCCGAGCCAGATGCTGAAGCCGCGCACGGGCTGCGAGGCGTTGGCCCAGGGCTGACCTTCGAGGGCGACCACCCAGGCGGGGCTGATCCAGGAGGCGATGACGGCGAACATCATGCAGGCCTGCGCCGCGTATTCGGTGGAATAGAATTCGGTGAGGCCGAGCTTCTGCAGCTGATCGGGATTGAAGTAGGCGAAGGCGAAGTTGCCGAGCACGCCTTCAAAGAAACCGTGAATGAAGAAGATCATGGTGCCCACGGAAATGAGGGCCAGCACAAGCCCCTTCTGCAGAGGATGGGCATTGCGGATCCAGTCTTTCTTGAAGGGCCAGAAGTCGAAGGTGTAGGCCATCCAGATGAGGATGATGAGCCACCAGCGACAGTAGTTGTACCCTACATAGGGAGTGTAGAAGCGCATGATGCCGCGCGGGTCCTGGAAAACCCACCACGTCACCGCGAAGATGAGCAGCGTGAACGCCAGATTCATGAGCGCGGGGATGGGGCCTCTCCATCTTTTAACGAGCTTGCGCTCTTCAAGATAAGGAAGCTGTTCCTGAGACATACGGTTCCTCCTTTGTTCAGTCGAGGGGCGTCCGCTCTTGCTCCTGAGCGGGGCCGGGAGTCTGTTGCCCTTGTGCCGTCCGGCTCGCGCTGCCGTACATGGCCTGTACGACGAGGGCGGCCATCTCGTTGCGCGTCATCGTTGCGGGATCACCTCCAAGGCGGGCAGCTTCCATGTCCAGCATGACGCCCGAAAATTCGGGGGGAAGCATGGACAGGTAGTCTGGTTCGGGCGCTTCGGGCGCAGGGCCCGTGCAGTCGCCGTTTCCGGTTACATGTCGGAATATGCCGTGCAGAAATTCCTTTCTGCTTATGGCTCTGCCTTCGCTCATTTCTTTTCCGCCAGCGTTTGCAGTGTGGAAAAATAGGCCTGCGTCGCGGCCGAGGCGTCGGTGGCGTCGGCATGGCGCATGGCGCCGAGTATTCTTGCCAGATGCGCGAAGAGCATTTCGTTCTGCTGCATCTCGCAGGCGTTGAAAAGGCGTACCAGGGATTTGCCGTCGGGCAGGCAGGAGGCAAGCGCCGCGCTTATGCTCGTG
Source organism: uncultured Mailhella sp. (assembly GCF_944324615.1). Classification (GTDB taxonomy): domain Bacteria; phylum Desulfobacterota; class Desulfovibrionia; order Desulfovibrionales; family Desulfovibrionaceae; genus Mailhella. Next base: position 69,573 of record NZ_CALUWY010000008.1, read on the forward strand.
TTGTTGATGAAGCGGGCGGCTTCCATGAAAAACTGAATGTGCGCCTGCACGAAGGCCTTGATGTCGTCGTTGCGCAGAGCGGTTCCGGCTATGGGCAGCAGCCTTTCCAGACTGAGAATCTGCGAAGGCCTGATGACGAGGGAACAGGCATGGATGATGGGCGGCACGATGAGCTGGCTTGCATACAGCCTGTCCACCAGAACGCACTGGGCCGGATGCTCCGAAGGCAGGGCGCGCACGCGGGTGCCGCTGCCGTGGGTGGTTTCCAGAATGCCGCGCCCGGCAAGGGCGCTCAGGGCGGCCCGGAGCGTGGTTCTGTTCACATGCATCTCTTCGGCCAGCTGGCGTTCGGCAGGCAGGCGTTCAAACAGCTTCCAGCGGCCTTCCATAAGAGCCTGCTCAAGCTGCTGTTCAATGAGTTTCTGCTTGCTCATGGCGGAACCTCCGCACCCCTTTTGCCTCTTATCCATACTTCTTATTCTTGCGCTGTTATGTGAAAAGACTCAAGACTTTTAAAAAATCAGAAAAAAATATGATAATTGTTTGATTTTACATATAAAAAAATAATAAAATGGTTCATCCACACATTTTTTTCACTCTTGTATACCGGAATGAACGTCTCCTTTTCAGGGGAATTATCGGAAATTGGGGGAAATATGATTTTTTTGGTCCATCCAATTTACAAAAACTTCATTTTCCCGTAGGTTATGGAAAAGACGGCATTACAGCGCGGAGGCGGGCTATGGATTTCTCTCTTTGGGCGTCAGGCTTTCCCGGCTTGTTGTGGGAGATAGAGCATCGCCGTTCGCGCATCCGGCTGCTGAACGGCTGGACACTGCCTTCTCTCGGGGAGAATACCTCCCGGCTGCTCAAGGATGCGCAGTTCAGGCGGAAGGTGGTGATGAAGTCGGATCACACCCTTCTGGGGGAGTTCTGGGAGATGGTGACGAGCCGGCAGTCGGCCATGGTTTCGTTCCGGCTGAACGAGAATCCCCATCAGGCCTATCTTCTTCAGGGCTGGCCCGGGCCGGATGATCCGGAAAAATATTTCGGCATGCTGAAGGAATCGGTGCTGCCGGCCACCTTTGTGGCCAACGGCACGGCGGGGACCTGCCAGCTGGCCCTGGGGCACGCGCAGTATCCCGTGCTGGTGCTCAGCCTGGAGCAGAAGGAAATCGTCACCTGCAACGAGGCGGCGCAGGCCCTGTTCGACGGGGCGGCCCGGGGCGGGGGCGACTTCATGCTGGAGGACATAGCCCCCGGAGAGATGGGGGAAACCCTGCTGCGCTCCTGCCGTCACGCCCTGGAAGAGGAAATATGGGCGGGCACGCTCATGCTCCGCAGCGGTTCCGGCAGCATTCTCGGTTCCAAAGTACGCATTTCCCCCTGTTCCACGGGCACGGACATCGTGCGCATTGCGCTGCTCAACATTCCTGAAAAGCCCGCCTCCTGCTCCCTTGCCCCCTGTCCGGAACCGGAGGGGGCGTTGTTTTCCCTGAAGGAAGGGCTTCAGCGGCTCCTTGCCCGCTGTCCGGGCGTGGAGGGGCTCATGTTTTCCGATATTCAGTCCATCCGGGGCAGGGTGGAGGTGTACGGCGTGGGCAGGCTTTTCTCGTCTCTGTCGTGGGGCGCCTCCCATGCGTATGAAGGCACCATCGCGCAGGACATCGAACGCTTCAGCCTCGATTCCCTCACCGTGGAGGACACCCTCGACAGCATCAAGTCCATCGACTGGGCCATGTTCATTCCCTGCGGGGTGCGTTCCTACTTCGCCAAGCCTTTTTATTCCGCCGAAGGGCTGCATGCGGTGCTCATCTTCGCCTTTGCCGCGCCCACGCCCGGAGGTTTCGGCGAATCGGCCTTCAGGCCGCTGTACGAGCCCTTTGCGCGTCTTGTGGCGCGCTGGCGCGCCTCAAAAGTGTGAAAACACGGACCGGTGGCCGTGGCCCAGAGAAGGATACGAAAAAAAGCAAAATTTTTTCTTGACTATGGCGGAGGCTTCTGGCATGAATGACTCCGCAACGGGGATGTAGCTCAGTTGGGAGAGCGCTTGAATGGCATTCAAGAGGCCAAGAGTTCAATTCTCTTCATCTCCACCAGAAATTTCAAGGAGTTATGGCATAAAGCCATAACTCCTTTTTTTATATTCTTGTCGTGTTGTGCCAGTTTTGTGCCAGTTTTTATAAGAAAAAGAAGAAATTTTTTTTGTCGATTTTTAGGATATCGCGCTCTCCCAACTGAGCTACATCCCCGTTTCTTCATCCAGGAAAAGAAAAAATAAAAATTTCCCTCAAAAAAATTTGGGCTGTCAAAAAGTTTCAAAGGCAGTAATTATTTGGAAGGCCAGCTCGATGTTCTTTGGGATAACCTGACCGGCCATCCCAAAGGAACGGCACGAAAAGAGGGCACCTTCCCAGATGCCCTCTTTTCGTCAGCTGTCCTCGTCAGTGTCTTTTATAATTTTGATGGCAATCTGTAGAACTAATATTCCAATAGTCAGCCAAGTTGTTGTTTTTATTGTTGACACGAATTATCTCCTTTTTCGAGTAGGGGTTGTTGAAGAAGCCGGAATATAGCCGGAGTCAGTTCGCGGATGTCGGTAATGGTTTCAGCGCAAGGGATTATGCTGCCGATGATAGGCGCGTCAATGCCAATACCTAATACCTCCATTCCCAAATATTGCGCTACTATTAT
>NZ_CALUWY010000009.1 GCF_944324615.1 uncultured Mailhella sp.
GAGCGAACCCCAGACATACACGGCAAGCCCCGCCGCAAGGCCGAGAAGCGCCAGAGCGTGGCGGGCATTGAAGGGTACGGCGGCGCTTTCCGCCACCGCAGGTTCCGTTTCCTCCGCCAGCACTCCGGCCCGGGGATTCTGCCGTACTCTGGCGGCGTAGCGCACGATGAAGGCGACCGTGGGCAGGAAGAAGACCAGCCACACGACGCAGCGGAAGCCGAAGCCGGAAAGCATGGGCAGGCCGGAAATCTGCTGGGCTATCTGCACCGTCATGGCGCATACGGGGCTTGTGGCGTAACCGCCGTAGGCGGCAAGGAACATGACGGCCACACCCGTCACCCTGTCGGCTCCGAGCTTGCGGGCGAGAATGACGCCTATGGGAATGGTGGCCACCACGGGGTTGGCCATGACGCCGGATGCACCGAGCACGCTCATGATGAGGGCAAGAGAAGGCAGGATGAGGAAGGAACGGGAACCCAGGGCCTGCACCAGGCGGCTGATGAAGGCATCCACGGCATTGCTTGCGATGAGCACCTGAAAATAGCCGCCCACCAGAAAGGTGAACACGATGATGGGCCCGGCCTTGACCATGCCTGCGAACACCGCGTCGACAAGGCCCCAGGGAGAAACACCCTGCTGCGCAATGCCGTGATAGGTTGCAGGATCGAGGAGCTTCGTGCCGGGAATGAGGTCGTACATTCCGGCGGGGATGATGTGCGTCAGCACGGCGGCCAGCACCATCATGGCGAAAACGATGACCAGGGAATTGGGAAACTGGAATTTTTTTGCTTGTGCGCTCATGGAAGGCCTTTGATCTGAGGGGAGTGGAGAACGGTTTCCTGCGTCTGCGGAAAAACGAGCGGATCAGCCGATCCTATGCCTCATCCCCGGAAAGGGAAAGAATGGTGGTCACCAGCTTCCTGCACTGGGGCAGCATGGTGGAAAGCAGGGCGTATTCCTCCCTAGTATGGGGGTTGGCGCCGCCTATGCCCAGAGAACAGAGCGTGGGAATGCCCATCTGGGTGACAAAGGCACTGTCGGAACAGCCGCCTGCCGCAAGGGGCTTCACCGGACCCAGATCGAGCAGCCGGGAGGCGGCGTCGTACAGGTCAAGGAGCTTCTGCGTGCCGGGCGTTTCCTCCATGGCCGGGTAGCGGCTGAGCAGGGAAAGGGTTGCCGATGTGCCGGGCACGGGCAGGTCATGGCACAGCGTCTCCAGAGTGCGGAGGGCCCTGTCGTAGTCGGCATTGCTGTGATAGCGCAGGCCGAGGGTGATGTCGCAGGCATCGGCAATGACGTTGGCCCCCGTGCCGCCCGTGATTTTCCCGCAGTTGAACAGATTGCCGGAAAGATCGGTGAGCGCCTCGATATGCTCCACAAGCCGCGCGGCCGTGCGTATGGCGCTTGCGCCCTTTTCCGGGGTGCGCCCTGCGTGGGCGGCAATGCCCGAGACATGGATGCGCATCACCGCACCGCCGCGGCGTTTCGTCACGACTTCATTGTCGGGGGAACCGCTTTCGCAGTTGAAGGCGGCAATGCAGTCTGCGCATTCTCTGGTGAAAAGACTGCCTCCGAGTCCCTCGGAGAGCATGTGCGCCGTTTCTTCATCGCTGGAGAGCACCAGCCGGATCTGCCGTTCCCTGTAATCGCAGGCCATGAGGGCCTTGATGGCGAAAAGTGCAATGACGATGCCGCCCTTGCAGTCGAACACGCCGGGGCCGTACAGGCGGTCGCCTTCCTGGCGGAGCAGGACGGGCCAGCTCCCCGCAGGGTGCACGGTATCGAGGTGGGCGAGAAGCGCCACGGGCTTTTTCTCCCCGGGAGCGGTGTGCGCGGCAAGGGCGTCCCCGGCGTGGGCGTAATGCTCCTTCCGGCACGACATGCCCATGGCGTCGCAGTAGGTGTCGAGGTGGCCGGCAAGGCGGCTTACGGCCTCTTTATCGGCGGAGGGGGTTTCCATTTCCACAAGATTCTTTAAAAGCTGGAACATCTCCGCCTGTCTGCCGTCGAGATATTCCATGGCCCTGAGCCACTGTGCGTTGTTTTTCATCACGGATACTCTTGGTTGCAGAAAAGATGTGTCAGCCTATCCGTATCGGACAAAATAGGCAAGAGCGCATGTCTTCTCTCCGAAGCCGCCCGGCAGACAAGGAAAAAACATGAGCCGGAGCCTGCATGCTGTGCCGGAAGGCGTGTTTTGGGGCGCGCTTTTTTTGAAGTGCGGGAGACATACAGATTCCTTCCGGAAAAAAAGAGCATTTTTTTTCAAAGATACGTTTTTGCAGGGCGATGATACATATTTGTTCCGGAAGACGCGGAACGCGGCGGATGCCGGGCCCTTGTCCGGAACATGGGCAGGTATCCGGGAAAGAAAAGAGGCGTTCTCCGCCTTGCTGTTGTGAGAAAAGAAAAAGGCAGGCGCGGCGAAAAGGCCGTGCCTGCCAGGCAGTGGCTGCAGCAGGGAACAGGGGCGCCCCTGCCCGGAGTCTTATCGTTTTTTCAGGGTGGTGAGCATGTTTCTGATGGCGGCAATATGTCTTCCCGTGGGATCGGTCACGGTGATGAGGAGAAATTCGCCGTCTTCAAGGGAACAGAAGCAGGTGCTTTTCACACCGTCGCGGGTGAAGCTGAAGCTGTAGACGCCTTTGTCATCCGCCTTGGGTTCCGTACCTTCCAGTTTCTGGGAAAAAGCCTTTGCCACAACGTCGATGTTTGCTTTTTCCATTTTTTCCGCGGCGATGGAAATGGCCGCTTCGTTTCCGGGGGCGGTGACGGCGACAACGCCGTTTTCTTCCATGGCGTGCCAGTCCTTCGGAATGTCCATGCTGAACTTGCTGAAGTCATGGGCAAAGGCCGTACCGCTTATGAGCAGGCTGAGGGCAAGCGCCAGAGCGATGTTTTTCATGATGAAATCTCCTTGGGGGGGAGTGAGGGTCGGGGTAACATGCCGGGTTGCGCATTACCTATAACGCAAAGGGCGGGTACCTTACAATCCTTTTGCCCGAAGCGGCGTCTGCGGCCTGCTGCGCAGAATTCTGCGCGTTTTTGGGGAAAAGAAGGCGCCCCGGGTCTGTCCGCACGTCTTTTCAGGAAAAGCGCGGAAGGCCCGGAGCGCCGGGAGTGTCGTGCGAAGGAGCGTATCAGCGGATCAGATACGGGATGCGCACATGCAGGGCCTGCGTGGGGCAGACCACTTCGCAGGGCAGGCAGTACCAGCAGGTCTTGTTCCGTTCATAGGGACGCCCGCAGCCCAGGCAGCGGGAGGCCTCTTCGCGGGCTTCTTCGCCGGTGTAGGTTCCGCCTGCGGGAGCCACGGGGGCGAGGTCGTCGATTTCCCGGTCGCCGAGTCCGGCGAAGCGTTCCAGGCCCCGGGCCGTGCGCTCGTCGCTCTCATAGTCGATATCGAAGCCTTCCAGCAGGTTGCGCGCGGCATGGGCGGCTTTTGCCGCAGAGGCCATGGCCTGAAGGGGCGTCAGGCTTTTCTGGTTCTTCACGCAGCTTCCTGCCGCAAAGAGGTTGTCCTTCACATAGCCGTTCTTGTCGGCGGGCAGAACCGCGCCCCTGCCGCAGGCGCAGAGCACTGCGTCGTATTCCGCGCACAGACTGTCGAGATCCGCCTGCCCCTTGGGAGTAGAGGTGAGGAAGCGGATGCCCGCTTCGCGCAGCATGGCCAGGGTCTTTTCCATGACTTCGGCGGGCACGGCGGGCAGGGCCTCGTTTCCGCCGTCTTCTCCGGCAGGAGTGCGGGTGAGCGTCATGCCTGCTTCAGGCGCGGCCTCGAACACGGTGACCGCGGCGCCGCTCATGCGCAGGGCCCATGCGGCCTGCAGTCCCGCAGGACCGGCCCCGATGACGGCGGCCTTTTTGGTGGAGGCGGGCAGTCTGCGCGGCTCCTGACCGTAGACGATGCCGGGCTGTGCGGCGACAAGATAGCGCAGAAGATCGGTAAAGCGCAGGGCGCCTCCGGCCTGCCCGCGCGAACAGGTTTTTTCCGCGTAGGGATCGCCCAGCACGGCGAGTATGCCCCCGAAGGGCGTGGCGCGCCGAAGTTCACGGGCGGCGTCTTCTTCCTTGCCGGAAGCAAGGAGCCTGGCAATGCCCTGATAGTTCACGCCGAGGGGAGAGGTCTGACGGCAGGGAGGCAGGGAAAGGCGCAGGTTGTCCATGATGCAGCGGTCGACACAGTTGCCGCAGGCCAGACAGAGCGTGGTGTCAATGGCGATATTGCTGTCGTTCATCACAGGGAAACCTCCTCGCCCAGTTCGGAAATGCGGACCTTTTCCGCGTTCAGATGATTGTCTTTCATTTTAATGACCACATGGCAGTGCCAGTTGGCGTCGTCCTGCAGGGGATAATCGCTGCGGCGGTGGCATTCACCCCAGCGGCTTTCCTTGCGGAAGTCCCCGGCAAGGGCGGAACAGTCGGCGCAGAGCAGGATGTTTTCCACTTCATAGAGCTTGGAAAGCTCATGTCCGTTATGGATGGCCACGTGCTTGAAATCTTCGCGGAAGGTATCGGACCAGTACTTCCACAGTTCAAACTTGTGGGCATTCTTGGGAGCCACGAGATAGTCGCCCACCACGCGGCGCACCTTGTGTTCGAGTTCGCGCACGTCGATGTCGCGGTCTTTGGCGCTGAAGCGCTCCGCGAGTTCTTCGCGCACGGCGGCGACATCGTCTTCATGGATATGGGTGTCGGGCGCGGAGGCAATGTATCCGGCGGCCTGTTCGGCGGCGATTTCCCCGAAAATGAAGGCGCCGGTCAGGTGCTGCTTGGCCACGCTCGCCACGTCGCCCGCAGCGTAGAGACCGGGCACCGCCGTTTCGGCACGTTCGTTGACGCGGATGCCCGCCAGACCGTGCCCGCCGCAGAGCAGGTATTCCGTGGGCCACAGTTCGATATCCTGCTTGCGGAAGTCGATGTGCCTGCCCCCGAAGAAGCGTTCGTTCACCGGGCGTTCCGTGGTGAACAGAATATGTTCGATTTCCCGGATCTTTTCTTCGGGCAGATGGCTGAGCTGGATGTGCACCGGGCCGCGGCCCTCGGTGAAGGCCTCGTTCATGGCGTTGATGTTGTTGACTTCGCCTTCCATGATCACGGTGCCGTTGCAGTCGAGCACCTTGCCGCCGCGCGTGACGCAGATGGCAAGCAGAGGCATGTTGGAATCCTTGATGAGCATGGTGCGCTGCGTGAATTCCATGCCCGTGACGCCGGCCCCGGCACGCAGGGCCATGACGAAGCCGTCCCCGGTGTTGCCGGGGTAGTCGTACACGCCGTACAGGTAGCCGGAGTTGGGAAGCGTGAGACGGCTGACGCCGCCGGAAGCGATGAGTACGGCCTTGGCGCGGCAGACCACAAGCTGGCCGGTACGCACGTTCAGCCCCACGGCGCCGGCAACTCTGCCGTTGTCGGTGAGCAGGCGCAGGCCCATGACGCGGTTGACGGGGCGCGCGCCGAGATCAAGGGCGCGCTTGACCAGCATGGATTTGAGCTCCGGCTCGTCCATGGCCGTCTGAAATTCCCCTTTCACGTGATACTTCAAGGTCTTGTACTGGCCGTTCTCATCCTTGGGGAAGGTGACGCCCCAGCCTTCCATTTCCTTGAGCAGCGCGTAGGAGCGTTCGGCCATGACATAGCTCGGGCCTGCGTCCACAATACCTGCGGCTCCGGCGCGCACGGCCTCAAGGTAGAGCTCTGCCGTGGTTTTGCCGGGAATGGCCACGATGTTCAGCGCGTCCATGCCCCGGGCGATGGAGCCGCCGTAGACGATGTCGCTTTTTTCAAAAATGGTCACGCGCAGATCGGGAGCGACCTGAAGGGCCCGCATGGCTGCGATGCAGCCCGCGCTTCCGCCTCCGATGATGAGAAAATCACTTTCCAGTATCTGCATGGAATCCTCCTGATTACGGCCGGGCGGCTTTGCGGCCGCGGGTAAGGCGTACGATGTAGAAGAGCGTGATGAACACGGTCAGGACAAAGAAGCAGCAGGCGATGGGCCTGTCGATGAATATGGTCCAGTCTCCCCGGGAAATGGTCAGGCTCTGGCGGATCTTGTGTTCCAGCAGAGAACCCAGGAAGAAGGCCACGATCATGGTGGGCAGGCTGAGTCTGAGCTTGGAGAAGAGGTAGCCCACCAGGCCGAACACGAACATGACGGCCACGTCGAACAGGCTGCTGTTGTTCACATAGGAACCCAGGAAGGAAAAGAGCATCACGCAGCTGAACAGCACGGTTTTGGGGATGTTGGTCAGCTTGCGGGCGTAATGCACGAAGATGCCGCCCACGATGAGGGTATAGAGGTTGCTGATGAGCAGCACGGCAAAGAGTGCGTACAGCATGGGGGCGTTGCTTTCCATGAACTGCGGGCCGGGCACGAGGCCCTTGATCATGAAGCCGCCCAGAATGAGGGCCGCCGCCAGGTTGCCGGGAATGCCCAGGGTGAGCAGCGGCACGAGGTTCGGGCCGTTCACCGCGTTGTTGCCCGCTTCGGAAGCGGCGATGCCTTCCAGTGCGCCGTTGCCGAATTTTTCAGGGTAGGGGGATTTCTTTCTGCTCCATATATAGCTGAGGTAGGCGCCCACCGTGGTGCCGATGCCGGGCACGATGCCCACAAAGGAGCCGATGAGGGTGGAACGGGCTATGGTGGGCAGGCACAGCTTCATTTCCGCAGGGGTGAGGCGGTCGTCGTCGGTGCCGGGGCGGGAAAGGCGTACTGCCTCCGTCCTGTTCCTGTTGCGTTCCTTGTACCAGCGTTCCGCCTGAAGCAGCACTTCCGAAAAGGCCAGCAGGCCTATGGCCATGGGCATGATGCTGATGCCGTCGGCAAGCTCGATGAAGCCGAAGTTGAAGCGGAGGGTGCCGGTTTCCGGGTCGCATCCCACAGTGGCGAGCAGCAGGCCTATGCCCGTGGAAATGAGGCCGCGGCAGGGGCTTCCCGAAGCCGCGAGGCTGATGATGATGAGCGAGAAGAAGAGAATCATGCTGTATTCCGGCGGGCCTATGCGGAGAGCCACCATGGCCACGGGCGCGGCGAGGAAGATGAGCACAAGGTCGCTCGCCGTATCGGCCGTCACCGAGGCGAAGAGCGCGGTCTTGAGCGCCTTGCCGCTTTTTCCCTGCTTTGCGAGGGGGTAGCCGTCGAAGGTGGTGATCATGGCCTGCGGCGTGCCGGGAATATTGAAGAGAATGGCGGGGATGGAGCCGCCGAAGTTTCCACCCTTGGAAAGGCCCATGAGCATGGCGATGCTGGGAATGGGGCCGAGGTAGTAGGTGAAGGGCAGAAGCAGAACAATGGCCATGGTGTCGCTGAGGCCGGGAATGGCCCCCACGATGATGCCGAAGGTCACGCCGAACAGGGACCAGAAGAAATTCTGCCAGTCCAGCACCATGCCGAGCGCGGTCATTAAACTTTCAAACATAGCAGACGCCTTTTTGGACGAGCCGGAAGCGGTGGAAAAAGCGGAAAGCCGCCGGGGGCACCGTGTGTTGCTTCAGATGCGGGGCGCCCCTGCCGCGTGAGCGGAATGTTCCGCAGGCACGCGCGAAGCACTTTTCCGGGGTGTCAGAAAAGTATTCCCCGGGGCAGGGTAAACTGAAGAAAGTGCACGATGATGACATAAATGCCGCCGAGGCATACAAGCGGCGTGAACAGAAAGACTTTTTTGCGGCGCTCACCGAACAGAAGCAGGGAGCAGAGCAGGAAGACAAAGCTCGGAATGAAGAATCCTATATAGGAAATGGAGATGAGATAAACCAGAAAGAGCGCTATGGTCGGCACGGAAACGCGCAGAAAGAGCGCGGGCTCGAACGTTGCGGGGAGTTGTTTCCCCGGGGTGCGCAGCAGCATGATGAGGGCCGGAATGGCGATGACCAGAACGGCCAGGCGCGGAACGAAGGCCTCTTCGGGGCCTTCCGTCTGATTCGGGATGACGACGAACCACAAGAGCGCGCTGAACACAAGAAAGCCGAGTCCGGTAAGTCTGTCGGTATGCATGGAAACTCCGTGGCGGCTCTCCGTGCCCGGAGAGCCGCCTTTCTCTTGGGGGCGTTATTCAGCCTTTTTGTTGAATTCCAGCATGGCGGGGATGAGGTTCACGCTTTCCTGACAGAAGGCCTTGCTCTCTTCTCCGGTCATGAACTTCGGGCTGAAGCCGGCCTTCAGCATGGCATTCTGAAGTTCCGGATCCTGAAGCGCGACCTTGATGGCGTTTTCCCAGGTGGCGCGGATGTCTTCAGGCGTGCCCTTGGGAAGAATGAAGGCATAGGGAGCGGAGGTGTAGAAGGGGTGGCCGAGATCCGCATGGAGCTTGGGCAGATTCGGGAAATCGGGCACTTCGCCTGCGCCGAGGTTGAGCAGAATGTTGAGGTCGCCCTTGCGAGCCGCCTGATAGCCTGCGGTACCCACGCCGAGTTCACAGGCGTCGATATGGCCGCCGATGAGGTCGGCCGAAGCTTCGCCGCCGCTCTTGTACATGACGAAGTTGACGTCGAGCCCTTCCTTGATGGCCACGGAGCGCAGCACTTCCACCGCCTCCTGGGAGGCGCCGCTGCCTATGGACACCTTGCCGGGGTTGGCCTTGATGTAGGCCTTGAATTCTTCCCAGGTCTTGTAGGGCCTGTCGGTGCGGGCAAGCAGGATGCGGTCGTTGATCATGTAGGTGGCGACAAAGCTCATGTCGTTGAGATCGTAGGCCTTCTTCCTCAGGAAGATGGAAGCGGAAAAGGCGGGGGTGGCCGGCGCGGAAATGGTGTATCCGTCGGGTCTGGCCTTCATCACATATTCAAAGCCGGGCACGCCTGCGCCGCCGCCCTTGTTGGTGATGACAAGAGGCTGTCCGAGTATGCTTTCCAGCTTCTTGGCGAGCATGCGCACGCTGATGTCGCCGGTACCGCCGGGAGCGTAGGCGACAATGACATTGATCGGTTTTTCGGGAAAGGCGGCCTGAGCCTGCCCCATGCAGAACAAAGACACCGTACCGGCCAGCAGTACCGACAGCAGCTTGTTCATATGATCCTCCCAACAACGGCTGAGTGAGGGCGTGTTCCCCCGGTTACAGACGAAAATCATGCTTGCGCATGAGACCCCTTTGACCTCCGAGCACATAACTTATGCGATACTCGAAGGGAATGTTTCCATAGGTGTAGGAAATCATGTGCATCTCAAAACAGGGAGCATGTTCTCTCAACCCCAGGGCGGCATGTATTTCCGGGGGGAGCCCCATGCACAGATGCAGGATTTCATCGCAGAAGAAGGAGGGAATGCGGCAGTCGCGTTCCGCAAGGTGGTACAGGGAATATTTCTGAAAATCCGCCATCGGCGTCCGCATGAGGCCGCTGCACATCGGCAGGGAAAAGCAGGAGCTTGTCCAGCCGAGGGTGAACTGCCCCTTTTCGTCGCGCCCGTTCAGACAGCGGCAGATGCGTATGCAGGGGGCTCCCGCGGCAAGGTTCAGCGCGGAGGCCGTTTCCTGGTCGGCGGAAGTTTCCGTGCGACTGATGTTGAAGGGAATGAGTACGGCGTCACGGCCGGCAAAGGAGGTGCGCATGCGGTAGAACACGGCCCTGTCGGTGGGGTAGTCGGTCACAAAGGTGCCCTTGCCCTGCACACGGTAGCAGTATCCGGCCTGGACGAGCTTTTCCATGGCCTTGCGTACCGTGCCCACGCTGAGAGAGTACTCTTTGGCAAGGGTGCGTTCCGGCGGAAGCTGCTCCCCGGGTTTCCACTGTCCGGCGTTGATCTTCAGGGCGAGTTCCTGCTGAAGTCGGAAATAGGCGGGGGAGGAGGAAAAAGTGTCTGGCGTCATAAAAATTTCCAAAAATGTTTATTGCTATATAGAACTAGAGCATTATGCGCGTCAAGGCACATTTCGGGAAAATATGGCCCTGCGCGGTGCCCGCGCGCAGCATGGCTGTCCGCTAATAGCGCGTTTTTTCACAGAAAGCGCGTTTTTTACAAAAAATGTCCCACAGCCGGGACATCGGCGGCCGTTCTGTCGTGGCCGTTTCTTCATCCGTGTTTTCCCCGCCTGTCTGTGCCCGCATGGAGGGAGGTATTTTTCCCGTCAGGCACGTTTCAGAGAAGAAAAGGGAAGTTTTTACAGGAATGTCCGACAAGAAAAGGTGAGGACAAAAAAGCGCCGGGAAAACCCGGCGCTTTGGCATGGGAGAGAAGCGGCATCAGGCGCTGCGCCTGCCTGTGCTGCTTATTTCTCTGCACCCTTCAGGGAAACGGTGCGCGTCTGTCCCCAGGAGATGGTGTCGGAGGCATCGGTGTTCCACAGCACTTCCCGCACGGTCATGGAGCCTTTGTCGGTGTCGGCCGAAATCAGCAGGAAGGAGAGTTCCGTTTCATTGCCTGCGGAGACATCGCCCTTCATGGGAGAATCCACGCGGAAGGTGGGCAGGGAAATGGTGTAGTCCGGGCCCTGCCAGTCGTAGAATTCGTTGTAGTTTTCGTGGCCGTGGAAATAGGCGCGTATGGCGGGGTGATCCTTCAGAAAGGCCGCAAGTTCCCTGTGTTCGCGCAGGGGGCGCTGCACCGTGGTGTTCACGCTCGCCACATCCGGCGTCAGGTTTTCAAAGCCGTCTCTGGGATTGAGGCCGTGGTCGCCGTTGGGGTTGGTCAGGCGGTTGGCCGTAAGGTCCGGCGGCATGTGTGTAAAGAGCAGCACTGGTTCCCCTTCCGGCATGGCGGAGAGTTTTTCTTCCATCCAGGCGCGGCTGGCCTTGTCGGGCCAGATGCCCATGAGCAGAAGGTGCAGCCCGCCCTTTTCCCTGTCGAGGGTTATGGGACGGGCATAGGGATCGAAGTCCTTCCCGGGCTTTTTCCCGGTGGCCATTTCCGTCATGGTACGCATGGCGCCGTCATCCCTGGCCGGGTACATGGGGCGGAAGAAGCCCACGGCGTTGGTCATGTCGTGGTTGCCGGGCACGGCGAGAAGTTCCGCCGGGTGTCCTTCCTTGTCTTTGACCTTCAGGCCCTTGCCGTACTGGTCCATGAAGAGTTCAAAGCAGGCCGTCGCCGTCATGGGGGCCTTTTCCGGGGTACCTTCCATACGGTTGGCGATGTCGCCGGTGGAGATGACATAGTCTATCCAGCCCACGGGCTTTTCGGCCATGACGCCGTCATCCGGCGGCAGGGTAAGACCGGGCAGGTCGTTGATGGCTTCCACCATGGCGGCGTTGACCGTGGCGGCGGGCACCTTTTTCTCTCCCCGGAAGCTCTTGCGGGAAATGCCGTAGTGCTGATCGGAGGTGTAGACGATCTGTATGACCTCCGCACTGGCGGAACTGCTCCACAGGGAGCCGCAGAGCAGGGCGGTGACAAGGGTCACGGCCACCTGTGTACGGCGGACTTTGTTTCGGACTTCGAGCATGGATGTGCCTCCTTTATGCCTCATTCGTCTGTTCGGCGGAAAATGCCTTGTGTTGAAAAGGGCGTTTACGGGGGCGACTATAGGGAGGGAGAATAACGCGGGTATGAAGAAGGCATGAAGAAATGATGTCGTCTTTTCGCGTATGCGTCGCAGGAAGGGGCTTGCAGGTTCGCGCCGCCGCGGCGTTTGAAGGCCTCCCGCGGTGCCCGCGACGCGTGAACGGCCATGGGGGAAACTGCGGCTTCCGGCGGACGGAAAGGAGACGGAAGAGTTGGTCCGCCCGCTTTTCCCGGTATCGGGGCGGAGGAGAAAAGGCATGAGCGCAAAGGGCTTCTGTTTTCTGCCCCCCCGGCGCGCTGAGAGCACAGGCGCCTGTGGAACCTCAGATTGTGCCCACCCGGGCACAGAGGTGCGGAGCGCGGCGTTTTCTGCCGCAGAATACAAACATCCCATGCCGCCCGTGCAGACGGGGCACGGGTGCGGCATGGGATATTCTGTTCTTCCGGCAGGGATTGCTGCAGGCAGAGGCTGGCGGAAGGGCCGGATCTGCCGCGGACTCTTCCGCCGGGAGCTTCAGCCTTCCGGCGGAAGGGAGATCACACCCGCAGCATGTCCTGCGGGAAATCGTCGGGAGAAGCGGCCGGGGTGGCCTCCGTTTCTCCGCGCAGGCAGAAGCTCTGCCACATGTCCGCGATGTCGACGAAGTTCTGCACCCAGGTGGCGATATTGCCGGCGTCCAGTACACGCATGGGCATGACGCCCTGAAGCGTCACGCCGGTGTCTTCCCTTGCGGCCAGCGTAAAGCCCTGCGTCTCGTGGAAGAAGGTGTTCGCGTCCAGAAGCGCGGCGTACAGTGCTTCTCTGCCCTGTTCCGGCAGAGGGGACACGACGGTGAACATCATGACGATGTCGGAACCGGGCAGGTAGCGCAGGCTTACCTCGAAATCGTCGATGACCAGCAGGCAGGAGGAGTCCTCCTCCTGAACGGTGATCTCCGGCAGGCCCAGGGCGGGCGCCAGCGCATGGAGAAGAGACGTAAAGATTTCAGACATGATGATGACCTCTCAGATGTACGGATCAGGCGTCGGCGGGTCTGCGGGCCTGCATACGGCAGGCCGTCAGCGTGCTCTGCCCGTCGGATGTGATGGTGAAGGTGTAGTCGATGTCCAGCGGAGACGCGTCGGGCTTGTGGAAACGCATGGTGACGTTGCCGTTTTCCTCCCGACGGATGTCGATGTCCAGCGGAGAGTGTTCGGATTCCGCAATGCCGGTGACCGGGCTTCCGGTACGCACGAGGAAGGCGCCGCTCTGGCCCATGCTCTGGATGAGCTGCCGGGCCTGGATTTCGTTGTCTCCGCAGAGCCGCAGGGCGTGATCGACCAGGCTTCTGCTGATAGGAGAAGGATGCCCCTGCCTGAACTGTTCCTTCTCATCCTCGGTTATGCCGGAGGTATCCTGAATACGCACGGTTTCCACGTTTCCGCCGGCCGCGCCGAAACTGATGGTCGGCATATAACCCGGCAGAGAGCTGTGCGTACCGCGGCGGTTGATGTCCTTTGCCAGGGATGCTTCCACTTCCTGCAGGGACTTCAGTTCCGAAGGCGGCGTCAGGGTGGGGCGGTTCACGAAGTCATCCAGCGTGACCGCCACGGGATGGAGCAGGCTTTCCACGGTCTTTTCCAGGCTGAGGCCCGCGGCAAGCGTCGTCATGCCTTCGGAAGACACGGTGGCGCTGTCCGGGCGCGTCTGCTGGAACATTTCGCCGAGCCGGTCGAACACGGCGTCGTTGAAGCCCCGGAAGTCGACGTCCTTCAACTTGTCGGGCATGGCCTCATGAAAACAGCCCTGCCACAGCGTTTCCCGGCTGATAAGGCCTTCGGGCTGCAGATTGCGTATTTCTTCCAGACGCTGCGAAGCCAGTGCTCCGGCCGCGATGCCGCCGAAGTTCGCGATCTGAACGCTCAGCATGGAAAGATCCGCGGCGGTTGCCGGGGTGGCCCACGCCAGCATGGACTGCGCCACGCTGTTGGGAGCATCCCCCTTGCCGCAGGTATAGGCAAAGCTCTTCAGGGCGGGCAGATTGCCGTCGGCAACATTGCGGAATATCTGTTCGGCGTTGAACTCAACGCCCTTTTCCGCCATTATTTCCGCCTCGTGCCGGACGGCCATGCCTATCAGCTTCCGCAGTTCCTGCTTCTGGGCCGGGTCCAGATTCATGCGGGCGGCGCAGGCGTCCAGCGCGGCCCCCGCACCATGGGCGGGATCGTTCATGAACCGGTCCGCCAGAACGCCGTTCCAGGCCTTCATGATGGCGGGCTGGCCAGCCGTGCGTACCATATCGCTCATATCCTGGTAGCTCAGTATCTTCTGCGTTTCGTTCTTCGCGATCCTGAGCATGGCCTCTCCGAACTTGTTCTTCAGCTCCTGGCGTTCGGCATCGCTGATACCGCGTCCGGCGCAGAATGCATCCAGAGCGGTGTCCAGATTGCGGGAGTCGCCCTGCCCGGTATTGCCCAGCACGAAATGACGGGCCATGTCGGTATTGATGCGGCCTATGCCCTGGTGCATTGCTGCGGCATCCGCCAGAATGTCACGCGCGATTCTGGCGCTGAGGGGCTTGCCCTCTACTCTGATGGAGCGCATACGGGGAGCGAGGGCGTCGGCCACGGTATCGCCGTACTGCTGCCGTACGGCAGCGAACAGTACGTTGCCTGCATGGCGGTTGGTGGCCTTGCGGGTGAAGAAGGTGCCAATCTTTCCTCTGGTTTCAAAACCTCCGTTCTTGACGACGATACTCGTGTCGTCTCCCAGGGTGTTGGCCAGATGAGTGAGATTTCCAAAAGTCAGACTGATGGGATGTGCCATGAAAATACCTCCGGCAGATCTTTTACGCAGAATTACATGGAATATGCCGATGCGCAAGGTGGAAGTCGGTGCGCGGACGGCCTGGTCTTTGTCAAATATTATGCAAAGAACGTGCCAGAAATGGGATTATGGTTCGGAAACGATGAAAAAAGCCGGAATCCCGCATGCTGTGCGGCGAAGAAAGCGGAAAAGGCCGGAACAGAAGCTGCGGACGATGACTGCCTGGGACATATTTTTGCCAACAATGCTGACATTACCGAAACGTTTGCCAGAAATATGGGCAGGTATGGCCCTGGAACAGGGATCCGGGGCTGTGGAGCACAGGGGCGCCCCTGTGCGTCGGAAAGTTTCGGACAGCTGCGGAACATGCACTCTGCACCGGCGGGATGCAGGTTTGCAGGAATGCGGGAAGCATGCTGTCCGCTCAGACGCCCCGCATCAGGGAGGGATATCCCTTCCCCGGGCGGGGATGTGTTTCCCGTACGGGATTGCCGCAGGGAAAAGGCCTCCTTCTGATGGGACAGAACGCGGAAACTGTCAATATGCCCGAGGCGGCAGAACAGCGCCATGAGCAGGCGGGCCTCCGGGAGAATCCGTATGCTCCGCCGTGCCCGTGCACCGCGCCCCATGTCACTCCCGCAGCAGGAAAAAACGGGAGAGCCGGAACAATGGTGCTGACGGAAGGCGGAGCCGCAAGCTTTTTTAAGGAAGGACGGCCGGCTTCCCGCATCTCAGGGATGATCGCTCACGGAAGGCAGGCAGTACGCTTTTGCGGCGGGGCATTACCTGCATACATGTCGGCATGCATAAAAAAAGAGGTCAGGTTCTTCAACCTGACCTCCTGCATTCCTTGTGGTGGAGATGAAGAGATTTGAACTCTCGACCCCTGCCTTGCGAAGGCAATGCTCTCCCAGCTGAGCTACATCCCCACAGGCTGACCTTGCGTCAACGGGATGGACTTTAGAGAAGCCTGCCGGGAATGTCAAGCGTTATCTTCAACTTTGCGGCGGGAAATGTATGGCGGGGCCGGAGCGTCATGGTTTCTGCAGGGAAGGCGGGCTGCACCGGGCAGGGTACGCCTTCGGAAGAAAAAGCAGTTTCATGGAGACGGGAGCATATTCTGCATAAGAAGGGGCGCGGACGCAGAAAGGCTCATTGTGTCTGCCGCACTTCAGGGGCTACAGTGTTTTTCAGGAAGAGGGGGGAAGGCGCATCTTGCGCAGGGAGAAAGGGGCGTCGCATCAGGCGGCATGGCATCATCAGGGGCTCGTCCCCAGGGGACAACACGGAGGAAACATGACGGAAAGAACGTATCTTGGAATATGCGGGAGCCTGCGCGCGTCTTCCCGCAACAGCGGGCTTCTCCGCTGTGCGCAGGAAGAAATGCCCGAAGGCGCGGTACTTCATATCGCCGATATTCTCGACATTCCTTTCTACAGGGAAGGGAGGGAAACGCCGGAAGCCGTCAGGGTGCTTGCCGACGGCGTCAGAGCGGCGGATGCTCTTGTGCTGGCGGTGCCGGAATACAACTATTCCGTGGCTCCGGCGCTGAAGAATGCTCTGGACTGGCTTTCCCGTGAGCCGGGGGATATTCTTGCCGGAAAGCCTGCGGCCATGATGGGCGCGGGCGGAGGTATGGGCACCTCGCGGGCGCAGTACCATCTGCGCCAGAGCTGCGTGTACCTTGACATGCGGGTGCTGAACCGGCCGGAAGTGTTCGCCAACGCCTTTTCCGACGCCTTCACCGCAGAGGGCGACGTGTCGGACAGCCCGGAAGGGCGCAGACTGAGGGAAAAGGTGGCCGCGCTTATGAAGGCTCTGGACGAGCGTGTCCGCGGGGCGTGAAGGGCATGCCCTGACGATGCTCATCAAGGAGGCGGAGCCTGAGGCCCCGCCTCCCGGTGTGCGGCGGGAGTGCCGGCTCCTTCTCCTTCCGGACAAGACCGGATGCGGCCTCCATCGCGGGCACGGCTGCGGCTGCCGTGCTTCACGCGAGGCAACGTCATGAGGGGAGCTTCGGGCGGAACTCAGGCCCGGGGGGCCTGCGGAGGATTGCTTTTTCCGCTCAGCGTGGTGATGGTGATTTTCACCACTTCCGTAGCCTGCAGCGTTTTCTGCGGTACGGGGAGCGTGCACCTGCTCCGGTACTTGTGCGCCAGTTTTTCCAGAGCGCGGCCTTTTTCCTCGAAATCCGTCACGCAGGCCGCCTTTCCCGTACCGCACAGGCTCCTGTAGAGCGTGGTGGCCTTTTCCCTGTCGATGGAGAGCAGTTCATGGACGGAAAATCCCACGCCCGGGGCGCGCCTCAGGCAGTCCAGCTTGCGCCCTTCCCGTGCACAGTGGAAGTACAGCGCGCCGTCCATAAAAACGAAGTTGACGGGAATGACATAGGGGGCTTCTTCGGCCTGAAAGGCCAGGGTGATGACGTCTGCCTGCTCAAACAGGCTGGTGAAAAAGGCCGGATCGTTGCATTCCCTTTCTTTGCGGCGCATGTTTTCTCCTTGTTTTCGGGCCGGGGGTGCTTTCTCTTGCGGAAGCATCCGTGTTAAAACCGTGGCATGGACAGGCCGGGCGCCCGTTTCTGCATGGCAGAAGCTTTTCACCGGGTATAAGGCGCTGTCAACGCTTTTTCCGTGATCGTGGCCACAGCCGGCTCTGCGTGGCGAACATGCGCCGGTTTTCGGGGCCTGCCGCGCGGAGAATACGGCGGGAGAGTCCGGCCATAGTTAATGTGATGCCTGAACTTCGGAGGATATCATGCTGGGAGCCGTCATCGGCGACATCGTCGGGTCGCGTTTTGAATGGAAAAACATAAAAAGTAAGGAATTCGAGCTGCTGACGCCTTCCTGCCGCATCACGGACGACAGCGTGATGACGTTTGCCGTGGCCCGCGCCGTACTGGAATGCGAAAAGGAGAGGGAGAGGCTCGGTGACGCGGCCGTGGCTGCCATGCGGGATTTCGGCCGTCGTTTTGCAAGGGGCTGCTACGGGGGACGTTTTTCCCGCTGGCTTGTGGACGAGAATCCCGCGCCGTACGGCAGTTTCGGCAACGGGGCGGCCATGCGCGTGAGCGCCTGCGCCTGGGCGGCGAACTCTCTGGAAGATGCGCTGGACATGGCAAGGCGCGTCACCATGGTGACGCATGATCACCCGGAAGGCATACGCGGAGCCGAGGCCGTCACCGCGGCCATCTGGTTCGCCCGGCAGGGAGAGGGGCCGGAAGAAATACGCCGAAGGGTGGAGAAGGGCTGGTACAGGCTGGATTTCACGCTGGATGAGATACGCGGCAGCTACAGCTTCAATGTCAGCTGTCAGGGTTCCGTGCCGCAGGCACTGGAAGCTTTTCTGGAAGCGGCGGATTTCGAGGACGCCGTGCGCAACGCCGTTTCTCTGGGCGGGGACAGCGACACCATCGCCGCCATGGCGGGCAGTATTGCGGAGGCCTGCTACGGCGTCCCCCGGTCGCTGAGGGAGCGCGTCATGCCTTTCCTGCCCGGAGAGCTTCGTGAAGTGCTGGAGCGTTTTGAGGCGCGCTTTCCTCCCGTGCCCGGGGGCAGAAGCTGACATGGCGCGCAGGCCTTCCGGGCGGAGCCTGCCGCCGGAAGACCCTTTTCGTCATGCCCGGATGTAGATGCCCGGCCGTATGTCCGGCACGTCGGCATACAGCGTTCCGCGCATGCCGGAGTTGAGGCGATCCGTTTTTTCTTCCTTGTGGTTTTCCAGGCTGTACTGTCCCGCATGGAGCAGCGGGCGGCGCATGCCGGGCAGAAGAAGAGAAGCGTCGGCGTCGGCATTCCAGGGGGAGCGTACATCCACCAGCCATCCGCCATGGGGAGCGGGTTCGATGACGCGGGCCACCACGGGCCGGGGAACAAAGCCTTCCGGCACCTTTTCCACCGTGCGTTCCGGCAGGAAAAAGCCGGAGCAGAGCGGCCGTGAGGCGGTGTGCATGAGTTCTTCCACAAAGGCGTCTTCCGCGGCGGGGGAGAGGGGCGTGCTTCCGGCAAGGGTGAGGGCCGTGCGGTACACATCGGTAACCTGCGCGACGTAGCCGCCGCTTTTGGTGCGGCCTTCCAGCTTGAGCGCGGCGGGGCCCATGCGTACGATGTCGCCGATCCGGCGCACCAGGCACAGATCCATGGGCGCCCAGATGGCGCTGAAGTCTTCCCCCTGCACGATGTCGAGGAAGGGACCGTTGCGGCGGAGATTTTCCTCCACCGTAAGGGTGAGGCCCCGGTACTCGAAGCGGCAGGGCTGGGTGCACAGCCCGAGATTGGCCGGACGCCCGTTCACCCATGCGGAAATGAGGCAGTGGCCGGAAAGGGAAAGGCACATGGCCCCGTGGACGAAGACTTCAAAGTCCATATGGGGAAAGCTGCTGATGAGCCGTTCCATGGCATCCCTGCCCAGTTCCCGGGCAAGATTGATGCGCCTGACGCCGAGTTCGCTCCAGAATTCCACGGCGGCGGCATTGACGGAATGGGCCTGTGTGGAAAGGTGCAGCTCCACATCCGGGCAGAGGCGGCGGGAAAGGTGTATGACGCCGGGGTCGGCGGCGATGAGTCCGTCCACGCCGAGATCGGGCAGCATGGCGAGCTGTTCCCTGACGAGGGGCAGGTGTTCATCGAAAGGGAGCGCGTTGAGGCAGTAATAGACCTTGACGCCGGAAGCGTGAGCAAGGCGCACGGCATCTTCCAGCTCCTTTCCGTCGAAGCCCCGGCATTTGGCCCGCAGGGAAAGGGCGCTTCCGCCGAGATAGACGGCGTCGGCTCCGTAAAGAATGGCGGCTTCCAGCTGTTCCCGGCCTCCGGCCGGGGCGAGAAGTTCCGGGAGAGTGTGTTCCTTCATGGCAGAGAGAGGGTAAAAGGGGAAGGCGCGCTGCGTGCTTTGTGCGGCGCGCGGACAACAAAGGTCTAGCCCGCCTTGAGGGGAAAGACAAGGCTCCCGTACTGGACAAAGACGGCCCTTGCGTTTAATGATGGCTTGCCGCCGTGGCGGCAAGGGAGTTATCCATGAAATATATGCAACTGGCCTTTTTTGTTGCCGTCTTTTTTTTCTGCAAGGCGGCGTGCGCCCTGGGAGCGGGCGTTTTCGGCCTGGAACTGGGAAGTGAGATCGACCGTTACGGCCATGGGGCGCAGCCGGTTTCCGAGAGGTGGGAAATGAAGATGTACGAGGTGACGCCTCCCTCGCCCGATGCCCGTTTCGACACCTATGCGGTGGATACCTTCCAGGGGCGGATCATACGCATCATGGCTTCGTCTTCCGATGATTCGAGTGCCGACGGTGCATCCACGCTGGAAGTGCTCCACAGTCTGAAGGATGAGCTTGTCGCCCGATACGGGGAACCTTCGCTCAATGTGGAGGATGTAGAGGACGCCGGGAGCGACCTTCTGGCCTATCTTGTGGATGAGGGCGGCATGGAGGTGCTGGAATGGACCTTCTCCGCCTCCGATACGGAAAAGCCCGGTGCGGTGTATGTGTTCCTTGCCGGTTCGGAAACGGATGCGGGCAAAAAGGCCTCCTACTGCACGCTGTACATGGAAAATCAGGATTACCCCGCCATCAGCGACCTGGCGGATCAGAAGGAACAGGCCGCCGTGCAGCCGTAGGCCTTCGGAAGCTGTCTTGTGCCCGTCCTGCGGGGCGGTTCTTCCGGCAGAGCGCCGGCGCAACTTTTTGGGTGAAAGGAAAAGGGATGGAAAGAAGCTCAGCTGAAATACGCCGCGCATGGGGCTGCCTGCTCGGTCAGATCGCCGGGGATTCCCTGGGCAGTCAGGTGGAATTCAAGGATGAGGAAACGGTGCGCGCCATGTACCCCGCGGGTATGGACGATCTGGAAGGAAGCGGACTTTACGGAACGCTTCCCGGTCAGCCCACCGACGATTCGGAAATGGCGCTTGCCCTGGCCCGCAGTCTTGCCGGAGAGGGGGCCTTTCGTGCGGAAAAGGTGCTTGCGGCCTACAAGGCGTGGCTGGGCAGCCATCCCGTGGATTTCGCCCATACGGTTTTTCGTGCCCTTCACGGCAAGGTCGATGCGCGCAGCGAGGCAAACTGCGCCCTGATGCGGGTGAGCCCCCTCGGCATATTCGGCGTGCGCTTTGTGCCGGATACGGTGCTTCCCTGCGATGACGGCGCCGCGCCGGACATGAGCTTTCCTGCCGGTGATGCGGGGATGAGGAAGCTGGCCCTTCTGGCCATGGAGGAGGCCGCGCTCACGAATCCGCATCCGCTGTGCCGCGCTGCGAACGCCGTGTATGTATCGGCCCTGGCCTGCGGCATAAGGAGCGGCTCGCCTCTGATCATGTGGCAGGCGGCGCATGTTGTGGCCGGAGAGCTGCCTTTGTGGAGCGATATTCCCGCCGCTGAGGCGTCGCGCGTGCGTGACTGCCTTGAAAGGGCGAAGTCGTCGGAGCCTTTGGAGTATCAGGAAAACATGAGCCATGTGCTCATTACGCTGCAGAACGGTTTCCGGCAGCTTCTGCACGCCGCAAACGCGGGCGAGGGCGTGCGTGAAACGGTCATGTGCGGCGGCGATGCCGCGGCCAACGGTGCGGTGGCGGGTGCGCTGCTCGGCGCGGCGCTGGATATCGACTCCTTCCCCCATCAGTGGGCGGATGCCGTGCTTGCCTGCATGCCGAAGGAAGGGCGGGTCGCCCGTCCGCGGCCGGAATCCTGCTGGCCCATGGATTTCATGCTGCTGGCGGAAAGGCTTCTGGGCTGACGTTTTTGAATCATCCCGCCGAAGCATGCCATGATGCGGCAGGGAGAAAATGTTGTTCCGGGCATGCCCCTTGTGGATCATGCCCGGAAAGGAAAAGGCGGCGCTTTCAAAAGCGCCGCCTTTTTTGTCGCAGGGGCGTTCAGCGTTTTTCGCGCCGGGCGTAGATAAGAAGCAGAAGAAAGCCCGCCGCCGCACCTGCCGCGCCCAGGCATGCCGTACCGGCATAGCCGAAGCCCGCATTGATGGACAGCCCGCCGAAGAAGGCTCCCAGCGCGTTTCCGATGTTGAAGCCCACCTGCGCCATGGCGGAGCCGAGCATTTCACCGCCCCGGGCGTTCTGGAGCAGGAGCATCTGCTGCGGTGCGGATACGCCGAACAGGCAGGCCGTACAGAGAAAGAGAAAAAAGAGCGCCGCCGTGAGGCTTTCCCCCGTCAGGAAAAGCGCCAGAAGACTTGCGGCAAGAACGCCCTGCATGCCCGCCGCTATGGCCGCCGGGCTGAAGCGCACGGAAAGCTTTCCGCTCAGGGTGTTGCCGAGCACCATGCCTGCGCCGGCAAAGGCCATGACCAGGGTCATCTTTCCCGGATTCAGGCCGGAAACATCCGTCAGGAACGGAGAAACATAGCTGTACCAGCAGAACATGCCGCCGTTTCCCAGGGTGATGGCCAGAAAGATGATCCACGGCTGCGCGCGGCCGAGAAAACGGAACTGTTCGAGAAAGCCGGTGGGCCTGAGTCCCGGAAGCTTCGGAACAAAGATGAGCACGCAGACAATGACGATCACGCCGGTGCCGGCCACAAGGGCGTAGGCCATGCGCCATGACAGGAGATGGGCAAGGAGCGTGGAACAGGGAACGCCGCCGAGGTTGGCGAAGGTTGCGCCTGCAATGACGATGGACACGGCCAGAACGGAAAACGCCTTTTCCACGAGTTTGTCCGCGACGATGGCGGCCACGCCGAAATAGGCTCCGTGGGGCAGGCCGGCAATGAAGCGCGCAGCCGTCATCATGAGGGGGTGCGTTGCCAGCGCCGTCAGGGCGTTGCCCGCAATGAACAGCACCATGAGCGCCAGCAGTATGGCTCTCAGCGGGCGCGAGCGTGCCGTCATCACGGTAAGGGGCGCGCCCACGCATACCCCCAGAGCGTAGGCGGAAATGAAGTGTCCCGCCTCGGGAATGCTCACCGAGAGGCTTTCGGCCACTTCGGGCAGAACGGCCATCATGGAAAATTCCGACATGCACACGCCGAAGGTGCCGAGGGAAAGGGCCAGCAGACTTTTGAAAACTGGATAGCGTATCTTCATGACAGGCTCCTCTCGGGAGCGGAAAAAAGGGAAAAAGGTGCCGCAGCCGTCCCCGGGGCGTGAAAAGCGTCTGCCTCTGGCTTGTGCCGCAGGGCAGAGGGAACATCAGTTCCCGGGCTTATGATCCTTGAGATGCTCTCTGATCCGTCGGGAGATAAAAAGGCGCAGGGGAAGGGCTTCTTCGCCTCAGACAATACGGCAGGCAATGCGGAGGCTTTTCTGCCGGAAACGCGCCGTGCGCCGGAAAGAGACCGGGCACCTTCCGGAAGCTGTTTCTACATGTTTTTTAGAGGGTTACTGCGTATTTTCTCTCCCCAGCACTCTGTTGAAGAACTCCTGCAGCACGGAAACCAGGCGGGCGTGTATGGCCTCGCGCGTTTCCGGGTCCACGCTGGCGCAGAGGGAGGCAAGCGGTCCCGCAGGATCGGACGAGGGGCAGGGAGCCTGAAGAGAGGGCGCGTCGGCGTGATTCAGGAGCATGTATTCCGGCCTGTGGTCCATCATGTCCACAAAGCGTGCCGCCTGTTCCGACGGTCTGTTCCAGGTGTCCTTTTCCGCACCGATGAACAGAGAGGGGGTATGCACGGCGGCCAGACTTTCTTTGCTGAACAGCATGGAGAAGCCGGGGGAGATGAACACCATGGCCTTGAAACGGGCGTCGGCCACGGGGCTGTTGTGGGAAAGAGGGGGCAGAAGCGGCAGCGCCACCGGAGGCGTGGGCAGCGCGTCGGAACGGGCAATGCGCAGCTGACGATGGTGACTGCGGGACACGGAATCCGACAGTCGGCGGAAAAGCTGACGCCGTGCCTCCACGGCGGTGTGCATCATGGCCGTTTTTTCCTCCCGCTCCAGCGTGCGGTGCCGCATGCTTTCCACCAGGTCATCCATTTTTGTGGAAAGGTAGGGGGAACACCACGGGCTGTCGGTAGGACGGAGCAGGGCGCGCACTTCCGGCGACAGTTCTTCGTCGGCATAGGCGGAAGTCACGAGAAAGTTCTGCAGAAAGGTGCCGGAAGGGGCGTGCGGGGCGGCCGGTACTTCCGCCACGGGTCTGGGCGGCACGGCCTGGGGGAGGGAAATGGGCGGCACGGAACCGTCGGGCCGGACATCGCGTTCCACGGCTTCGGGCAGGGATTCCTCCTCCGCCGGGGCCGGAGGTTCCGGCAGAGCTTCCGTCGGCGGGGTTTCTTCCCTTCCCTTGCAGAAGGAAGCCCATGCATCCGGCGTAAGCTCGCCTCCTGCAAGGAGAAGCCCTGCGGAGGCGGGCATGCCGAAGCCCAGAAATCCTATGCGCGAGCGGTCGGCTTCCTTGCCTATCTGGGCATGTTCCAGCACAAGGTCCAGCGCGGCCCTGAGCTGAAGGGCACGCACCGGCAGTTCCCTGTCGGAGAAGAGCAGGGCCATGTCTTCGCCGTTGTCGTGATCGTGCGTGGGCGCGGCCACGATGAAGCCCCGCGCGGCCAGAGCCGCGGCGATGTCGTGATGGGTCCATGCGGAACCTGTGACATCGTGGGAAAGGATGATGACCGGCCACGGTCCCTGCATAATGGGCGCGTTGCGCGCGGCACGGAAGGTCCAGTCGCCCACCTTCACGTTGCCTGCCTTGCGGCGCGTGGGATACCATACGCCCATGTGTATCATGAGGCGCTGGGCGGGCAGACTGGAGGAAAGGGTGCGGTAGCCGGCATAGACGTTCTGCTTGCTCTGCCGTGCTCCGGCGCAGGGGACGGACAGCGTGAGCGAGAGCATGAGAACAAGAAACGCGCCGAGCAGCGCGCGCAGGCGGAAGAGGTGAAGGGAAGGAATAGGTTCGGCCATATTTTTGCACGGTCCTCCGGCCCGGAATGCTTCTGCCGCAGGTTTTTCAGGGCAGAGGGGCGGGCCGGAGGCAGGATTCCGGTGAGTTCGGCGCAGAAAAAGCGCGTCATGCCCCGCCGATGCGGGGCATGCTGTCAGGCTTCCGGGTTTTCGCGCGGGGCGGCGAAATCCACGGCCGCGCCGCTTTCCACTTTGGGTTCGGCGGCCTTGACTTCGTTCCAGAGCTCGTCCTTTTCGTCGAGGCTGAGGGCCTTGAAGTCCAGTCCGCGTTCCCGGGCCAGGGCTTCCATGGCGTCGAAGCGGGAACGGAAACGGTTGGCGGCGAAATCCACCGCGGCACCGGCCTTCACGCCCATGCGGCGGCCGAGTTCCACCAGGGTGAAGATCATGTCGCCGAGTTCATGCTCCTTCGCTTCGTCGCTGCCGGAGGCGCGGGCGTCCAGAAGTTCCAGCCATTCCGCTTCCACCTGCCGTTCCACTTCCTCGTCGTCGTCCCAGGTGAAGCCGGCTCCGGCGGCCTTGGCATGCAGGCGATAGGCCTTGGTGAGCGGCGGCAGGCCGGAGGGGACGGAAGAAAGCGTACCCTTGGGTTCTCCGGCTTCCTGTTCCTTTTCCGCCTTCTTGATGGCGGCCCAGTTCTTCATGAGCTGGTCGATGCTCTCACAGCCGGCGTCGCCGAAAACATGGGGGTGACGGCGCGTCATCTTGTCCGCGCCCATCTTCAGAGCGTCGCCCAGGGAGAACTGTCCGGCGAGTTCAAAGCGGCGCGCCATGAGCAGAAGGACGAAAAGCAGGTCGCCCATTTCGTCGCAGGCATGGCCGGGCTTGCCGGAACGGATGGCGTCCACCAGTTCGTGGCATTCCTCTATAAGATATTCGCACATGGACAGGGGCGTCTGTTCCCTGTCCCACGGGCAGCCCTTTTCCGGGTCGATAAGCTGATTGACGACATTCTGAAAACGAAGAAGCTGTTCCTGCTCGTTCATGATGGACTCCTGAGCATAAGGAGCGCGGTGCGCTCGTGATTACATGGGGGGAAGGTGCAGATCGAGGGAGCCGGCAAGGCTCTGGATGAAGCGCATGAGCGGGGGAAGAATCTGCGATTCTCTCACCACCTGCACGTCGGGCAGCAGGCGCACGGCGATATAGCCGATGACTCCCGCGAAAAGAAGCCCCTTGGCCAGACCGGCCAGAAGGCCGAGCATGCGGTCGATGCCGCCTGCGAAGGCGGATTCCAGCATGCGGTGCAGGGCATGGGCCACAAGCCCCACCGCAAGAATGCCCGCCAGAAAGAGGAGGGCCATGGAAAGCATGGGCGCAAAGCCGGGGGAAACGCCGTACTGGGAAAGCACGGGTGCGAACTGGGCGCTGAACGTCCGTGCCAGCACAATGCCTGCAGCCACGCCGAGCAGCCCGGCCACTTCCTGGACAAGCCCCCGGATCAGACCTTTGACGCTGAAAAAGAGCAGGATGATCAGAAGGGCGGTATCGAGCAGGTTGATTTGAAACATAGGACCTCAATGGTTCCGCAAGGGAAGATGTGGCGGTATTGTAGAGGAACAGGCGGGAGTGTCAAGAAAAAGCGGGCCTGCTCTGCGGGCGGGAAAAAGAGGGGAAAACGTCCCGTCCGCAGAGGATGGTCTCGGAAGAAAGGCGCGGGCGCCGCCTGCCTGCCGCACAGACACAGCGTTCAGACAGAAGCGTTTTTCCGCATACTTGCATAAAGGGCGAAAAGGGGCGAATCTGTCTTCTGCCGGGCGGAGAAGACCGGCGTCTTTTCGTAAAGCAATCATTATCACCATAAGGAGAACATGCCATGAAAGAAACCTTGCAGGATATCAGGACACGTCGCAGCTGCCGCAAGTTCCAGCCCCGTCAGGTAAGCGAGGAGGATCTGCAGGCCATTCTCGAAGCCGGCACCTGGGCCCCCACGGGCCGCGGCGCGCAGTCTCCCGTCATGGTGGTGGTGCAGGACAAGGAAACCATCGCCAGACTGTCCAGAATGAATGCCGCCGTCCTCGGCACCGCGGGCGATCCTTTCTACGGCGCTCCCACGGTGGTGGTCGTGCTGGCCGACAGGTCGCGTCCCACCTATCTGGAGGACGGTTCCCTGGTCATGGGCACCCTCATGCTTGCCGCCCATGCCGTGGGCGTTGCTTCCTGCTGGATTCACCGCGCCCGCGAAGTCTTCGACAGCGAAGAAGGCAAGGCCCTGCTGAAGAGCTGGGGCATTGAAGGCGATTATGCGGGCGTGGGCCACTGTGTGCTGGGCTATGCCGCCGAACAGGGCGAAGCGCCGGCCAAGGCGCGCAAGGAAAACTACGTCATCCGCGTATAGTTCAAGTATTGCATGAGGTTTTCCCGGCGGAACACGCGGCAGGGACGCGGTTCCGCCGGTTTTTCCTGCCGGAAGAAAGCACAGACGGGGCTTCCGGTGCTGCCGGGTTCATGACAGGCGTTGAGAGTCGGCGCTGCTTTTTCAAAAGAAAAGGGCGTTGACAATCCGCCGGGAGGATGAATCTTTTGCAGGTACTCCCCCCTTTTTCAGCCGCGGGGGACAGGCCTCTTTCCGCCGGGAGAATCCTGCGGATGGACGTATGGAGGAATTATGGGCGAATCACGCATAGGCACGGTGGGCATAGTGGTGGATGACCCGAAAGTTACCGCCGAAATCAATGCCATCCTTCACGACTATGCCGACATCATCGTCGGCAGACTGGGCATTCCCTACCGCAGCCGGGGTGTTTCCATCATCGCGCTTGCCGTGGACGGCAGCATGGACGCCATTTCCGGCATGACGGGGAAGATAGGCAAAATTCAGGGCGTGTCGGTGAAGGCCGCCATTTCCAGGCGGTGAACCATGGATATGCAGCATTGCCTTGACATGCTCGACATGCTGAGCGAGGGCCGCCTGCCCGAAGAAGGGGCGATTTCCTCCTTCATCGATGCCTGTGCACCGGAGGCTTTTTCCGGCCCGGTGCCTGAAGAGGCCCCGGACATGGAGGCCGGATATCTGGCCGAAGCCGGGCTTGCGCCTTCTCAGGCATCCTATGTGCCCGGGGAGCCTCTGCCCGAAGAGGACGCGGCGGCAATACGCGCTGCGCTTTTTGAGCGCGCTCGGAAAAAAGCGCTCGAACACTTCGGCAACAGAATTTATGTGCGCGGCCTTATTGAAATTTCCAACATCTGTCGGCAGAACTGCCGCTACTGCGGCATACGCGCGGCCAATGCCGGGGCGCAGCGCTACCGCCTTTCGCCTGCGGAGATTCTGGCGTGCTGCGCACACGGGTATGAACTCGGCTTCCGCACCTTCGTGCTGCAGGGCGGGGAAGATATCTGGTTCACCGATGAGCGCCTTGCAGGCATCGTGGGGAGCATCAAGGCTTCCTGGCCCGACTGTGCGGTGACGCTCTCCGTGGGGGAAAGGCCGCTTGAATCGTACCGACTGCTCCGCCGCGCCGGGGCCGACCGCTTCCTTCTGCGGCACGAAACCGCCGATCCCGTGCACTATGCCAAACTGCACCCCGCAAGGCAGACATGGAAGAACCGCATGGCCTGCCTTGAAGCGCTCAAGGCCTGCGGCTATCAGACGGGGGCGGGCTTCATGGTGGGGTCCCCCTGGCAGACGACGGACTGCCTTGAAAAGGATGTGCGCTTTTTATGCCGTCTGCAGCCGGAAATGGTGGGCATAGGCCCCTTCATTCCCCATGCCGATACGCCCTTCGCTCATTTTCCCGCAGGCAGTGTGGAACGGACGCTGGTCATGGTGGCCATGATCCGCCTGCTTCTGCCGTTCTCTCTTCTTCCTGCCACCACGGCGCTGGGCACGGCGGCGGGCGACGGGCGGGAACGCGGCATTCTGGCCGGGGCCAACGTGCTCATGCCCAACCTTTCCCCCAGGGAGGCCCGCGCCCGTTACCGCCTGTACGACAACAAGCTTTCCGAGGGCGCGGAATGCGCCGACAATGTGGCGGAACTCAGGGAACGCATCCGCGCCACAGGGTACGAGATAGTGGTCGACAGGGGAGATTTCTGCCGGGGCGGGGAAACGCCCTGCCAGGAGGAAGGCGCCCCTTGTGCAGACGCGGCGCAGACGGAGTTTCCCGCTTCAGAAGGAGATGTTTTTCATGGCTGATACCATCAACGATACCCCGCGTTCCGGCCGCCTGCACATAGGCATCTACGGCAGGCGCAACGCGGGCAAGTCTTCCCTCATCAACGCCATGACCGGGCATGAGACGGCCATTGTTTCCGAAAACGCCGGAACCACCACCGACCCCGTGTACAAGTCCATGGAAATTCACGGACTCGGCCCCTGCGTGCTCATTGATACCGCCGGTTTCGACGATGTCGGCCCCATGGGGGAACTGCGCGTGGAAAAAACGCGCCTTGCCCTGGAAAAAACGGATATCGCGCTGCTTGTGGTCACCGGCGAGGGAGAGCTTTCCCGGGAAAAGGACTGGGTGGAGGCCTTCAAGGCCGGAAAAAAGCCGTTCCTCATCGTGCTCAACAAAAGCGATACGCTGGATGAGGCGCAGCTTCAGGAGCGTTCCGCCTTCATCGTCCGGGAACTCGGGCGTGAGCCCGTGGTGGTGAGCGCATCTCAGGGCCTGCATCTGGACCGCCTGCGCGAGGCCATGCTGCGCATGGTTCCCGCGGACTGGGGCAGGATGGAAATCACCGGAAAGCTGTGCGGTGAGGGGGATCTCGTCATGCTGGTCATGCCGCAGGACATACAGGCCCCGCAGGGCAGACTCATCCTTCCCCAGGTGCAGGTGACGCGCGAACTCTTGGACAAGAAGTGCATCATTGCAAGCTGCACGGCCGACAAGATAGCGCAGACTCTGGAAGCGCTGTCCCGTCCGCCCCGGCTCATCATCACCGATTCCCAGGTGTTCGGAGAAGTCTGGAAGCTCAAGCCGGAAGAAAGCAGACTGACCTCGTTTTCCATTCTCATGGCGGGGTGGAAGGGCGATATCGAGGAATTCATCAGAGGGGCGGAAGCCATCGACCGCCTGACGCCGCATTCGCGTGTGCTCATTGCCGAGGCCTGCACCCATACGCCCCTTGCCGAGGATATCGGCAGGGTGAAAATTCCCCGTCGCCTGCGTGCCCGCTTCGGTGAAAGTCTGGACATCACCATGGTGAGCGGCACGGATTTTCCCGCCGACCTCACCCCGTACGATCTCATCATCCACTGCGGGGCGTGCATGTTCAACCGTACCTATATGATGTCGCGCATTAAAAAGGCCCGGGAGCAGGGCGTGCCCATGTGCAATTACGGCGTGGCGCTGGCCAAACTTACCGGTATTCTCGACAAGGTGGAACACGCCTGATTCTGCGCGCAGGGCGCGGCCGGAAGTCTTGTCCCGCCGGGCCGGAAGGCCGACAGGCGCCTTTTGTGAGGGATCCTTTTCTTTTTCCGGGGGAAGTTGCATCTTTTCCCAAAAAAGAGGGCAGAAAACGCTTGCCTTTTAGGAAGCGTCCGGCTATAGTGCCTTTCGTTGTCGGGATGTGGCTCAGTTTGGTAGAGTACAGCGTTCGGGACGCTGGGGTCGCTGGTTCAAATCCTGCCATCCCGACCATTTTATGAAAGCATAAAGCCTCATAAGGAATAACGCCTTATGAGGCTTTATTTTTATCCTCTGTCTCATGTCCTGCCGTGATGTCCATGAACCTGCATCCCGGCGAAGGTTCCGGTATCTGTTGCCGTGAACGGCATGAAGCAGCAGATACCGGTACGGGAGAAAAGCCCCATGGCCCTGACGGATGCCCGATGCGGCCCTGCGGGATGAGTATTTTTTGCAGACAGACAAGGCGCACGGCCGCGGGAAGGCTTTTCCCGTGATCGTGCGCCTTGTCTGTGTTCCGTGCCTGGCGTTCTGCCGCCGTATGGTGCGGCATGCCCGGGCTCCGGAGAGGCGGAATGACTTCTGCCTCTTCCCGCGCTCTGCGCGGAAACGCTGTTCCGTGGAAGAGACTATGACAGCCAGGAAGGTTTCTTTTCCGAAATCACGCCGTCACCCATGGTGAAGCCTTCCAGACTGTCGGTCCGGACCTGTATGCAGAGAAAGCGGATGGGGCTGTCTTTTCCGGCGCAGACGCAGCGTTCCCCTTCGGGAGCGATGCGGAAGCAGTCGCCTGCCTTCAGCGGCAGTTCCTCGCCGTCGATGTACAGCATGCCCGCGCCTTCCAGCACGATGTAGATTTCCTCATTCAGGGTGTGGGAATGCACAAAGGGGACGGATACCCCGGCGGGCAGGTTGTTGCAGGAAATTTCCGCTCCGGTGAGCTTGAGCAGGTCGTGCAGTTCGCTGCGGGGAGCGGAAAGATCCATGTGGGAAAGGGTGTAGTTCGACATAAGGTACTCCTTGTTTTTTAGTTCGTTATCGAACTAATGGGTGCAATATCTGCGCATGCGGACATTCCGGCAGGCGCAGGGGTTGCTGTAAGGAAAGCTCAGCGCGTTTTCGGCGGCGCCTTGTGCTCCACGCACATGGCCAGGAGCGATTCCAGGTTCCGGGCCTCGTCTTCACTGAGCCGTTCGGAGATCATGGCCTGCAGCCCGTCGGAAATGGCGTCGAAGGCGGGCTTCAGGGCGCGACCTTTTTCCGTGAGGCGCACCTTGACCCCCCGCGAGTCGTCGGGGTCGGGGATGCGCTCCACATAACCGTTTTTTTCCAGTTTGGTCACCAGAGCCGTGATGGTCGACTTGGTACGGTGGGCGTGCAGGGCAAGTTCGCTCATGTTGCGGGAATCGCAGGTGAGAAGCTGCCCCAGCACGTCGCCGTGACTGGGCGCGATGTCGCGCAGGCCGGCTTTTTCCAGCTCGGCAAGAATGAACGTATTGCCGATTTCACGCAGTCGGCTGGCGTAATTGAAAATGGCAAGGTGCTTCATGCACCGGTATTTAGTTTGATATCGAATTTTTGTCAAGAAAAAGATCACGGCGCGTGGTTCCGGCCGTGATCGGAGCGGCGTGCTGCGAGGAGGGGCAGTCGCCGTGTTGTGAACGTCTTCCGGCAGGGAGCAGCTGCTGAAGAAGAGCCGGGAAAGACGTTTTTTCAGACATTCCGCCGGATTCTTACTGCTTGTTCCGGTTCTGCAGCCTGTCGCGCAGGATGATGGCCAGAAGGTTCATGCCCACCACGAGGAAGATGAGCATGAGCGCCGTGCCGTACTGCAGAGGCAGCGTTTTTTCGATGTCGGTGCCGGAGGTGGCGAGGATGTACATGTGATACGGCAGCGACATGACGGGGCTCAGGATGGAATCGGGCATGTGCGGGGTGAAGTAGACGGCGGCCGTGAACATGATGGCCCCGGTTTCGCCTGCGGCTCGGGCGAGTCCCAGGATGCAGCCGGTGAGCATGCCGGGGAAGGCGGCGGGGATGACCACTCGCAGTATGGTCTGCACCTTGGTGGCGCCCATGGCGAAGGAGGCCTCGCGCCAGGAATCGGGCACCCGGCGCAGGGATTCTTCGGCGGTATTGATGATGATGGGCAGGGTGAGAATGGACAGGGTGAGTATGCCGGAAAGCAGGCTGACGCCCAGCCCCAGGAAGGTGACGAAGAAGGAAAGTCCGAACAGGCCGAAGACGATGGAAGGCACGCCGGCCAGGTTGTTGATGCCGAAGCGTATGTAATAGGTGAGGCGCGAGTGCCTGCTGTACTCATGCAGATACACGGCCGTGGCCACGCCTATGGGAAAGACGAGGATCATGGAACCGAAGGCCAGCAGGAAGGTTCCCACGATGCAGGGCATGATGCCGCCTTCCGTCATCATGTTTTTGGGATAGGCGGTGAGAAATTCCCAGGAAAGGGAGGAAAGCCCGTGGATGGCGAGGTAGAGGCATACGCCGGAAAGCGCCAGAACATTGATGGCGGCCGAGGCGTGGAGCAGGCCGAACATCAGATGCTGGAAGCGCAGGCGGTATTTGTTGCGTGTAGCGCTGTTCATGGAATCTCCTGAAAGGAATGAAGCAGGCCCTGCGGCCGGATGGGCGGCCGGGGCTTGTTCTGCGAAAGGCCGTATGGTTGCCGTACGTCGGGAAAGCAGCGTGGACATCAGCAGCCTATGCCGGAGTTGCGCTTTTCCGCGATGCGGAAGGCGGTGGCGTTGAAGATGAGCGTGAAGATGATGAGCACGATGCCGGTGGCGAACAGGGCGAAATAGTGTTCGCTGTGGAAGGGGGCCTCCGCCATTTCCGCCGCAATGGATGCGGGAATGGGGCGTACGGAATCGAAGAGCGATGTGGGGATGACGGCCGCACCGCCGGCCACCATGAGCACGACCATGGTTTCACCGAT
Organism: uncultured Mailhella sp.; assembly: GCF_944324615.1. Lineage (GTDB taxonomy): Bacteria > Desulfobacterota > Desulfovibrionia > Desulfovibrionales > Desulfovibrionaceae > Mailhella. Next base: position 32,393 of record NZ_CALUWY010000009.1, read on the forward strand.
GGAACGCGACATGCCCAGCATGACGGCCGTGCCGATGCCGGAACTTGCCGCGGGAAGCACCACGCGGGTGAGCGTTTCCCACTTGGTGGCGCCCAGGGAGAGCGAGGCTTCGCGCAGTTCGCGGGGAACGGAGTAGATGGCGTCTTCCGCCACGGAGCAGATGATGGGCACGCTCATGAAGGCCAGCATGAGGCCCGCGTTGAGCAGGTTGAGGCCCGAGGAGGCTCCGAAGAAGTTCTGCAGAAAAGGTGCCACGACCACCATGCCGAAAAAGCCGATGACCACGGAGGGCAGGGCGGCGAGCAGCTCCACGAAAGGCTTCACGATGCGCCTCATGCCGGGCTTGGCCACTTCTGCAAGATAGATGGCCGTGGCCACGCCGAGGGGAACCGCGATCACGGTGGCCAGCGCCATAACGGTGAAGGAACCGGCGATCAGAGGCAGAATGCCGAATTCCATGGGCTCGTCGGTGGGGTACCAGCCCAGGCCGAACAGGAAGTCGAAGAGGGGATAATCCTTGAAGAAGGGGAGGCCGTCCAGCAGCAGGAAGAGAACGATGCCCGCCATGGAAAGAATGGAAAGCGTCGATATGCCGGCCAGCAGCCATTGAATGAGTCGTTCCTTGCGAGTGTTCATGCCGTTATCCGTGGAATACGAAAAAAGGGGGAAATCCCCCGTGTTGTCGGCTTCCAGGAAGCGTCCGCCGGACTTTCAGCCTCCGGCGGAGCTTCTGGGGAGCCCGATCTCGTGACAACCTCCGTACGCGGCGGGGCGCTTTTGCCCGCCTGATCGCCGCGCCGAAAGGAGGATGTTACTTTCCGAGCGGGATATAGCCCGCCTTCAGGACATCCTGCTGGCCAAGCTTGGGATCAAGCATGAAGTCCATGAACTTGGCGGTGTTGCCGGCAGGCTTGCCGTTGGTGAAGAGGTACAGTTCGCGGGAGAGGGGCCACTTCTTGGCAAGGGCGGTTTCCGCATTGGCCACGATGCCGCCGATGGTCAGGCCCTTGACGTTGTCGTTCAGATAACCCATACCGATATAACCGATGGCGTTGGGATTGGTGGCCACGTTCTGGGCGACGCCGCCGTTGCTGGCCTGGGTGAGGGCCTTGGGCATGACCCTGGTATCCTTCATCACGAGTTCCTTCCAGCATTCATAGGTGCCGGAGGAGTTGTCGCGGTTGACGACCACGATGACGGCGTCGTTGCCGCCCACTTCCTTCCAGTTGGTGATCTTTCCGGCAAAGATGTTGCGGAGCTGTTCGATGGAAAGATCCTTGACGGGGTTCTTGGTGTTGACGATGGGCACCAGGGCGTCCACGCCGATGACGGTGCGGATGAGCTCCATCTTCTTGTCGGCGGCGAGCTTGACTTCGCTGGACTTGACGTCGCGGGAAGACATGGCCACGTCGGTGATGCCGTCAAGCAGGGACTTGATGCCCGTGCCGGAGCCGCCGCCGGAAAGGACGATGGAAATGTCGGGGTAGCTCGACATGAAGTGTTCGGAGGCCTTCTGGATGATGGGCAGAACGGTGGTGGAACCGTTGATGGTGATGGATTCGGCCGCGGCGGCGGGAGAAGCCGCACAGAGGGCGAGCAGGGCGCTCATGACGATACTTTTGATTTTCATGGATCAGACTCCTTGTTTTTTTTTCGGCGGATCATCCCGCCGGACAGCATGGAAACTAGAAAGGTATTGTTGCGGCAGTATATCCCGGATATTAACTTTTTGTGTCGCTTCAACGCCCCGGCCTTTCATGATATTTTTATAGGAACGTAACACTGGCGTCATACAGGAAAGCTACACAGATCAGAAACCGAAAGGGGAAATATTGTGGATACCAAACAGCCTGTCATACTGGTAGTGGAAGACGACGACGATATCCGTGAGCTGGTGGCTTTTTCTCTGGAAGAGGAAGGGTACCATGTGGAGCAGGCCGCCGACGGTCTCCGCGGGCAGGAAATGGCCGAAACGCTCAAACCGGACCTCATCATCCTTGATCTCATGCTGCCCGGCCGGGACGGTCTTTCCGTGTGCCGCGAACTCAACAGACACGCGGCGGAAAGCATGCCCTGCCCCATTCTCAGGCTGACGGCGAGAGGGGAAGAGATGGACCGCATCATCGGTTTCGAGTACGGGGCCGACGATTATGTGGTCAAACCTTTTAACATCCGTGAACTGATGCTGCGCGTCAAGGCCATTCTGCGCCGCCGCAGCATGGATACCGGCAAGAAGATCGTCAGCAGGCACGGCGTCAGTCTGGATCAACAGGGCCGCCGCGTGTCCATCGACGGCCGGACGCTGGAACTTACCGCGCTGGAGTACCGCATTTTTGAGGATTTCTTCCTCAATGCCGGCCGCATCCGTACGAGAGAGGAACTGCTTTCCTCCGTGTGGGGGTATCAGTTCGAAGGGTATGAACGCACGGTCGACGTGCACATCGCCCGCTTGCGCCGCAAGCTGGGAGACGCCGCCCAGTACCTGGAAACGGTACGCGGCATGGGCTATCGCTATAAGGAATAGCCATGAAGAACACCACGTTTTCCATTAAGATATTTTTCTGTTTCTGTGTCGTCATTCTGTTTTCCGTGCTGGTGCCCTGCGGGTATTTTCTGCACAGCATCAAGGAGGAAAGCATTGACCTCACGCGGGAGGAGGCGTTCCGCGAAGTCTCCTTTGTTCAGACCTGCATTCTGGACGAAGTGAAGAAGGCGGGCGGCTCTCCGAAAAGCATTCTGCCGGAAATGCTGAAGACGTTTTATTCCGGCGGGGAACACCGCGTGACGCTCATTGATGCCGAGGGCGTCGTTCTGTACGACTCTTTTGCAAAAAACGTCGCGGAACTGGAAAATCACCGCTATCATGAGGAAGTGGCGCTTGCCTTTGCCAGGGGCGAAGGTTCCAGCGTAAGGCTGAGTGCCAGCCTCGACACGCCCTTCGTCTACGCCGCAAGGCGCGTCTCCATACCGGGCACGGCCATCAATGTCATCCGTGTGGCGGCTCCGCTTTCCCTTGTGGAAAACCATGCCTCGGACCGGAGCCGGGCCCTGATGGCGGGTGCCGTGGCGGCTCTCGTCTTTGCCGTGGGCTTTGCGGCATTCATGTCCATGCGCTTCCGGCGTTCCCTCCAGCTCATGATCACTTCGGTGGAAAATCTGGCCACTCCGGGCAGCCGCAGCGGCCGCATCAGCCTGCGTGCGCTTCCCGGCGACGAGTTCGCGCCCCTGGCGGCGGCGGTCAATTCCATGGCACAGCGCATGGAAGTGCAGGTAAATCATATTCTTGCCCAGAAGGCTCAGCTCGACGCCGTGCTCAACAGTATCGCCGAGGGCGTTCTTGTGGTGGATCATGAAGGCTGCGTACGGAGCGTCAACGCCACGCTGGTACGCCTGTTCCCCCGCGCCGCGCACGCCGAAGGCCTGCAGCCTGTGGAGGTCATTCCCTCCCCCGAACTGCAGAAGGGCATAGAATCCCTCAAGCATGAGGTGCCGGAAAAGCCCGTGCAGTTTGAAATGGACAATATGTCCGGCCGCAAGCTGCAGGTGCTCATCTGCCCCATCGTGGGGGAAAGCAAGCTTCTCATGGCCGTGGCCGTGTTCCACGACATTACGGAAATGTCCGTACTCATGGATATGCGCAGGGATTTTGTGGCCAATGTCTCCCACGAACTGCGCACGCCGCTCACCGCCATCATGGGCTATGCCGAAAGCCTGAAGCGCTATGTCACGGAACAGCGGGCGCTCCATTTCCTGGAGGTCATCGACCGCAATTCCCAGTACATGGCCACCATGGTCAAGGATCTGCTGCAGCTTTCCAGCATAGAAAACGGTTCCATTCCCATGGATACCAAGCCTATTTCCGCCTCCACCATCATTCATGGCGGCATGGATCTGTGCAGAACCTCGGCGGAAGCCAAGAAATTGGAATTTCAGGAAGAACTCAAGGAAGGCGATTTCTCCGTCAATGCCGATGCGGAATATCTGACGCGAGTGGTCCGCAATCTGCTGGAAAACGCCTGCCGTTACGCCCCCGAAGGTTCCCGCATCATCGTTTCCGCAGAACCCGACAGGGAATCGGGCATGGCCGTATTCCGTGTGGCCGACAGCGGGCCGGGCATACCTCCGGAACTTCGCGTGAGGGTTTTTGAACGCTTTTACCGGGTGGAAAAGCACAGAGGCGGGCAGGTTTCCACCGGCCTTGGTCTCGCCATCTGCAAGCATGTCGTGGAAAGGCACGGCGGGTGCATCGGCGTCGAAGACGGTCCCGGCTGCATCATGCGCTTCACCATTCCCCTTGCCTGAACCATCCATTAGTCTTTTTCAAGGAGTTTCTCCCCATGCAGCATGTCAAGATGGAGACGGTGTCGCTGAACTTCTTCTACGGAGCGAAGCAGGCGCTGAAGAATATCAGTCTCCGTTTTCCCGAAAAAAAGGTAACGGCGCTCATCGGCCCTTCCGGCTGCGGCAAGAGCACCTATCTGCGCTGCCTGAACCGCATGAACGATCTTGTCGCCGGCAGCAGGGCCGAAGGGGCCATTCTGCTGGACGGAACGGACATCAACACCCGTGAATGCGATGTGGTTTCCCTGCGCCGCAGGGTGGGCATGGTGTTCCAGCGCCCCACTTCCTTCCCCAAGAGCATTTTTGAAAATGTGGCCTACGGCCTGCGCGTGAACGGCGAGAAGTCGGAATCCGTCATCGCCGCAAAGGTGGAGGAGAGCCTGAAAAGGGCGGCCCTGTGGAGCGAGGTGAAGGATCGTCTTTCCGATTCCGCCCTGGCGCTTTCCGGCGGCCAGCAGCAGAGGCTCTGCATCGCCCGCGCCCTGGCGGTGGAACCGGAAATCCTGCTCATGGACGAGCCCACCTCCGCGCTGGACCCCATTGCCACGCAGCAGATAGAGGAAGGCATAGGCCAGCTCAAGGAACAGCTGACCGTCATCATCGTCACGCACAACATGCAGCAGGCGGCCCGTGTTTCGGATTATACGGCCTTCTTCTACATGGGCGATCTCATAGAATCCGGGGAAACCGACATGATGTTCACCCGTCCCCGCCTGAAGCAGACGGAAGACTACATCACGGGGCGCTTCGGCTAGGCATTCGTTCCGCGTCAGAGGTTCGCGGGAATGCCCGGTGTCTGGAAAGGCGGCCTGCCTGCAGAGCGGTGCCTTCTCCGGCAGCTGTGCTGCGTGTTCCGCCTGATCCGGAGGGATGAAGCCTCCGGCAGGCTTCCGGGCGCAGGGGAATCTTCCCGGGTGTCTCTTTCAGGGCGGCGCACTCTGCAGAAGCCCCTGTATGCCCGCCGCACGGAAACGGGGCGGCATTTGAGAGTGAGCGGAGGAGTCTTTCTCTCCGGCACTGACTGGAAACATCCTCTGAGACCGGGAGAGCCTTGCGCAGGATACGCCTTCAGGCATGTGCGCTGGGCATATCTCGCTTCCGGCTTCAGGGGAACATTCTGTCCACAACACATCGGGCCGCACGGCATGTCATGAACGCGGAACCTTCTGCGTGCGGGACGGCTGCGGCCTGCAAGAGGTAGGATCATGAAGGATCAGATGTACGCATCTCCCGTGCTTCGCGGGCTGAGAACGGAACTGCTCACCATGGGCAGTCTTGTGCAGATGGCCTACAGCAAGGCCCGCACCGCCCTTTTGCTCCGCGATGCCGCAGCCGCCGAAGAGGTGGTGCAAGGCGATGACGCCATCGACGAGATGGAACTTGAGCTGGACGAAAAGTGCACCAGCGTCATAGCGAGGACCCAGCCCGTGGCCAGGGATCTGCGCTTCATTCTCACCGTCGTCCGCATGGTGCTCGACCTTGAGCGCATTGCCGACGAATCCGTGACCATAGGCCGCCAGATTCCCAGGCTCCCGGAAGCGTTTTCCCATGAGCTGGAGCAGGATCTTGCCCGTTATCTTCAGCTGGCCTTTGATATGCTGGACACGGCGCTGGAAGCCTTCCGCAGGGAAGACGTGCCCCTGGGCATGAAGGTGTTCCAGCATTCGGAGGAAAGCGTGCAGCTTCTTCTTGCCATGTATGAAAAACTCATGGTGGATGTGCGCGCTTCCGTGGTCGATCCTTCCGCCGCCGTGCCGCTCATTCTCGTGGTACGTTCCGTGGACCGCATCTGCCGCCGTTCGGAAAATATCGTGGAACATCTGTGCTTCATGTGTGACGGCATTACCGTGAAGCACCGCGTGAAGCTTTCCGGCATGGAAGCGTAGATACAGAAAGCCGTGAACAAAGCCTCCCGGCATGGGGTATCCCTCATGCCGGGAGGCTTTGTTGTGGTCCGGGGGCCCGCAGGCATACCGGTTGTTTTCGGAAGGAACGCCCTCTTCAGGCCGGTGCACGGTTCATGAAAGCCCGGCAGAATACGGATGCGCCCGTCTCCGTGCCGGGATGTCGGCAGGGGCGGCTAGTCCTTGCGCAGCAGGTTGAACTTGTCGAAGAGCTTGAAGGCCAGGCTCATGATGATGGCGATGATGGTGGCAAGCACCATGCCCTGAATGGTGATGGAACCGAAGGTGAGCTTCGCTCCGCTCAGGCCGATGATCATGATGACGGAGGTCATGACGAGGTTGGAAGACTTGCTGTAATCCACCTTGCGTTCCACCAGCACGCGCAGGCCCGAAGCGGCGATGACGCCGAACAGCAGCAGGCAGACGCCGCCCATGACCGGAACGGGGATGCCGCGGATGAGTTCGGCAAGCTTGCCCACAAAGGAAAGCAGAATGGCCATGAGCGCCGCGCCGCCGAGCACCCATACGCTGTAGACGCGGGTAATGGCCATGACGCCGATGTTTTCTCCGTAGGTGGTGTTGGGGGTCGCGCCGAAGAAGCCGGAGAGCACGTTGGAGCAGCCGTCGGCAAACAGGGAGCGGGAAAGTCCCGGGTCCTTGATGAGGTCGCGGCCCACGACGTTGCCGGTCACAAGAAGGTGCCCGATATGTTCGGCAAGCACCACCAGCGCCGCCGGAGCGATGATGAGAATGGCGTTGAGGTCGAAGGTGGGGGCGTAGAACTGCGGCAGCTGGAACCAGGGCGCTTCCTTCACGGGCGTGAGGTCCACCATGCCCATGAAGAAGGCGAACACATAGCCGCAGATGACGCCGAACAGAACGGGAATGATGGCGAGGAAGCCGCGGAAGGCCACGGAACCGATCACGGTGATGGCCAGCGTGAACATGGAAACCATCACGTTGTCCATGTTGATGCTTTCCCCCGTGAGTCCGGCCATGGAGGCGGCGGTGGGGGCCAGTTCAAGGCCGATGACGGCGATGATGGAACCCATGGCCGCAGGCGGGAAGATGACGTCGATCCATTTCGTGCCCACGGTCCGGATGATGACCGAGAACAGAATGAAGAGCAGACCGAACACGATGAAGCCCGCCTGAGCGGAGGAGTAGCTGCTTGCCGCCATGATGGCCAGCACGGGCGAAATGAAGGCGAAGCTGGAACCGAGGTAGGAGGGAATCTTGCCCCTGGTGAGGAAAAGGTAGAGCAGGGTGCCTATGCCGTTCATGAACAGGCAGGTGGTGGGGTTCACCTTGAACAGGAAGGGCACGAGCACGGTGGAGCCGAACATGGCGAAGAGGTGCTGGAGACTCAGGGGAATGTTCAGAAGGAGCGGCGGGCGCTCCTCAACCTGGATGACTCGATGTTCCACGATGGTATCCTCGCTGGAAAGTTGTGGGAGGCACGCTTCGGAGGGCTCCGAAGTGTCGGATCCGTAAGTTATGCGCTTTTCAGGGCAGTAATTCCGGCCAGAGGTCTCCGCCGCAGGGCCCGCGGCGGGAGACTGCCCGGAACATTCCGACTGTTTCCGGGAAATGTTGCGGCGTTTTCAGGCAGATCTTCAGCGGAGCCGGGGGAAACCAGAAGGGAAAGCCCCCGCGCAGGCCGCTTCAGATCATGAGGCGGCATGCCTTCAGGCCTGTTCCTTCATGAGGGCGAGCCTGCGGCCCATTTCATAGGCCTTCCGGCAGTCCTCGGGAAAAACTTCGTCATGGTATTTCTTTTTTTCCGCAGGATCGTAGCGGTCGGCCTCGTAAAGGCTGTAGTCGCTGAACTGCCACGCGTTGGCGCTGCAGCAGATTTCGCTCTTCACGCCCAGCATCTCGCCCATGCGGTTGTGCACGGCGGAAAACTGGCCGATGATGGAATCCGTATGTTCCGCCGTCATGCCGAAGGTGTAGATGAAGGCGGAGGGTATCCTGCGGGGGAACACCCAGCGGTTTTCCTTGTTGTAGAGCATGTGACTGAACAGAAAGCGGTGTTCCAGGGCAAGAAGTTCGGGCGTGATGTTGTTGTAGTAAATGGGGGAGCCGAAAATCAGCCCGTCGGCCTCTTCCATCATTTCCAGAATGGGGGAAAGCTCGTCCTTCAGGGCGCAGTATCCGTGCCTTCCTGTCTTGAGCTTGCAGGAAAAGCAGCTGACGCATCCTTTTGCCTTCAAGGGGTAAAGCTGAACAAGGCGTGTTTTCGCTCCTGCGGAAGTTGCGCCGTCCAGAGCGGCCTGCAGCATGGTTGCGGTGTTGCCGTGGGCTCTGGGGCTGCCGTTGAACGCAAGTATCATGGAAGCTCTCCTGTAGGGGTGGAGGGAAAGGACAGCATGCCTTTCTGAAAGCATTCTCATAAAACTAAAGCGGAACATGTTCTCTTGCAAGTTCAAATCATCCCTTCCCGGCGGAGGCGCCTTGCCTGCGGCGGAAGCTTCCGGTATGGTTCGGGCATGGAAGTCATTGCCTGCATACATACCGATCTGCCGTCGAAATTCGGCGTGCCCCGCCAGAGCGGCCTTGTGAAAGAACTCAAAGGGCGCATTGTGTTCATGCCGAAGTTCAGAGACCCCGAGGCTCTGCGCGGCCTGGAGGATTTTTCCCATATCTGGCTCATCTGGGAGTTTTCCCGCGCCCGGTGCGAGCAGTGGTCGCCTACGGTACGTCCGCCGCGCCTCGGCGGCAATGTCAGGCTCGGGGTGTTCGCCACACGTTCGCCCTTCCGTCCGAACAGCATGGGGCTTTCCTGCGTGCGCCTGGAAAAGGTGCTTCTGCACGGGGAAGAAGGGCCGGAGCTTCATGTTTCCGGCATAGATCTCATGGACGGCACGCCCATTTTCGACATCAAGCCCTATGTGCCCTATGCCGACTGTCACCCCGAGGCCACGGGCGGCTTTACCACGACGCTTGCCGATGTCACGCTGCAGGTGGTGTTTCCCGAAACGTGGCGTGCGTTGTTCAGTGAAAAGCAGCAGGCCGCCGTTGTGGGGATTCTGTCGCGCGACCCGCGTCCTCATTATCATCGTGATCCGGGCAGGGTGTACGGCATGCCTTTTGCCGGGTACGACATACGCTTCCGCGTGCAGGACGGCGTGGCGGAAGTGGTGGACGTGGTAACGCTTGAGGCCTGACCCCGGGGGACTTCGCCGTTCTGCGAAAAGGCCCGGCCTCTGTCCGGGCGGCGCAGGAGTCACTTTCTCGTGCCGGCTGCCGAAAGGGCGTGCATTCCGAGCCCTTCATGCAGTATGCCTTCCTGCACGGGGCCATAGCTTTTTCATGATTTCCTGCTTCCCGGCAGAGAACGGCGCTGCTTTCCTGCTGATGCACGCAGGAAGGGCCGTGGGGGACGCTGCGGATATGCCGGAGTCTTTTTCCCGCATGAGGAAGGGGCTGCCTGCGGCTGTTTTAACGCAGCATCCTTGCGGAAGTTTTCATTTTTTGCAGAGTATGTGCCGGGGCTTCCGCCCGGCAGAGGCCTTTTGCCGCCTGGACTGCATAGGCAGAGAAGCTGCGGCATGCGGCACGGCAGCTGAATCCGGGGCACAGGCAAAAAAGATGCCTGCCGGAAGGGCGAGGTGAAAAAAAGGAAGGTTCCCCTGTGCTCAGGACATGAGCTCGAAGCGGTATTCCTGTCTGATGTCCGGATATTTTTCCTTGTCCACTCGGGACATGAACATATCAAGCGGCCTTGCGAACACCTTGATGCTTTCTCCCTCCTTCAGGTCATAGAGAGCCTCGTAGATCACAAGGGTTTCCCTGGTTTCGGAATGCACGGCAAGGCCGAGTATTCTGTAGGTGTACATGGGGGAGTCTGCGGGGTAAAGCTCGTGCTTGAAATGGCGGACGATGTCACCGGCCTTGAAGCAAGGGCGGTCATGGGATTCGGGCATGGCTATCTCCTGAAGGAACAGGTACAGGCAGCGAAGAACCGGAGCCCGCGCAGAGACCTGCGCCGGGTCGGGAGGCAGGCGGACGCTCAGACCACAGCCTTATAAAAGAGCATCACGGCCGACAGGCTGAGAAAGGCGAGAAGCAGCACGGTAAATATGCGCTGGTTCAGATATCTTCCTATGATATAGCCCAGCTTCTGCCCGATGAAGGCCGCCACAATGCCTGCAACGGCAAGCTGGAAGAATTCCAGGCGGTAAAGTCCTGCTGCCCACTGACTGATCAGCGTGGCCCAGCCGCTCATGAGAAACAGCATGGTCATGGTGCTTCTGGCTCTGTCCGGCCCCCAGCCCTTGAGGAGAAGGAAAATTCCCATGGGTACGCCGCCGACGGATACGGAGGAATTGGCAAAACCGCTGGCAAGGCCTGTGACAATGAGCGATATTACGGAATCTTTCATGTGTAATGCTTTGTTTTTCTTTATGATCTGAAGTACGACAAAGCAGGCGATCATAAGGCTTATGCCTATCTGCAGCCACTGAATGGGAACGATTTTAAGTGCGAGTGCTCCCAGGAGGCATCCCGGAACACAGCTTGCCCAGAGCCACAGCACATCCGACCAGATAACGTTTTTGCGATACAGCCAGGCCAGCTGAGTACAGCCGGGTGCACCGATGATGCAGCAGGTCAGTATGGCATCCGTCACGGGCATGCCGAGGAGGATGATGGGCAGAGCCACCATCATCCCTCCGATTCCCGCGATACCGCTCACAAGTCCGCCGAAAAGCCAGCCGAAAAAAATATAGGCGCAGGTTGCAGTAAACATTTGCAGGCCTCCGGAACAGGTGCCGAACACAACCTTGAAACATGCGGATCCGACTTTAGAATATTTTTTCCGCATTGAAAAGATGCTGTTTCTACGCCTTGTTAGGAAATATCCGCTGGCGCGGCGGGAAGGGAATGCCGGATCTTTCCTCCCTTGTTCCGTGCTTCCGGCATGAGGTGGATGCGGGGGGCAAAGGGGCTTTTCGCCGTCCTCAGCGCTTGGGAACGACCTGGACATTGCCGGAAAAGAGCTTTCTGGGAAAATGCTCATCCCCGGAGCCTGAACATGGCTGCGGAAGGCAGAAGAGCCTTCCTTTTTCCAGAAGGATGAGAGACATGGGGAGGGAAGGACCGGAGAGATCGGACATGCGTTTTTTCAGGTAAGAAGGTGGCCTGCACAGGCAGGGTTCCTGCTGTGGTGCAGAAGGGAATTTTTTTGTTTTGTTGTTTCGTGTCCATGTGTTTCTGCCTTGAAACATCGCTCCGGGCCACGGAACGAGCAAAAAACCGCCTGCTTTTACGGCAGGGCAGGGCCAGCTGCGGGAGCCGGTTCTGCAGCTGGCGCAGTTTTTGCTCTTCTGCTGCGGTGAGGCACAGAAGAAAACATTGTTTCAGGGGAAACTGACCGGGGTTCTGTGTTTTTCGGCAGCGCAGGTCTGCTCTGAAGCAGCGCCGGTAAGAGGGCACCGGCGCTTCGTTGCTTTTCGCCGGAAAGAGCGGAGCGCGCCGTTTCTGAGGGAGCTGCGCTGTAAAGAAGGCCGGATTCAGCATAGCTGAATCCGGCCCTGAGGCGTATTTTGTACAGGGACCTCTTCACTGTCGGGCTGGTTCCTGTGCGGAAGAGTCCGGCTGAAGAGTCCCATTAATTAAGGATGCGGGATCACGGGCGGGACTGATCTCCCGGCAGGCTGAAATTATAGGGTTTGCCGGAAAAATAGTTCTTCAGCATGCGGTACATTTCCGGGTAGAACCTCTCACGGTTGTTCCCTGCGCTCAGAAGGTTGTCCAGCCGCTGCACGCCGGTGGAAACACCGGGTTTCAGGCTTTCCGGCGGCGGCAGTATGATCCAGCGTGTGCCCTGAACTTTTTTGCTGTCCAGAAGGCCCTGCCGGTCCGTATCGATCAGCATATGTATGTTGCCGTCAAAGCCCATGTAAACGTCATGAGGAGTGAAGGCCTGCAACAGCCTGTTGGAGAGAAAACGCAGAAGCTGGCTCTGGTCACGGCATGCCCGTACAGGACGCAGAGCGTCCAGAAGATCGTATACGGCCTTCCGGGCTTCGCTGTGCTTGCCTCTGTTCCACCGGCTTCCTTCCAGCATGCTCCGCAATGTTGCCTCGGAGTCGTCCCTGCCCGATTCCAGACAGACGGCAAGCTGTTCTGTCATGGCTTTTTCCGTGTATATGAGATTGGCGTTCAGTTTGTCGCATGCCCGTGCCGCGGCTACGCCCTTTTCCAGCAGGCGTCGTCCGTCGTTCAGGGCTGCCCGTGCCACTACGCCGCTCTGGGAGGCTTTCAGGAAGGAAATAACCATCTCTACGCTCTGCTGGAGCAGGGCAATGCCTTCCTGAGCGGTTTTCTGGTCGAGTTCCTTTGCTTCGGGCTGGGCGCTCCGCACGTTGGGATTGAGGATCTGCATCTGCGCCAGCGTCAGATTGGCCATGAAACGCCCTATGGCTGAGCGCAGTTCCGCCGTGGTCTGTTCCTTTTTTTCCGCTTCGCGCCACTCCGCCGTGCGCAGGCGCATGGCCAGGCGACTTATCTGAAGACCCTGAGCGACGAGGCTGTCTGCCTGCGGCAGGCGGGAACGCTGCAGAATGGCGCCTGCATGTCCTACGGCCTGATGCATCTTGCGCGAGTGTTCCAGATCGCTCAGTCCATCGTCGTACTGCAGCGCGCCGGGCAGCTGAAAGGTCAGGGGAGCCTGAGGGGTGAAGTTCCGCATAAGCTCGGGCCGGGCCGCGTTGAAACGGGCGCGCATCTCTTCAGGCATGGCTGGGCTGCCCATCGCGCGTTCCAGAAGGGCCAGACTCTGCTTCACGGCCCAGTCATCGGGCACCTCATCCTGCAGTGCCGCAATGAGCGTGTCGCAGGCTTCGCCGAAATCCTGCGGATCAATGCTTTCCGGAAGTCTGGTCTGGGCCAGATCGTGAAGCAGCAGGCTGCAGCGATAGCGGCTGTCCCGCCGTTCCAGTTCACCGATGCCTTCCGTAAGTTCACCGTAGAGGGTTGAGATGTCCCGGATCTGCTGCCGTGCTGTACGGATGGCGTGCAGAGCTGGATTCTTCCGGGCGTCGTCGGGGGCATCCTGCGGCGTTGCCGCGTCTGTTTCTTCCATATTTCTGCGCCCGTTCAGCGCGCGCAGTTCCTCGCGTACGAAGTCGGCCTCGATACGCTGAAAGTCCTGCCCATCCCGCCCCGTGCTTTCCTGCGTATCCAGGTGGCTCAGGGCGAATTCGCAGACATCGTTCATGGCACAGCGGATGGCTTTGTTCATTTTTTCATCCACCAGCGCCTGAGCCTGAGCAAAACTTTTCGCGTCTGCGGTCAGTCTGTCCTTCAAGGCGTCATTGACGGTGTCAAGTGCGGACAGGAGCGTGTTCCGGGCCTCGCCGCTGAACTGGGAAAGGGCGGCTTCCCGTTCCTGCAGAATTTTCCGGGTGTGTGCTTTGAAAGGGTTGCCTTCCAGAAAGAAGGAACGGAGCGAATCAAGGCTGAAGCGGGAATGATAGGGCTGAGGTTTTGCCGGACTCTCCGTTACCTGTACTTCCTGACTCGTCTTCAGTTCCTCTGCCCGCTCTTTCACCTGAGTGAGCACGGCATCTTCATCGGCATAAATGGCATCACGGATCAGGGTCAGATCTTCAATCATTTCTCCCTGACTGTTGAGAGAAAGGCGGGAGATGACAGTATCCAGCAGACCGCCTGTCTTCAGCGCCCGCATGGCCTGCACAAGCTGCGGCTGCTCGTCCCGCAGAATGGCCATGTTGCGCCTTACGCGGGTCTGCAGCAGCTCCGCGTAGTCTGCGCCTCTGCGTGTCATGGGGGTGGCGGCATCCCGCAGCTGTGCCAGTTCGCGGAGGGCAGATGTCAGAGCCTTTTCTCGTTCCATGCTGAGGGGGGAGCACTGACTGGCTTCATGCAGATATCCCAGCAGTCTGCCGGTCTGTGCGCTGAAATCTTCCAGTCCGCGCTGGAATTTCCCCTGGGCGCGCCAGCTTGCAGGGGTGAGATAGTCAAGCAGCCTGGAGAACCAGCGCCCCACGGTGTGAGGCGGGCCCGGTATGCGGTTCGTCTGCCGCATGCCCGGCTGGAGCACTTCCATGCGATGCGAACCCAGGCGACCTATGCCGCCCAGAGCATCGTAGCCGAAATCGGTATCAAGACTGATAAAGCGAGAAGATGTCGCCTGTAAGGGATCGGCCATGTTTTCTCCTTGAGTTATTTCTGCAGTTCGTCGATCCAGACGGCCAGAACATCCAGAAAATCTTCCAGCGCGTTGTAGAGGGTGTTTTCATCGGCACAGGCCAGCTCCACACGGGAAAAGGCCAGAACATCGTCACCATCCAGGCCGAACATGGTTCTGCCGCTTTCACGGCCCAGACAGTGGGCACGCATCATACGGAGCATCAGCTCTCTGCCGTGCTCTGCAGCGGGGAGCTGCCCGAGACGCGAATACAGATAGATGGCCGTTTCATCATCCGCTACTTCCATATCCACAATGAAACGACCATCGAAGCGAAGGCGGCACAGACCGTTGTCGTTGAATGCCAGTCGCATTCCCGTCTGACGAGACAGGGCTTCCATGGCTTCATGCTGTGTCATGATTCTTTCTCCTGTATATCCCCAGGGGTTCAGACCGGCCATGGGGAAATGAAATGTTGCTTTCCTGCATGTTGCAAAAAGAAGATATCGTTTTTTCAGGAAAACGAAAAGGATGTTTTCTGTTGTGGAACCCCGCCGGTCCGGTCAGCTTTTGAAGTCCGCTTCAGAACACTGAGAATCCATGGTCGCTGTCCGGAGTGTTTTCTTGTCGTGCGCTCAGAAAGTGCATCCTGTATCCGGTCGAAGCGTATTTCACCGAGATTGAAACTTGTCTGCGCCGATGTTCAACTGTTCGGCCTGCAAAAGAAAAGACAAAAAAAGCCGTCATGCCTCCATGATGGCGAATGAGGCCTGAAAGGCCTTCGAGCTGCAGATTTCTGGCGGGAAGAATATCGGATCCAGTCTTTCCAATACAGACTGTTTCCCATGGGACGCACCATTTCGACCCGGTCCTGCATGGCGGAAAAGTCATCGAACATGATGATTTTTCCATCCATGATCTATACGGAGCGAGTGCGGCGCACAATAAGCTGGAAAAGCTGAACGCGGGTGAAAAGATTGTTGTCTATTTAAAAACGGCAGGGCATTTTCAGCTGAACCAGAACTGTTTTCATGACGGAGTGTGATACCTCCCGTGCAGCGTGAGGTGCTCTTCCCTTGCGGAATATCCAGGTGAGTTTTTTTGTGCAATGTCTTCAATATCAAAAATTCAGTGATTTTGTCTCATATTTTTTATGTTTTTTACATCTATAAAGACATGAAAAAGCGTAAAAGAGGTCAGACATCATGGTAAAAGAACATTAATGTTACATATTGTATGCAGTATTTTTATTTATATCATATATGATATAAATATTATATATTTTATTAATTTTAGTTATTATGTAGTTTATATATTTTTTACACTATATTATAAATTGAATGTACTATTTGTTAAATTATTATGTATTGATATATTATAATCTTTTATTTGTCTTACAACGCCATCATAACTAGGAAAAATTCTAGAAGTGTAGTAATTATGATCCAAAAGTATAGAGATGGATTTAGTTATTTCACTATATGGTAAATCAAATTTAAATAATATAGTTCCTACGGCATCTTTTGGAGAAATTCCTTCTAAGTAGTGAATTAAAAATTTTTCTGTATCTCTATCTTCCTCAGGGTAAATAGATTTCCATTTACCTAAGTTGTATAAATTTGTTAAATTAATAATCCATGTTGTTAATACTCCTTTTTGTGCTTTAGTATTGGGGTTGTCAGCATACATAGGAACAAATACTCTAAGTGGTATTTGATTATTTATTCCTTTATTAATTAATTGAAACTGTTTTACATTAAAAGCTCATATAGAAAATCTATTACAATTATTATCTTTTTTTGATGAATTATTAATTGCACTCATTGTTGCAAAATACATGGCTACAAAAATATCTTGTGTCCAATCAAGAAGTCTTGTCGGTAATCCATAATGTTGTGCTAACGCTAAAAGATTCATAATATTTTTAGGTGGCCATATTTCTGATCGAGATATACCCCATTGTATGTCTTCATTTCTTTGGTCTTGGCGGTGCCATCGTTTTGTATCTGTAATATCAGTAAAATAGATGTCTGAAATGTCTAACTCATATGGAATGGGTAGTCCGTTTTCATTGCAATATTTACAAAAAAAATGAAGATAAGATGTTTCTTTTAAAAATTGATTTTCAAAAGTGAAATTTTGAGGAAGATTTCTAAGAATTGTTGGTGTTAGTGTATAGTCTGTGCGTCCTATACCTCTAAAAATACAATCTCTTAATAAATTTATATTGCTATTATTTGAATAGCAGTTAAATTGAATATATGTATAAAACTCTTCTATTTTATCAAAATAATATTTTTTGATAAATTGCGATTCAAATTCAATATTCATAGACTATACTCCAAAATTTATGTAATTATAAACTATTTTAATAAATTTTTCTAGTCTGTTTTGTGTGAAATAAAATTTTTTAGAATTATACCGAGGATACAAAATCTGTCCATTCACTCCCAGCAGCGTTTTATGATGACTTTCTTATCTTTTATGCTTGAATAAGGCGTAATCCGTGGAGTTCAGAACTTGAGTGGAGTCTTCCTTAGCGTCGTCCTTCCTGGGCTGAGGCATCCGGGGTAAAACGGAACAGTTTCCGGAGCGTTTATGGTGGACTCATGGTGGGCTGGGCGGTGCCATCCTGTGAGACGGATGCGCTTGCCTGTGTCTGAATGCAGCAAAAGTATGATCAGCCTGTCTCATTTTATCCGCACCGGCCCGATACAGGGCAGTACGGCAGGGCAGACGCTTTGTTCCGCCCGGGAAGATCAGGGAAGGGCAGAGGGGCGCGGTGCCGCTTCGTTGAAGCTGCTTGTCTGCCCAGACTGTCAGAAATTAAATAATAATAATAACTTTTACTATTTACAGAAAGCAAAGAGTATGCCATGGTTCTCTCAGGTGTTCCCTTCTGGGAAGGTTTACTCACTGCACCCGTCGGTGCGCAAACCTGGAGAACGCATATGGCTGATAAAAACGATCGTCTGACGACCAGTGCCGGTGCCCCGGTAGCCGACAACAACCATGCGCTGACCGCCGGTCCGCGCGGCCCCATGCTGATGCAGGATGTCTGGTTTCAGGAGAAACTGGCTCATTTTGACAGGGAAGTCATTCCCGAGAGGCGTATGCACGCCAAGGGTTCCGGAGCGTACGGAACGTTTACCGTGACCCATGATGTTACCCGGTACACCCGGGCATCGCTTTTTGCCGAAGTAGGGAAAAAGACGGAGGTCTTTGTCCGCTTCTCCACTGTGGCGGGTGAGCGTGGTGCCGCAGATGCGGAACGCGACATCCGTGGATTTGCCGTCAAATTCTACACGGATCAGGGCAACTGGGACATGGTGGGCAACAATACGCCGGTGTTTTTCCTGCGTGATCCGCTTAAGTTCCCCGATCTGAACCATGTGGTCAAACGTAATCCGCGCACCAATATGCACAGCGCTGCAGACAACTGGGACTTCTGGACGCTTCTGCCCGAGGCGCTGCATCAGATTACGGTGCTCATGAGTGATCGGGGGATTCCGGCCTCGTACCGGCACATGCACGGTTTCGGCAGTCACACCTACAGCCTCATCAATGCGGAGAACAAACGTTTCTGGGTCAAGTTTCACTTCAAGACTCAGCAGGGAATCAGAAATCTGACGGATGCCGAAGCGCAGGAGCTTATCGGGCGGGACAGGGACAGTCACCAGAGGGACCTGTACGAGCATATTGAAAAAGGGGATTTCCCCCGCTGGACCTTATATTTCCAGGTGATGCCCGAGGAAGATGCGGAAAAACTTCCCTATCATCCGTTTGATCTGACCAAGGTCTGGTATCACAAGGACTGCCCGATGATTGAGGTGGGCGTGCTGGAATTAAACCGTAATCCTGAAAACTACTTTGCCGAAGTGGAGCAGGCGGCCTTCAACCCCGCCAATCTGGTTCCCGGTATCGGCGTTTCCCCCGATAAGATGCTGCAGGGGCGGCTGTTCTCCTATGGCGATGCCCAGCGCTATCGGCTGGGGGTCAACCATAACATGATTCCGGTCAACCGGCCTCGCTGTCCGTATCACAGCTTCCATCGTGACGGCGCCATGCGCGTAGACGGCAACTACGGCAGTTATACCAGCTATGAGCCCAACAGCATGGGTGCCTGGAAGGAACAGCCGGATTTTGCGGAACCGCCTTTGAAGATCAGCGGAGATGCGGCCCGCTGGGACTACCCGTGCGATGATGCAGATTACTTCGAGCAGCCCGGCAAGCTTTTCCGTCTGATGAGTCCTGAACAGAAGGAGGCGCTGTTCGGCAATACGGCCAGATCCCTGGGCGATGCTCCCCGGGAAATCAAGCTGCGTCATATCCGCCACTGTGCCAAGGCTGATCCTGCGTATGGTGCAGGCGTGGCCCGCGCGTGCGGCATCCCGCTGAGTGAAATGGGTGAGGAATAAAGAGGTATTGTTGTTAACACGGTGATGGCAGGCGGTAAGTCTGTCCTGATAGCCGGACGGATCTTCCTGCCATGCGATGATGTGGAAGATCTGAATAAAAAGCAGGTATGCTCCGCAATGGGGCATGCCTGTTTTTTGTCTCTTGGTGCACGATGGACAGATTCCGTAAGGATGGGGGGCATGGCAGAGGTGTACGTTTTCCGGAATTTCCGTATGGGTGCCTTTCTGAGCTTTTTTCCTCTGTATCCATAAGAAGAGCTGCCCGGGGAGTGAGCAGTCCATAGTCCGGACGAAAAGGAACCGGTTGAAAAGCTGTGTCTTTCGGAATCAGTCCGAAAGTGTCGGGAGCGGGTGCCGGGCGATGGAACTGTGCCAGCGCTCAAAAGTTGTGGCATGCCGGACGGAAAGCAGGAACGGCACCGGACACAGAGAAGGGCAGACATTTGTTGTGTCAAAATTATGCTCTGTGTGACTTTTTAAGGCATTGTTTTCGTTGCTCTGCGACTCCTCAATCCTGCGCTTGCATGCAGTCCCAGGCGTCTTTCATAAGCACACTTGTCCGCATCACTACGAAAATCACCAGTCATGAATATTCATTAACGAAAAAGGGGGTCGCATTTTTCAATGCAACCCCTTGGAAATATCTGGCGGAGAGGAAGAGATTTTATCCTAACTATGCCAAATATTTAGATTTATTTTACCGCTGCAACTCGTTCGTGCTTCATCAGTAGCCTAAATCTGAGGCCGTGGCAATATGTTTTTCCGCGATGATGAGTACGTTTTTTATTGAAAAACGGAGTAGGGGGATGGATGATGCTTATAATAAGTTGAAGAAGAATCTGCGTACTGCTTGCATAATTTATTTTTTTGTAATACGCTATTTCATCAAAAAGATATGGTAGTGGAGATCGTTATGGATAAGTCTGAAGGAGTAATTTACATACTTACTAATCCATCATTTCCTAATTATATTAAAATTGGTTACGCTAAGGATATCAACACACGTCTTAAAAAACTTAATAGTAGTGAGTGTACACCATATGCATTTCGTGTATATGCATTATATGGAGTTGATTCATGCCTATCTGATCAAAATTTACATAGCATCATAGATAAATTAAATCCAGATCTTAGATCTGTTGAACTTTATAATGGAAAGCAAAGAAAACGTGAATTTTATGCTGTGTCACCAGAAGATGCTTACCAAATTCTTGAAGCAATGGCAGAAATACATAATACTAAAGATAGACTTAGGCGTATTCCTGCAACTATAGAAGAAGAACAGGAAGAAAAAAATGCACGAGAGGTTGATGATATACAGAAAGAAAGAGCTTCAAATTTTTCGTTTTCTAAATGTAGAATTGCTATAGGCGAGCAAATTGAATATGGAAAAAATTCAAATATTAAAGCTACAGTTGTAAGTGATAATAAAGTTGAATTTGAGGGTAAAACAATGACGCTTACAGCACTGGCAAAGCTACTTACTGGTCAAAAACATATTGCAGGTCCAAAATATTTTAAATATAAGGGAAAATGGTTGAATGACATTCGTAAAAAATAAGTGTGTAAAATTACTTTAAAATATGATAAATTTTTATTTTAATGTATAAAAAGGAGTAGTCATATGGCTAATATTATAGCTATAATTTGGGATTGTGATAAAACATTAATAGATGGATATATGCAAGATCCAATTTTTAAAGAATATGAAATTTCACCTTCATATTTTTGGGAGCAAGTTAATACAATTCCAAAACAATATGAAGAACAAAATATTCGTATTAATAAAGATACATATTATTTAAATTATTTTATTAAATGTGCCCATGAAGGTAAATTTAGAGGATTAAATAATCAAAAACTTCGTCAATATGGTGAACAGCAAAAATTCTATAATGGAATTCCTGATATATTTGAAAAAACTAAGAGTATGTTAGATAATGATAAAACTTATGCAGAATATGGTATTCAGGTTGAACATTATATTGTTAGCACTGGATTTGCAGAAGTTATTCGTGGTTCAAAATTAATGCCTTTTGTCGATGGAATTTGGGGATGTGAACTGTTGGACGCTCCTGATGCAGAGGGAAAACCTATTATAAATGAAGTACTTTATGCAATTGATAATACTACAAAAACAAGAGCTATTTTTGAAATTAATAAAGGGATTGGTAAGATTGATGGTATTGATGTTAATTCTAAAATTCCAGAAGTAAATAGAAGAGTTCACTTTGAAAATATGATTTATATTGCTGATGGTCCAAGTGATATTCCAGCTTTTTCTGTAATAAAGAAAAATGGTGGTGCAACATTTGCTATATATCCAAAAGGTGACTTGAAAGCAATGCAGCAAGTAGAACAAATGCGTGAAGATGGTCGAGTTGATATGTATGCAGAAGCTGATTATTCTGAGGGAACTACAGCATATATGTGGATAACGAATAAAATTCAAAAAATAGCTGATAAAATTCGTGATACCGAAAAAAGAAAAATTACAAGCTCTGCTTCTGGAGTCCCGCATCATTTGGTGTAAATTAAGTGTGTTTTATTGCATTACTAAACTTTCTGAAATTTTAACGAAGGTTAGTCCTTCAGCAACCGCAGGTATTCGTTTTGAGCTTCAATCTGGCAGCAGATGAACAGAATGAAAGGCATCATGTGTCGATGGGACGTTTCCAGAGTCCCAATGTATTCCAAGCGGAGAACGGGAGGGATAACAGTGACCTGATGGCCGCTCTGGAGTAGGGCCAGATTCATGAGCAGCCTTGCTACTCGGCCGTTGCCGTCAACAAAAGGATGGATGGCCACAAGCCGCTGATGAAGGCGAGCTGCGTATTCGACCGGATGGTATTGTTCCTTCCATCGCGGAACCTGCTCCACGAATTCCTTCATGAGAGCTGGAACTTCTTCGGGGTTCGGAAACTTGTGGGCAGCCCCCGTCACGAAGATGCGGCTTTTTCTGTAGACACCGGCCTGTTCTTCCTGAATCTTGCTGAAGAACAGTTTGTGCAGGGTGAGGATATCCAGTTCGGAGAGTCCCGTGCCGCGCTGGAGCGAGTATATGTAGTCAAAGGCGGTGGCATGGCCGACGGCTTCGAGGTGATCACGTAAAGGCCGTCCACCGATGATGAGCCCGTCTTCCAGAACCACCTTGGTTTCCGACTCCGTTAGCGTATTTCCTTCCAGAGCATTGCTGCTGTAAGTTAGCTTGACTTTGTAATATGCGCGCAGAGAGGTAATTTATGCATCTCTCAGGGGAGGCAGACTTTTGATCTGCTCCTGAAGATCGTCGATTCGAGAGAGTGATTCCGTCAGTGACATGAGATGCTCCGCCTGTATGTTCTGCTCAGAAATAGCAGAGGGAACATGTGCAGGCAAGAAAGGAAGTTTCCCGTTACGCTCTGCTCAGAAGCTCGAAGCGGTATTCCTGCCGGATGTCGGGATACTTCTTTTTGTCCACCTTTGACATGAACATATCGAGCGGTCTTGCGAATACCTTGAGTGTATCTCCATCGTGCAGGTCGTAGAGCGCCTCATAGATGACGAGAGTTTCTCTGGTCTCGGAGTGAGTTGCATATCCCAGGATTTTGTAGGTGTACATGGGAGAATCGGCAGGGTAGTGTTCATGCTTGAAATGCCGAACGATGTCGCCTGGTTTGAAGGGGAAACGCTGGTCTGACTCTGACTGAGAGGCTCCTAAAAAAGAAAGTGCTTCGATCATGAGGGTAATGACTGTTGGCAGGATCGGAGTATATTTTTCTTTTGGGATAGCAGGGGAAAAATTGATTGACAAGCGCGGGAGATGAGCTCCAAGAGGTGAAACTTTATTTTGACCTTTAAATTTTGAAAGGGGGACACTTTTTTGAAGAATGACCATGGTTATAGATTTATGGCAGTAGTATATGCACACGACATCCTATGTTTTTGTTTGAACTTTTAGTCTTTTATCGGAGTTCTGCATGGAAACTGATCAGGATATACATATTTAAGTTCGAATATAGCGAGTTACCTCTGACCCAATTTTTAAATGGAAAGCAGATAGTCGACAAGATGGAAGTATCTGTTGTAATCAATTAAAGCGTATTTTATGAAATTTTTCTTAATATGTCGATATGTTAGCATAATTATTTATTTTTGTGTTATTGTGGGAGGTATCTTTTTAAATTAATGATGACGATATATTAGTTAAAAGCTATGTTGTTGTGTATAAACAATATAAGAAAAAATATATTTTTAACTATAACAAATATATTGATTAAATAAATATTTGTTAAAATAAATTATATTGAAATATCAAAATATATATGATACTTTTTATATTACATATAGTACTATTTTTTTAGTATAGAATTGATATAACAGGATAATTATATTTTACTGTAAAATCATTGTGGAAATAGTGAAATAGTAAAGTCACTTATATATTAGGCTGGGTATGGCGGTTAACTATCTAAATTCACTAAATAAAAATATTAAAAATGGAGAGTTACTAAGGAGGAACTGGTAAATATGGAAATTTGGAATGGAATATAGTATTGATAGTTTAATCTCAAACGATACACAGCTTTTCAGGATGTAAGATGTCACTTTCCCATGTTCTCATGTGGTCGGATAAGTATGGGTATCAACCGGTAACGGAGTATGATGCAGCGAGGGACTGCCCGTACACTGTTTCTGCACGAAGCAAGATTTTTGTCTGCGGTATTTGCGGACAGGGTGTAACATTCACTGCCGGGAGAGAACGCATCCGACATTTCCGTCATGACCAGGCAGCTCAGAATAAGGATTGCGAGGATCGTTCCCAGACATACGGATATAACCTGCCGTTTTCTTCTTTTTCTGCACGGATATGTACGCTGCCTCTTCGACTGAGGACAGAAGGACCGGGGCGCTGGCGGCTGGAACTTGGCCTGCTGGCACTTCAGAAAGCCGTTTTGGAGGGATGTACCCGAAAACTGCTCTGCATTGAGAATGACAGGGGGGAAACATACCGGTACAACCTGAAGGACCGTCTCCAGCCCGATCGGCTGACATGGCTTGATGCGGGGGATTATCCTTCAAAAATTTTCCGACTTTCCCTCGACGATCACTCCGCGTTGCCGTCTCTCTGGCCTCAATCTGCAGACGGACTGGCCGATGTGACACTGTTTGAGGCCGAGACCGGGCGTCGTCTGCCCTTTTTTCCTGATGTTCAGGTAAACAGGGAATATATTGCGGTCTTTCGTGAACGTTTTGATCCCGGATACTGCTTTAATGTGCGCGTCACCCTGATACCCCGATCGGTACACGGCTGGTTCAACTGTGATGTATACCGGGTGAAGACCCTGTCTTTCAGCCGGGAGGCGGCGAGCTTTTTTCTTCGTCTCAGGGCGAACCTCAAGAGACAGGCGCCGCTTATTTTTCCTCTGTGGCCCGTCGTCATTCGCACGCCGCACCTTATTTATCACAATGCCGACGAGCTTTTCATCTTTCTTGAAGGGGAAAACGTAAGTGTACAGTCTTTTCCTCGGGTGCCGTTGCCGGAGATCGTCCATCGGGACTCGGCACGCCTTATCCGCTTTGCCTGCGGAATACGGAAACAGCTGGTTTCGGGCACTTCGGATGCGCCTCTTCTTCAACTAGGGCGCTTTTCACATGTCCTGCGCTATGACTACTTTATCCGGCAGCCCCTTGATCGGGCGACTTCCCCTCCCGGGGTGACAGTGACGGATCATAAGGGAAACGAACTGAAAGGCGACCTGCTGGAAGGCGTCCGGCCCGGAACGCTGCTTTATGTACGGGGACCGTTCGACGGCGAGGTGTGGCTGAAAAGTGAGGATTCACCGCTGACGGAACGGTATACGCTGAAAGGCGGGGAAGTCCTGGAGCTGAAAGCGGGCATGGGTCAGACGTTGACCATCTTTCAGGGGTTGGACTCCATGCGGACCATCGTCTTCGTCCGTCCCGGTCAGACAGGGGAGAGTACGGAAGGCAGGGAGCAGCCGAAAAGCGACGATGCGTCCGGATGGACGGACATGCAGCTTTGTCGTCGTTTGAAGCGTATGCACGGAGACGAAGAGGAAGCCTCCCGAGCTCTGGCGGAATGTCTCCGTTTTTTTCGGGGGTGGCGTCTGGTTGAAGCCTGGCTACGGCAAAGGCAGTCTGAGGGAACTGTTTCCCGAAGGGCGCAGATTCTTCTGTGCAGAGTAATGGAAGCAAAGGGGAAAAGATGATGTATGATTATAAAAAAATTATGTCCGTTTGTGAAATAACAGGTGAAGATAACAGAATGATGCGCCTTGCCGACATGGAAGACGATACGCTTTCCTTACCGGATATTGACGGTTCCTATAGAGGATATCAACGAGACAGGCTTTTTTATAGTCAGCAGAGATATCCCGGTATGCAGCCGGGGCAGCTTGGCGTGTGGCTGTGGTTTGTAGATAATGAAGATAAGGTCAAAAGTAACTGTTGTGAAGAATATGTGCCGTGTGAGGTTATTAAAAAATATTCCTCTCTTTCTGAAGAAGAACTGGTGGAAAAGCTGAAAAACGGCATAGATATTCCCCCGTGTAAACATAACAGATTAATTTTATTTAAAAATGACAGAAATATCAGTAATAATGAAGTAAAAACGTCTGTTAAATTCGGCGTGGCATCCAACAGAACTTGGAGCGCTGTGTTATGTCAGCCCACACAGTGGAAAAGTGTTCCTGGTGGAATTTGTATTAATAATGATATATATGTATTACCGTATTATAATATATGTGATAGTGATATTTTAAACGTATATATGTATGATAGTATAACTACTTGTTATTTGTATAAATATATAAAACTCCAAAAAGAATCAGGATGGATAAATATTCTTAGTCCGAAATACGTAGTAAGAGATTTGCTTATTAAAAAATTAAGTAGAAGTTTCCTTATGGAAAACGGAGTGACCAGAAAAGGAGTCACTCAGCTTCATACTTTGATTAGACAACTTTCCGAGGATGAGATACCTGAAGAAACTGCTTCCGTCTGCCATATCCCGCTGGAAGTGGCGAAATCCTACTGGCAGAAGTTTCAGAATGAACTGAGTTTGCACATCAGAGGGGAGGATATCGGCAATACCATTCTCCACGGTCTGTTGGAAAGTGACGATACCCTGCGCCAGAGGCTGCAGGAAGAATGGCTGGTGACGTATGCTTCTGACCTCAGGCAGCAGCAGGCAGAGATCCGTAAGGAGCAGGAAGCCTGCGAGGCCCGGAGTAAAGAACTGGAACAGGAAAAACGGATTCTGGAAGAAAAACTGGCGCATGTCCGTTCAGAACATGAGAAGATGCTCGCGCAGATGCAACGGGAAACGTCGGCTGCGGAAGAACGTCTGAAACAGGCGCAGGAACATGCGGCGCACTATGAGCACCTGGGGGAAGAAAGTCTGCGTCTGCTGCGGGAGAAGCTTTCTCTTGCGCGTGAAGAGGCGGCGGGATTCCTTGCGGATCTGGCCTTGTTCGGAGCTTCCGGCGAACTGGCTTCCATGATGCCTTCGCACGCTTCTGCCGATACGTCCGCGTCGTTTCTTTTTCGTCCAGGCAACACGGTGGAAGACCCCGATGTTGTACAGAATACGGAAGAAAGCCTTGAGGTGCTGCGGGATAATGTGAAGGCGATCGGCGCGGAACATGACAAGGAGCTGGCGCATTTCTTGTATGGCGCCTTTCAGAGCGGCACGTCGCTTCTGCTGGCCGGGCCGCAGGGCATGGCTGTTGCGGATGCGCTTTCCTGCGCCATGACGGGACGCCATGCCGCCGTGCTGGACTGCTGCGGAGCCTGGACGCCGGCGGCGCTGGAAGCCGTGATGCGTGATGATGCTGTCGTCATTGTGGTGAAGCATCCGTTTTTGCATCGCTGGATCGATCAGCTGGTTTCCGAATTGAGCGGTTCGGGAAAAATGTGGATTTTTGTCCATCCTTATGCCGACGATTTGTCCCTAGAGCCTGCGGGGCTGTATGCGTATGTCTTTCCGCTGGTGCTCGACGTTTTCATCACCGGTAAGGGGTCCGGTGTCCTGACCGGATGCCGCAGAAGCAGCGGCTACAGGGAGCAAGAGAAGGGCGGGGACGTAACGGATATGGTGAACGCCATAAAAGGCCTGAGCCGGAAACCTGTTGTGAAGAACATGGTCAGAGAGCTTGCGGCATGGGCCTGTGCTTCCATGCCGGCGGGGAGCAGAGAGTTTTTCCGTGTTGCGTGTCTGCTTTTTCCGCTGGCGGTGGCGCTGGATCGAAAGACGGAGTTTTTTGACAGACTTGGAGCGGAAAATAACCTGAGTCCTGCGGACCGGCGACTTTTTGAAGACCTTCCGGGAGAACGAATCTGATGGCTGAGTCCGGAATTTTTGAGCGCTTGTCCCGGGATCTGGGAATAGCCAGGGGAAGCCGTGAGACGCCGGAACACTGGCACTGCCGCCTTGTGTACAGCGTCGCCACCGTGCGTGGGCTGGCTTCCCTTTGGGAGCAGGAAGAGGGGCAGGAGGAAGAAGGCGTATCGCTGCAGCATGTTGCAGCTGTCATGGAACAGACGCTGATGAGCTTTCGCAAGCTGTTTCCTTATGTGGAAAAGGCGCTGGCCTCTTTCGAGGATGCCACGAACGAAGGCCTGCAGGTGCAGATACGGGATGTTCTTCAGCGCGGCGGCTGCTTCTATCACAGATCATGGCGTGCCGCTCCCACGGTGCGGTCCTGCGCTTTTGCGAACGGAATATCGTTTCTTCGGGGACTTCGGCCCGGGAAAACGTGTCCCATGAGCGGAGCGGGCTTTTACCGGAAAGGGGAGTCCGGCAAAGCGAACAGGGATGTTTTTTCCATGTTCGGCCTTCAGGCGCTGCTCTCCCGGAAGGAGCTAGTGCGTCTGGGAGAGTCGTTGAACGAAGTACGTCGGGATTTTCCGGAAGATCGGGAATTCTTACGCCTTCATTTTTCCCGATCCGGTCAGAAATACTGGAAGGAGCAGCCTGACAGAGACGTACTTTCCCTCATGAGAAGAAAGGAAGGGAACAGCGCCTATACGTTGTATCGTTTTGACGGGAAGACGTTTCATTGTCGTGTTCTTCCTGAGTATTGGAATGAGCACCCCCGTTATGCCGCCTTGGCCGCTGCGCTTCTCGCTCAGCGTGGGCTGACGTTCTTTGATGTGAAACATGAAGACAATCTGGTTTTTGTGAAACCAGATTACCTGCTCCCCCCTGCGGTAGAGGCTTTTTTCCGCCTGTACAGCTGGCCTGACCTGGATCCTTCCCAGAAGGAACGGGGCTATTATGCTTTCCGCATCATGGCAGGGGAGGTCTATCCCGCATTTCATGACGTTATGACCCGTCTGGGCTACCGCTTTGAGGAGAGATCGTATGTCTGAAGGTATGTTGGATGCACACGCCGCACTCAAGGGTGCTCTGAAAGATTATATTATCACCCATCTTCGCAGAAGTCCCGTTCTTCTTGAAGCCTTGCAGAACAGACTGGACGACGAGGGCGTGCTGTTCCGTGAGCCGTATGTTGAATCGTCTGCAGAATATGAGAAAGTGCCGGACGGTATGTCCGCTGCGGATATTCCGGGCTGGATGCGGACCTTTTTTTCCTGTCTTGCGGCGGACGGACTCGGCGTTTATTCTAGTCCCTTCCGGCATCAGATCACAGCGCTGGAAAAAGCCGTCGCCGGTAAGGATCTGTTCGTATCTACGGGGACGGGTTCCGGCAAGACGGAGTGCTTTTTGTGGCCGCTTATGGCCGCGCTGGTGCGAGAGGCGCATGATGCTCCGCGGACGTGGGCAAAGCGAGGCGTGCGCTGTATCATCATGTATCCCATGAATGCTCTTGTTTCCGACCAGCTGAGCCGTCTGCGGCGCCTCATGGGAGACGGGGAAGGGCGTTTTGTGAAGCACTTCCGGACTTGTGCGGGAGAAGAAGTCCGCAGGCCGCAGTTTGGCATGTATACGGGGCGCACACCGTATCCGGGGACGACACCGAAAGGCGATCAGGATAAGGAACTCGCCCGGACTCTGAAGCGCGTGGTCGATGCGGACGGCAATACCTATATCGGAGAGCTAAAAAAGCAGGGACGCATTCCGGCCAAAGCGGATCTTTCCGCCTTTGTGGAACATTTGGAATGCGGGCGTCATACAACAGATCCCGAGGATGCGGAACTTATCACCCGCTTCGAGATGCAGGCCGTTACCCCGGACATTCTCATCACCAACTATTCCATGCTGGAATATATGCTGTTTCGTCCGCATGAACGCGGGATATGGAACGATACCCGCGCATGGCTGGAGGCTTCACCGAAAAACCGCCTGCTTTTCGTCATTGATGAAGCCCATATGTATAAAGGGGCTTCGGGTGGGGAAGTGGCACTTCTGCTGCGCCGTTTGTTCCATAAACTCGGCATACCCCGTGAACGCGTACAGTTCATCCTGACCACCGCCAGCATGCCCGATGCCGGGGAAGGGGACCGGAGGGCCGTGCGGGAGTTCGCAGGGAGTCTTACGGCTTCCGGGGGAGAAACGTTTTGCTGGCTCACCGGATCAAGGAATGCGCTACCCGAGGCCGGTCTGGATGTTCCGTCGGAACATGTCGCCGCTTTTTCGGCCTCCGACTTCAGCGATGAGGAGGATGTGACGGCTGCTTTGAACAGGTTTTGGGCGGCGTACCGGAAGGGCGCGCCTTTCACCTCCGTCCCGGAAGCTGGGGAATGGCTCTTTGAACACCTGCCGGAGTACCGGCCGTTCCGTGAACTCATGGCTCAGTGCCGAGGAACGTCGGTTTCCCTTTCAGAACTGGCTTCCGCCGTTTTTCCCCATACCGCTCTGAGTCAGGCCTTGCCCATGACGGGCACGCTTCTTTCCATACTTGCGCTGGCCCGGAAGGGCAGGGATATATTGTTTCCCGTGCGGGCGAACCCGCTGTTTCGGGGCATACAGGGGCTCTTTGCCTGCACCAACGCGGACTGTCCGCATGCCTCCAGCTCAGGAGGAATCACGCTGGGTGAGGTGACCTTGTCCAGCGGCCGGGCCGTATGCCCGCATTGCGGCGCCGTGGTCTATGAGCTGTACCACGACCGTCGTTGCGGGGCGCTGTTTTTCAAGGGCTACATTCTTGAAGAACAGTTCAGGCACAGGGGACTGGCATATCTTTGGAGGCTTCCCGGCCAGTGGATGGACAGCACGCTGAAAGAGATGCATCTTTACATTCCTCCGAAGGGCTATTCGGCGCTGAAGATTACGGGCAAGTCCAGAATGACCCCCTGTTATCTGGATATACGCAACGGATTTTTGCATATCGGCGATGATGCCGCCCAGGGGAAGCCCGGTATCCGGAAACTGTATTATTGTCCTGATTTTGAGGATAAGGGAAGGCCGGGACTCAAGACATTTCACGCCTGTCCGCACTGCGGCAGGCGCCTGGGGCCGGGGCAGATTCTCAATTTTGCCGTGAGAGGAAATTTTCCCTTCTACAGTCTTATTCGGGCGCAGTTTGAACATCAGCCGCCGGTTCCGGAAAAGGCGGGAAATCCGGAACTGCCCAACGAGGGGCGCAAGGTGCTACTTTTTTCCGACAGTCGTCAGGGGGCGGCAACACTGGCCCGCGACATGTCGGAGGCTTCCGACATTACTGCCGCGCGACAGCTTTTTGCTCTGGCACTGAAAAGAATGTCGCAGGCGGACGAGCCGCAGACCCTGAACGATTTGTACGGATATTTTGCTCTTGAGGCCGGATTGCATAACGTGCACATGTTCAGCGGCAAGGATGGCCGGAGATTCTGGGAGGAAGACTGCGCAAAAATGCTGCGCAGGATGAACCGGAGACGTTCTCCCGACATGGATGTGGAGTCTGCACCCGAGTCTATGCAGGTACAGCTGCTCAGGCTTTTCTGTTCAGGGTACAACACCGCTTCCGATATCGCCATGGCATGGCTGGAACCGGAAAACAGGCATCTTCAAGAGGCCATGGAAGAACTGGAAGATGAAGGCATCCAGACGGACCGGCAGCAGTTCATTGAGATGTTCAATGCATGGATGCTGCATATCTGCCGCGACAGACTGGCTCTCGGGCATCAGATATCGGATGAAGTCCGGGAACAGGTGCTTCATCCCTATGAAGGATGTGGCCTGATGAAGGACTGGAAATTGCCTTCCTCCGTGATGGGCATCATGGGTTGGCCGCAGGATTCTCCGGTGGTGAGGACGTGGAAGCGGGTTCTTCAGGAAAATTTCCTCAGGTACGGCCGGGACAATCAGGAGCGATATTATGTCGATCTTTCCGCCGTGGTTCCCCGGTTCGACATGAATCATGTCTGGTACCGCTGTTCCCGTTGCTCGGGGGTGACGGCCATGCCTTTGAAAGGGGCCTGTCCTCATTGCGGCGCACCTTCCATACAGCCCCTTGCTGGAAGAGAACTTGAAGCCCTGGAATTGTGGAAGAAGCAGATGCGGGATGCCCTTGGAGGTGCTTCCATCCGGGTCATCGACACGGAGGAGCATACGGCGCAGCTTTCCTACAAGGATCAGCGCGACGAGCTGTGGTCCCGCACGGAAGAGTATGAGCTGCGTTTTCAGGATATAGTGAAGGAGGGCGATTCCCCCGTCGATATTCTGAGCAGCACGACCACCATGGAAGTGGGCATTGATATCGGCTCTCTTGTGGCCGTCGGTTTGAGGAACGTGCCGCCGTTGCGTGAGAATTACCAGCAGCGTGCCGGTCGCGCAGGGCGCCGTGGAGCCGTGCTTTCCACCATCGTGACGTTTTGTGAAAACGGCCCGCATGACGCGCTGTATTTTCGTGATCCGTCCCCCATGTTTCGGGGGGATCCGCGTCGGCCGTGGATAGATACGCACAGTTCCCGGCTGCTCCAGCGTCATCTGTCCATGGTCGTCATTCAGGATTACTGTGAGCGGCATGGTCTGCCGGGCCTGGATGAGATGCCGGCAACGCTTTTTCTTTCCGCGCACAGGGATGAGTTTCTGCGTTTTCTCGAAATCTGGCCCGTACTGCGCAACGGCATACTGCTGGATAGAAATGCCGACATCAAGGAAAGCGATTTTCGCCGGAACTTGCGGCAGGCATTGGAAAATCTTTATGAGAAGTGGCATAAGCATCCAGAACTTTATGAAACGATGGGAGCAGGAATCCAGGCCCGCAGCATGCTGGATGCTTTGTATGAAGAGAGCATTATTCCCACCTATTCCTTCCCCAAAAACGTTGTGAGTGTGTACATTACGGATGACACAGGCCGACTGCGCTATCAGGTATCCCGAGGACTGGACATCGCCATCAGCGAGTACGCTCCGGGGCGCGGTATCGTCGTGGATAAGAATACCTATCAGATCGGCGGGTTATACAGTTATGGAAGCGAAAGGTATAAAGTTGGCGGCAAATCGAACTGGAAGAGTCCGGCTCGCTCCTTTGTCGAAGACAGTGCATATCTGAAGCCGATTGTCCGTTGTTCCCGCTGTCACTGGTTCGGGCTGGCTTCCGGCGACGAGCGGCGTTGTCCCTTCTGTGGAGCGGAAGAACTTGAGCAAGGGCGTCCCATGCTCAAGCCGTGGGGCTTTGCACCTGTCAATGCCGGGAGCATATCCGCTTCCCGGCTGGACGAAACGTATTCATGGGCGGAGCAGCCCTTATATTCCACCCTTCCAGAATCGGGAAATATGGCGCTTGTGGAGGGATGCAAATATATGCGCATGGCCGATCGGAGCGGCCAGCGCATCATTATGATGAACAACAACGGAGGCAACGGTTTTTATGTGTGCCGGGACTGCGGAGCCGCCGTGCCGGCTCTTCAGAAAAGCCGCTTGAAACAGGAGGTGGGGCGTCCTTACCGAAGCCGGTTCTCAGAAAAATGCCGGCATCCAGAAGTGATTGAAGTTGATCTGGGCTATGATTTCATCACAGATATGCTCGTACTGGAATGTACTTTGGACAGTCGGAAGATGGATATGCAACGCAGTACTCCGTGGCTGGAACGGGCTGCGCTTTCTCTGGCGGAGGCCTTGCGTCTTCAGGTATGCCAGAAGCTGGATATCGAGTTTACGGAGCTGGTCAGCGGTTATCGTATCCGGGGGAACGGAAACGATACCTGCGTTGATCTGTATCTATACGACAGCCTTTCCAGCGGGGCAGGCTACGCCGTGGGGCTTGTTCCCTACATGGCCGGGATTCTCCAGAACACGGAGTGTTTTCTTTCCGCTTGCGACTGTGAGGATGCCTGTCATCAATGCCTGAAGCATTATCGCAACCGTCATATTCACGGGCGGCTGGATAGGTTCGCCGCGCTGGATCTCTTGCGCTGGAGCATGCAGGGGAGGCTTGCGGAACCTCTTTCCGCAGACAGGCAGGAGGCCCTGTTCAAACCGTTTTTGCCGGTATTGGAACAATATAAGGTGACGGTTTTTCATAAAGATGACATTTTGTTTTTGAAAGCAGGTGGTATGGAAAAAAAATTGCATATTTATCCGGCCATGTGGAAACAGCCTATGGAGCGAAATACCATCAGCATAAGCGATGCGATCACAAAATATGCCCGCCCTATGGCTCTTAAAGTTATATTAGACGGACTTGATATATGAATAGGAGTAATTCTGTAGTGAATTGAAGGACAAGCAAGGAGGGGATACTAGTGAGAGTGCTGTGATTGTGTTGAGACTTTCAATTATGAGTAAAAAAGTTTTTGGCAAGGCCCCTCGGCAAAATACCGGGGAGCCTTTCTTTTACTCGTCATCATCCTCCGTATCTTTCACGATTTTTATGGCAATTTGAAGGATCAGAATACTGATAGCAAGCAAGGTTGTAGGTTTGATGGATGACGCCATGGTCACCTCCGTTTTTCAGTCATTGTGTGTTGAAGAATCCGGAACATAGCCGGAGCCAGTTCGCGGATGTCGGTGATGTTTTCTGAGCTGGGAATCATAGTGTTAATGATAGGCGCGTCGATGCCGATACCCAGCACGTCCATTCCCATTCGTTGTGCTGCTGTTATCGTTTCTTTGGCAGTCTCGGGATCGTCTGGGTAGCCATCCGTCACCACCAATACGACTTTTCGATGTTCTGGTCGTGTCGAAAGCATCCCCAATACCCACCATAAGGCTTCAGTCATGGGTGTGCTTCCATGAGCTTCAACGCCGAAAGAGTTCACAACCCGTTCTCCATGTCGAAGTAAAGGAGAGACGGTCGCAGTAACATCTTCCTTGTAATCAGCAGGGAAAGCAGAAACGCCTACGGAGATGCCCGGGATAGCAGCCAAAGCCAGCGCCACGGAGTAACAGGCCGCACCAGCAAGTTCGATACGGCTGGTCATGGAGCCGGATATGTCCAGAAGTATATGGACGGCTGTATCGATTCCTGT